>DASTMQ010000594.1:0-10036 GCA_035714005.1 Hyphomicrobiaceae bacterium
GGCTGTTCGTGCTGCTCGGGGCCGAGTTCCTGGCCATGATCCTGGTAGTGGTCTACGTCGGCGCGGTGGCCGTGCTGTTCCTGTTCGTGGTGATGATGCTCGACGTCGACTTCGCCGAACTGCGCGCCGGTTTCATCAACAATGCGCCGCTCGGAGCCATGGTCGGTCTCGTGCTTTTGGCCGAGCTGATCTTCGTGCTCGGCGTCCACATCATCGATCCCCGCGCGCTGGCCGCTCCCGCCGCGCCGATCCCCACGACCGGCTCGGGCATCACCAACACCGAAGCGATCGGGCGCGTGCTCTACACCAAATATGTCTACTATTTTCAAGGCGCGGGGCTGATCCTGTTGGTCGCCATGATCGGCGCCATCGTGCTGACGCTGCGCCACAAAGAGGGCGTAAAACGCCAGTCGATCGCCCGGCAAGTGGCGCGCCGGAAGGCGACGGCGATGGACATCGTCAAGGTCAAACCCGGGGATGCCGCCATCCCAGAGGTGGCCGTTGTCGATGAGCGCGGTTGAGGCATAGCGCCATGGCCATTCAGCTTGGGCACTACCTGACGGTTGCCGCGATCCTGTTCACGCTCGGCATTTTTGGCATCTTCCTCAACCGCAAGAACGTCATCGTCATCTTAATGTCGATTGAGCTGATGCTGCTGGCCGTCAACATCAACCTGGTTGCTTTTTCCGCCTTCATGGGCGACCTCGTCGGCCAGGTGTTCGCGCTGTTCGTGTTGACCGTGGCGGCAGGGGAGGCGGCCATTGGCCTTGCCATCGTCGTCGTCTATTTCCGCAATCGCGGCTCGATTGCGGTGGAAGACATCAACCTGATGAAGGGCTGAGAAGGGCTGAGATGGGCAAGATCCACAAGGCGTGGGCCTGTCGCGCCCGCCGTTGCCGGCAACCCGGCGGCCAGGGCCGCAAAGGCAAAGGAGCCGGGGGTAGCCGATGATTTACGAGGCCATCGTCTTCCTGCCGGCGCTGGGGGCGCTGATCGCCGGCTTCTTTGGCCGGCCCTTGGGGGCGCGCGCCTCGGAGCTCATCACCACCTCGCTGCTGGGAGTGGCGGCCGCCTTGTCCTGGGTTGCCTTCTGGCAGGTGGGGATCGAGGCCCAGCTCGTACGCGTTCCGATCCTGCGCTGGGTCACATCCGGTGAGCTCGAGGTCGCCTGGGCGCTGCGCATCGACACCCTGACCGCGGTCATGCTGGTGGTGGTCAACAGCGTCTCGTTCCTGGTGCATGTTTATTCGATCGGCTACATGCAGGAAGACCCCAGCCGACCCCGCTTCTTCGCCTACCTGTCGATGTTCACCTTCGCCATGTTGGCGCTGGTGACGAGCGACAATTTTCTCCAGCTCTTCTTCGGCTGGGAGGGTGTCGGGCTCGCTTCCTACCTGCTGATCGGCTTCTGGTATCTGAAGCCCGAGGCCAATGCCGCCGCCATCAAGGCCTTCATCGTCAATCGGGTCGGCGACTTCGGCTTCGCGCTCGCCATCTTCGGCACCTTCGCGGTCTTCGGCACGATCGGCTTTGATGCCGTCTTCCGCGCCGCGCCCGCCATGGCCGGCAAGCCGATGGAGTTCCTCGGCCAGCAGTGGGACACGCTCACCGTGCTCTGCCTGCTGTTTTTCATGGGCGCCATGGGCAAGTCGGCGCAATTCTTGCTGCATACCTGGCTGCCCGACGCCATGGAGGGGCCGACCCCGGTCTCGGCCTTGATTCATGCCGCCACCATGGTGACGGCGGGCGTGTTCATGGTGGCGCGCCTGTCACCCATGTTCGAGCTGGCGCCCGTGGCGGGCGAGGTGGTGACGCTGGTCGGCGCCGTGACGGCATTTTTCGCCGCCAGCGTCGGGCTGGTGCAGAACGATATCAAGCGCGTGGTCGCCTATTCGACCTGCTCACAGCTCGGCTACATGTTCGTTGCCTGCGGGGTGGGCGCCTATGCCGCCGGCATCTTCCACCTGTTCACGCACGCCAGCTTCAAGGCCCTGCTGTTCTTGGGGTCGGGCTCCGTCATCACCGCCATGCATCACGAGCAGGACATGCGCAAAATGGGGGGACTGGCGCCGAAGCTGCGGCTGACCTGGCTCACGATGTTGATCGGCACCCTGTCGCTGACGGGGGTCGGCATCCCGCACGTCATCGGCTTTGCCGGCTTTACTTCCAAGGATGCCATCATCGAGGCGGCCTACGCCGGCCACACCCCCAACAACTACGCCTACTGGCTGTTGGTGGTGGCGGCGTTCATGACGGCCTTTTACGCTTGGCGCTTGATGTTTTTGACCTTCCACGGGACCACGCGCGCCGATCGGGAGACCTTTGCGCACGCCCATGAGAGCCCCTGGGTGATGCTGGTGCCGCTCTTGGTCCTGGCGCTCGGCGCGATCGTGGCCGGTTTTGCCTTTCAGTACCTGTTTATTGGCCACGACTATCAAGCCTTCTGGCGCGCCTCCCTGTTCCAGAGCAAAGACAACCACATCATGCATGCCATGCACGAGGTGCCGGAGTGGGTGACCTGGTCGCCGACGCTTGCCATGCTCGCCGGCGTGGGGCTCGCCTACCTCTACTATATCGCCGTGCCGGCGCTGCCGGCGGCGACGGCCAGGGCCTTCCGTCCGCTCTATCTGTTCCTGCTCAACAAGTGGTACTTCGACGAGCTTTATGACTGGCTGTTCGTGCGGCCCGCCATGCGGCTCGGCCGCATACTCTGGAAAGGGGGTGATGGCGCCATCATCGATGGGCTGGGGCCCGACGGCGTCGCCTCGCGCGTGCTTTGGACGACGGGGCGCGTGGTCAGGCTGCAGACCGGCTACGTCTATCACTACGCCTTCGCCATGCTGATCGGGGTGGCGCTGCTGGTCACCTGGTTCATGTTCTACGGCGGGGTCGGGCGATGAACGCGACCGGCTTCAACATCCTGTCCCTGATTACCTTCTTCCCGCTGGCCGGCGCGCTGCTGATCGCCGCGCAAAATCCGGTGGCCAAGGGCAATGCCCGCTGGATCGCGCTCTATACGACGCTCTTCACGCTCGGCGCATCGCTCTATCTGTGGGCGAACTTCGACTACGCCAACCCGGGCTTCCAGTTCGTGGAGGAGATGGAGTGGCTCGGCGCCTCCATTCGCTACAAGATGGGCGTCGACGGCATTTCGCTGCTGTTCATCGTCTTGACCGCCTTCTTGATGCCGCTTTGCATTTTGGCGAGCTGGCACTCGATCCAAGACCGCGTCAAGGAATACATGATTGCCTTCCTGGTGCTCGAGACGCTGATGCTCGGCGTATTCGGCGCCCTCGATCTCATCCTGTTTTATCTGTTCTTCGAGGGCGGCCTGATCCCGATGTTTCTCATCATCGGCGTCTGGGGCGGCAAGCGGCGCGTCTATGCCAGCTTCAAATTCTTCCTCTACACGCTGCTGGGCTCGCTGTTGATGCTGCTCGCCATGATGGCGATGTACTGGCACGCCGGTACCACCGATATTGCGATCCTTCTCACCCATAAGTTTCCGCGCGAGATGCAAACCTGGCTGTGGCTGGCCTTCTTTGCCTCCTTTGCCGTGAAGTTGCCGATGTGGCCGGTGCACACCTGGCTGCCGGACGCCCATGTCGAGGCGCCGACCGCCGGGTCGGTGATCCTGGCCGGCATTCTCCTGAAAATGGGCGGCTACGGCTTTTTGCGCTTTTCGCTGCCGATGTTTCCGCTGGCAAGCCAGGACTTTGCCCCCCTGATATTCGCGCTGTCCGTGGTGGCGATCATTTACACCTCGCTGGTGGCGCTGGCGCAGGAGGACATCAAGAAGCTCATTGCCTATTCCTCGGTGGCCCACATGGGCTTCGTGACCATGGGTGTCTTTTCCTTCAGCGTGCAGGGCGTCGACGGCGCCATCTTCCAAATGCTGTCGCACGGGTTGGTCTCGGCCGCCCTGTTTTTGTGCGTGGGCATCGTCTATGACCGCATGCACACCCGCGAAATCGACGCCTACGGCGGCCTCGTCAATCGGATGCCGATTTATGCCTTCGTGTTCATGGTGTTCACCTTGGCCAACGTCGGCCTGCCCGGGACGTCGGGCTTCATCGGCGAATTCCTAACCCTGGTCGGGGCCTTCAAGGCCAATACCTGGGTGGCCTTCCTTGCCACCACCGGCCTGATCTTGTCGTCGGCCTATGCGCTTTATCTTTATCGCCGCATGATGTTCGGCCCGCTGGAAAAGCGCAGCCTGCGGGCCATCACCGACATGAATACCCGCGAAATCGTCGTGTTCGCGCCCTTGGTCCTGTTGGTGGTCCTGTTCGGCTTCTACCCGGCACCGCTGCTCGACGTCACGGCGGTGTCGGTCAAAAAGCTTGTCTCCAACTATGAGGCGTCGCTAAAGGCGCAGCGGGCCGACAATGGGCGCTAACAGGGGCCAGGTTGGCAGCGGACGGTCGCAGACAGCGTCGGAAAAGTAGATCATGAGCGAGCTCGCCCTCACCTTTCAGCCGCTGATCCCGGAGATCGTGCTCGTCGCCGGCGCCATGGCGCTCTTGCTTCTCGGCGTGACGCGGCCCGAGACCGAGCGCGAGGCGGAGCGCATTTGCTGGCTGGCGCTCGCCGTGGTCGGCGTGGCGCTTTGGCGGCTGTTGGCACAGCTGCCGGGGACGCAGCTATTGTTCGAGGGCGGCTTGGTCGTCGATGATTTTGCGCGCTTCATGAAGATTTTGACCTTGGTCGGCACGGCCGGCGCGTTGCTCTTGTCCTTCGACTACATGCGCGAGACCCGCTCGTTGACGTTCGAATATCCCGTGCTCGTGCTGTTGGCCAGCGCCGGCATGATGATGATGATCTCCGCCAACGATCTCATCGCCCTGTATTTGGGGCTCGAGCTGCAGAGCCTGGCGCTCTACGTGGTGGCCGCCATCCGGCGCGACGATGTGCGCTCGAGCGAGGCCGGTCTCAAGTATTTCGTGCTGGGTGCCCTCTCCTCGGGCATGCTGCTCTACGGCGCCTCGCTGATCTACGGCTTCACGGGTTCGACCAGCTTCGCGGCCATCGCCCAGGCCAGCAAGGCGGCCGGGGCCGCACAAAACATCGGCCTCATCATCGGCCTGGTCTTTCTGCTGGTCGGCATCGCCTTCAAGATCTCGGCCGTGCCGTTCCACATGTGGACGCCGGACGTTTACGAGGGTGCGCCCACCCCGGTCACCAACTTCCTGGCCTCGGCGCCCAAGGTGGCGGCGGTGGCGCTTTTCATGCGCGTTAGTCTGAGTGCCTTTGCCGGGGTGGCGCCGCAATGGCAGCAGGTGATGAGCGCGCTGGCCATCGCCTCCATGGGCCTTGGCGCCTTTGCCGCCATCGGCCAGCGCAACATCAAACGGCTGTTGGCGTATTCGGCCATCGGCAACGTCGGCTACATGCTGATCGGGCTTGCCGCCGCCTCACCCGAGGGCGCGCGCGGCACAATCATCTACCTCGTCGTCTATGTGGCCATGACGCTCGGCGCTTTTGCCTGCGTGCTGTCGATGCGCCGCGCCGATGGCATGGTGGAGGAGATCGACGAGCTGAGCGGTCTGGCCCAGAGCAATCTCGCCATGGCCAGCGTGCTGGGCCTGTTGATGTTCTCCTTGGCGGGCCTGCCGCCGCTCGCCGGTTTCTTTGCCAAGTTCTACGTGTTTGTTGCGGCCGTGAAAGAGGGGCTGTGGCCGCTTGCGATCTTCGGCGTCCTCGCCAGCGTCGTGGGCGCCTACTACTACGTTCGTATCGTCAAGATCATGTTCTTCGACGCGCCGAAGGAAAGGTTCTTGGCGGTCCCCGCCAAGGCCGGCCTGGTGATGGCGCTGACGGGTCTGTTCGTGCTGCTCTATGTCGTTTGGCCGGCGCCGCTGGTCAGCTCGGCAGATGCGGCAGCCAAGAGCCTGTTCTAGGCGACGAGGCGCGCAATCGGGTCCAGTGCCGCACGCATTCCGCAGCATCGTCCTTGATGAGGTCGGCTCGACCAATGCCGAGGCCTTCGCCTTGGCGAAGGCCGGCGAGATCGGGCCGCTCTGGGTCATGGCGCACCGGCAAACGGCCGGCCGGGGCCGCTCCGGGCGCAAGTGGGCCTCCGAACCCGGCAATCTGCACGCCAGCCTGCTGTTGGCGCTGGCCTGTCCGCCCGCCGCCGTGCATCAGCTCTCGCTCCTGGCCGGCGTGGCCGTGATCGATGCCATCGGCGCGGCTGCGGCCGGCGCCGGCATTGCCGAGCTGCGCCTAAAATGGCCCAACGACGTCTTGATCGGCGGGGCCAAATGCGCCGGCATCCTGCCTGAAAGCCACGCCGGCACCGCGGCGGCGAGCTTGCTGGCGGTGATCGGCATCGGCATCAATTTGGCCTGGCATCCCGAGGACTTGGGGCGCTCAGCAACGCATCTTGCCGCGCACGGCGTGCGGCTGGGGCCGGAAGCGATGCTGGCCCATCTTGCCCGCGCCATGGAACGCTGGCTTGACATCTGGGATTGGGGTATCGGTTTTGCCGCGATCCGCGCGGCGTGGCGCGAACGCGGTGGCCCGACCGGGGAAGCACTGACCGTCGATACCGGCAGGGAAAAAATCAGCGGCCAATTCCTCGATTTAGCCGAGGACGGCGCGCTCATCATGTTGGATGGCAGTGGCCGGGAACGCAGGTTGACCTACGGGGAGGTTACGATCCGGCGGACGGGCGAAAGAGGATAGCGTGACCGAGCAATCGCCGACAGTGCCAGGCCCCTCGCCGGGCGACGAGCTGGTGTTCCTGGCGCTGGGCGGGATCGGCGAGATCGGCATGAACTGCTATCTCTACGGCCTGGGCCCGGCCGATGCCCGCCAATGGCTGATGGTCGATCTGGGCATCACTTTTCCCGAAGGCGAAAACGACCCCGGTATCGACGTCATCCTGCCGGACCTGCGTTTCATCGAGGCGGAACGCGCCTCCCTTGCCGGCATCGTGCTAACGCACGCTCATGAGGATCACTTCGGCGCCGTGGCGGAGCTCTGGTCGCGGCTCAGGGTCCCCATTTACGCCACGCCGTTCGCGGCCGCCCTGTTGGCCGCCAAGCTTGCCGAGTTCGGTGGCCGCGAGCGGCCCGAGGTCAGGGTCGTGGCCCTGGACAGCCGCTTTGCCGTCGGTCCGTTCGACATCGAGCTCATCTCGCTGGCGCACTCGATCCCGGAATCCAATGCGCTCGTGCTGCGCACGCCGCTGGGCTCGGTCTTGCACACGGGTGATTGGAAGCTCGATGCCACGCCCCTGATCGGCGCCCCTGCCGACGTGGCGCGCCTCCTTCGGCTCGGCGATGAGGGCGTCGCCGCCATGGTGTGCGATTCCACCAACGCCATGCGCGAGGGCCGCTCACCCTCCGAACGCGACGTCGCCCGCACGCTCGCGGCGCTGATTCGGGCGGCCAAGGGGCGGGTCGCGGTCACGATCTTCGCTTCCAACGTCGCCCGCATTCGCGCCGTCGCCGACGCTGCCAGAAGCGCCGGGCGCCAGCTGGTCGTCGCCGGCAGGGCTATGCATCGCATTATCGCTGCCGCCATGGATACGGGGTACCTGCCCAGCAATTTCAAGTACTACGACCAGGAGCACTACCAATATCTTGAGCGCGACGAAACCGTCGTGCTGTGCACGGGCAGCCAAGGCGAGCCGCGGGCGGCCGTGGCCCGCATTGCCGAGGGCCAGCATCCGCACATCAGCCTTGGCAAGGGCGATCTGGTGATCTTCTCCTCGCGCACCATTCCGGGCAACGAGCGCGCCGTCGGCCGCATTCACAATCAGCTCGTCGATCTCGGCTGCGAACTTTTGACCGACGCCGATGCCCTGGTGCACGTCACCGGGCACCCGCGCCGCGAGGAGTTGAAGGAGATGTATGGCTGGGTGAGGCCGGAGCTGGCGATCCCCATGCATGGCGAGGCGCGCCATCTTGCCGAGCACGCCAAGCTGGCGCGGGCCGCCGGCGTCAAAGAGGTGGTGGCCGTGCGCAACGGCGACATCGTGCGCTTGGGCCCCGGCGCGGCCGCAATCATCGATCAGGCGCCGATCGGCCGCCTGTTCCGCGATGGACGGCTGCTGCTTGCCACCGAAGACGGCCCGTTGCGGCAACGTCGGGCCTTGGCGTTCGCCGGCGTCGTCATCGTCTCGCTTACGCTGTCGCTGCGCGGGGAGCTGTTGGCCGAGCCTTTGATCATGCTTGACGGCGTGCCGACGCTGGATAGCCGCGGCGACAGCATGCTCGAGCATTTGCTCGACGTCGTCGACGACACGCTCAAAAGCATTCCGGCGGCTCGGCGCCGGGACGGCGAGACCGTGCGCGAAGCCGTGCGGCGGGCGGTGCGGGCGCGCGTCGAGGACCTGTGGGGCAAACGCCCCATCACCAAAGTGCTCCTGACGCAGCTCAACGCGCGAGGCTAGCAACACCCGTTGCGCGACGGAGGCAAGACATGATCGGTCGTCTGAACCACGTGGCCATCGCCGTTCCCAAGCTTGCCGAGGCGGCGGCCGTCTATGCCAAGGCGCTCGGCGCGCAAGTGTCCCTGCCGGTGCCTCACCCCGAGCACGGCGTCACGGTGGTGTTCGTGACGCTGCCCAATACCAAGATCGAGCTGTTGGAGCCGCTGGGCGCAGGTTCGCCGATCGCGGCCTTTCTGGCGCGCAATCCCAGCGGGGGCATCCACCACATTTGCTATGAGGTTGCCGACATTGCTGCCGCGCGCGCCCAGCTCACGGCCTCGGGCGCGCGCGTGCTGGGCGACGGGGAGCCCAAGATTGGGGCGCACGGCAAGCCCGTGCTGTTCCTGCATCCCAAGGATTTCAGCGGAACGCTGATCGAAATCGAGCAAGCCTGACGCCCATGAGCCCGACGCTTGCCATCGCCATCTACGTGTTGATCTGGTGGGTCGTGCTGTTTGCCGTGCTGCCGCTCGGCGTGCGCACGCAAGGCGAGGACGGGACCGTCGTGCCGGGAACGCCGGAAAGCGCACCGACGGCGCCTCGCTTCCTGCGCATCGTGCTGCTGACGACGCTGCTGGCGTCGTTAGTGTTTGGCGCCTTTTGGGCGGTCGTCAGGTTCGGCCTGATCGACTTTGGCTACTGGCTGGGCGGGGGCAGCCCGCCCTGAGCCTGAAATGACCCGAGCCTGAAATGAAAAGAGCAAGGCAGGCCGCCTTGCTCAAAGCATTGCTTTTATCGTTGCTTTTCCCGCCGGTCGGCCCGACGTGGTACGCGTAACTGATCCTTCCCGAGACTTGGGCTAGGCGCCCTTGCACAGCAAGCGGGCTTGCGCCCGTCTTGATTGCGTACACAGTAGTCAAGGCGCGGCCTTGTGTCACCCCTCGCGCGCACCGCCACAATGAATTTTTCCGACTGGTAAATGATGGCGACACCGCCCGCGTGCCGCGGGGCCAGCGCCCTTGCGTGGCTCCCCCGCCCAGGCGGGACGCCCGCGCCCAAGTTGCACCCCCGTTCAGAACAAGATATGAGGCCTTTGCCGTCGGTTTGTGCCGCGCTCCTGCCCTTGTTCCTGCATAGTTCTGCGGCAGCGTCGATGTTTGCCTAGAAAGCGACCAGCCAAACGCCATGCGCCTTTCACGCTTTTTTTTGCCGGTTTTGCGCGAGACGCCGAAAGAAGCGGAGATCATTTCGCACCAGCTTATGCTTCGGGCCGGCATGGTGCGGCAGGCGAGCGCCGGCATTTATTCCTGGCTGCCCCTGGGCCTCAGGGTGTTGCAGCGCATTCAAGAGATCGTCCGCGAGGAGCAGAACCGCTCCGGTGCCATCGAAATGCTGATGCCGACCTTGCAGCAGGCGGAGCTGTGGCGCGAGAGCGGGCGTTATGATGCCTACGGACCGGAGATGCTGCGCTTTCGCGACCGGCACGAGCGCGAGATGCTCTATGGGCCAACCAACGAAGAGCTGATCACGCAAATATTCCGCGACGCGGTGCGCTCCTACCGCGACCTGCCCCGCAATCTCTATCATATCCAATGGAAGTTCCGCGACGAGGTGCGGCCGCGCTTCGGCGTCATGCGCGGGCGCGAGTTCTTGATG
>DASTMQ010000595.1:0-3344 GCA_035714005.1 Hyphomicrobiaceae bacterium
GCGAGCACGATGCCGATCTGGCTGCCGAGCCCGCCGAGCACCACGATCGCGAGGATGATGGCGGATTCAAGGAATACGAAGCTCTCCGGGCTGACGAAGCCCTGGCGGGCGGCGAAGAACGACCCGGCCATGCCGGCGAACATCGCGCCGATGGCGAATGCCGTGAGCTTGGTGTTGCGCGGATTGATGCCGAGCGCACGGCACGCGGTCTCGTCCTCGCGCAGCGCCTCCCAGGCGCGGCCGATCGGCAGCTTGCGGATGCGCAGCGTGAAGAAGTTGGTGATCAGCGCGAAGGCGAGGATGACGAAGTAGAGGAAGAAGACGCGCTGGTTGGGCGAGTAGTCCAGGCCGAAGAAGGTATGGAACGCATGGGTGCCCGGCGCCGGGTTGCGCTCGAAATCGAGGCCGAAGAACGAGGGTCGCGCCACCTTGTTGATGCCGTTGGGGCCGCCGGTGAACCACCACCAGTTTATGATGATGACGCGGATCATTTCGCCGAAGCCGAGGGTGACGATTGCGAGATAGTCGCCGCGCAGGCGCAGCACCGGAAAACCGAGGATCACTCCGAACGTGGCGGCCAACGCGCCGGCGACCGGCAAGGCCAGCCAGAAGCTGAAGCCATAGTTCACCGACAGCATGGCGTAGCTGTAGGCGCCGACCGCGTAGAACGCGACATATCCCAGGTCCAGCAGGCCGGCGAGGCCGACCACGATGTTGAGGCCCCAGCCCAGCATGATGTAGGTGAGGACCAAGGTCGCCACGTCGACCAGCCGCCGGTCGGCGAATGGCATGAAAGGCATTGCGACCGCGGCTACGATTAGGACCAGAGCAAACTGCCTGTTGATCCGCTGATAGAACTGGCTGAACCGCCCTTCGCGGCCCCTGGCCTCCGCACTCCGCGTCCCGATGCTGGCCGCCCAGGCGACGCGCAGGATGAGCGCGACCGGCACGACGATGACGGCCCAATCCACCACCTCGGAGTCGAACACCGCCAAGTCGGTGATCCCCCACCCTTCAGACTTCGCCATGGCCTGGACAAGCGCCAGGGCGAGCAGGATGACGCCGCCGATCAGCGGAACGACAAACCGGCCGGCATTGATGAGGCGCACCAGGAAATACACGATCGCGACACCGATCGAGGCGGCGATCACCGCCCGATAGCGGGTCTGGTAGGTCAAGGCGCCGGTGCTGCTGATGGTCTCGATACCCACCACGAGGCACGTCAGCACCAGGGTGATCACCCCGGCCGCGATCGAATGCCGCAGGATCTTCGGGTAGTCGACCTGCGTCTGGACCGGCGTCGTCGCTGCCTGGATTGCCGTCGCCGACATGCCTTACACCTTTTCGAGGTCCGGGCGGCCGAGCAGCCCGGTCGGCCGGAAGATCAAAGCCAACACCAGGACAGCGAACGTCGCGACGTCCTTGTATTCGACCGAGAAGTAGCCGGACCAGAACACTTCGATCAAGCCGATCAGCAAGCCGCCGAGCATTGCGCCGGGCAGCGATCCGATGCCGCCCAGCACCGCCGCCGTGAAGGCCCGGATGCCCGCCAGGAAGCCGATGTAGAAGTCGATCTGGCCGTAGTAGAGCAGCACCATCAGGCCGGCGACCGCGGCGAGCGCGGCGCCGATCACGAAGGTGAGCGAGATCGTGCGGTCGACGTTGACGCCAAGCAGCGCCGCCATCTTCTTGTCCTGCTCGGTCGCACGCTGCGCCCGCCCGAGCGCGGTGCGGGTGATCAACAGCGTGAACCCGACCATCAGCAGGACGGTCACCAGCACGATGCCGATCTGCAGCCAGCGGATCGACACCTCGAAATCGCTGTCGCCGAACAGGGTGATGCCGCCGGGGATCAGGCTTGGCAGCGGCTTGTTGCGCGCGCCCTGGAGCAGCTGCACGTAGTTCTGCAGGATGATCGACATGCCGATCGCGGAGATCAGCGGCGCCAAGCGGGTCGAATTCCGCAGTGGCCGATAGGCGACCCGTTCGACCGTCCAGCCATATGTAGCCGTGATGGCCACGGCGACCACGAGCGCCAGGACGATCGCGAGGGGAATCCAGCTGATGCCGAGGCCGAACAGGATCAGGAAGGCAATCAGCGCGTTGAACGCGCCGATCATGTAGATGTCGCCGTGGGCGAAGTTGATCATCCCGATGATGCCGTAGACCATCGTGTACCCGATCGCGATCAGGCCATAGATCGACCCGAGCGTCAGCCCGTTGACCAACTGCTGAAGAAAGACCTCCACCGTTCCCCCTTGCCCCGGAGCCGACCAGCCTCACTGACAGAGACGGCCGCTGATCCGCGGCGCAGCCATCGGTTTCCTGGGTTGCCCGTTCGGACCAAGGTCCGCACGGTACGCAAAGCACTTCCCACAAACCCGTTTCTTGTCACGTTGCCGTTGCCCGGCAGCGTCTTTGTATCGCGGACCCTAATCAACGACTCGTCCAACGGCAAGTCCCCCGCTCAGGCATTCCGTCACACCCGCTCATCCGCGGGCGCATTGCGCAGGGTGCCAAAGATGCCACCCGGCCGAAAGATCAGGACCAGCGCCATGGCCGAGAACACCGCCAGCTCCCGCCATTCGTAGCCCAAGGCCATGCCGGCATAAGTCTCGATGGCTGCGATCAGCATCCCGCCCAGGAAGGCGCCCTCCAGCGATCCGATCCCGCCCAGGAGAGCAGCCGCCAGAGCCTTGAAGCCGATGACGTAGCCCATATAGAAGTCGACGATCTGGTACTGGAGCGCAGCGAATACCCCGGCAATGCCAGTCATGGCGCCCGCGATCAGGAACGCGACACCGATCGTCCGATCGACGTTGACGCCGACCAGCGCCGCCATGCGGGGATCCTGCGCGGTCGCCCGATAGCCGCGGCCCACCTTGGTGTGACGGCCCGCCCACCAGAAAGCGGCGGCGACCAGCGCCGTCGCCAGGCCGATCATCAGATGGCCCTTGCGCAGGTAGACGTCGTAGCCGAGGCCCTCCACGATGCGCCAGGTGGTGCCGGGCGTCGGCGGCATCCAGTGCGCCTTCGGGCCCTGGCTCAGCCGGACGACATCGCGGAAGATCATGGCGATGCCGATCGACGCCACCATCGGCACCGTGGTAGGCGCGCGCCGCATGTGCCGGAATGCCAGGCGGTCAGTGACCCAGCTTGCGGCGCCACAAACCGCCATGGCGACCGCCAGCACGACCACTGCTACCGGCCAGGCGAAGCTGCCGCCACCCACCGCCACCACCACGTAGCAGATGAAGGTGACGAAGGCGCCGATCATGTAGAGATCGCCGAACGCCAGGTTCACGATGCGCGTCACGTTGTAGACGATGGTGAAGCCGACCGCG
>DASTMQ010000596.1:0-5192 GCA_035714005.1 Hyphomicrobiaceae bacterium
TCAGATGGCGACGGCCTGTGCGCAGCCCGACGCGCGAGGTTCTGTTGTAGCGATGTCGAGCGCCATTCGAAAGCTAGCTTGCTCGTCCGACCCGGCCGGCCGCCACCGGGGCGCGAGGCGTGCGGGCTGGCGCCAGGGTCCGGGCATCATTGTGCCCTTGGGTGGTAGACCGCAGCGGCCGCGTGAGGGCCCCTCAACGGCGCGCCCACCGGTCGCCACCGGCCTGAATTGGTTGCGCACTTGACAGGTTGGCCCGCATGCTGCTGCCCTCCAGGCCCAGCCCTCGATAGCCGCCCGAGAACATGACCAAGCCGCTGCTCTTCACACCGCTCAGGATCAAGGACGTCACCTTCAAGAACCGCGTCGTGATCGCGCCGATGGCAACCTATGCCGCCGTCGAGGGAATCGCTCAGGATTTCCACTTTGCCCATTGGGGCCGGCTCGTGTTGGGCGGGGCCGGCTGCGTTTTTGTCGAGGCCACCGCAGTTACCGATCAGGGACGCATTACCAATGGCGACCTCGGCCTGTGGTCTGCGGCGCATGTGCCGCCTCTGAGGCGGATTGCCGATTTCATGAAGGCGCGCGGCGTCGTTCCCGGCATTCAGATCGCGCACGCGGGACGCAAGGGGTCCATGCAAAGGCCTTGGCACGGTAACGGAGCCCTGACGGCTCAAGATTTGGCGCGGGGCGACAAGACCTGGGAGATCGTTGCGCCGACCGCGCAGCCGATGGCCGATGGCCACCTCGTGCCGCGCCAGCTTTCCATCTCCGACCTGGGTGCGCTGAAAAGACACTGGGCGGAGGCCGCCGAACGGGCATTGGAGGCCGGCTTCGAGGTGCTCGAAATCCACAATGCGCATGGCTACCTGATGCATCAGTTTCTCTCACCTCTTTGCAACACGCGCAGCGACGGCTACGGCGGCGACTTTGCCGGCCGGACGCGCTTTCCTCTGGAGGTTGCCGAAGCGGTGCGCGGCGTCTGGCCCATGCGCAGGCCCTTGTTCGTGCGGGTCTCGGCGGTCGACGGCCTCGAGGGCGGCTGGAATCTGGAAGACACCGTCGCCTACGCCAAGGAACTCAGGGCGCGAGGCATCGACGTCGTCGACTGTTCATCGGGTGGGCTTTACGGCTCGGCTACCGCCGCGCGCATCAAGCGGACCTGGGGGTTTCAGGTGCCTTTCGCCGAGCGCGTACGGCGCGAGGCCGGGGTGATGTCGATGGCGGTGGGCTTGATTGTTGAGCCGCAGTTTGCCGAGGACATCCTGCGCCAGGAACGTGCCGATCTCATCGCCATCGGGCGCGAGGCGCTCGTCAATCCGTGCTGGCCCCAGATGGCGGAAATAGCGCTCGGGCGCAGGCCCGTCGAGGCCATGGACGATTGGCCCGTTGAGTACGGTTGGTGGCTGAAGCACCGCGAGTGGGCGATCGAGCGCATTCGCGCCGACTCGGTAAGAGCAAGCGAGGATCTGAAGGAGATGCGGCAATGAAGCTGATGATGTTTGAAAAAGGCAGCGGCGCTGGCCTCGGCCTGGTGGAGAACGGTGCCGTCGTCGATCTTGCTGCCGCCGACGCCAGCCTGCCCAAGGATCTGCACGGCCTGATGCTGGCTGGTGCCCGGGCACTGACGGCGGCTAAGGTCGCAGCGGCGACCGTTCCCGCCGCCGCTCGGCTGCCGCTCGATACGGTGAAACCTTTGCTGCCAATTCATCCGGCGGCAAAAGTCATTTGTGTTGGGCTTAACTATGCGCTGCATGCCAAAGAAGGTGGACACGCGATTCCAACCTATCCGTCCTTCTTCCTGCGCGTGTTCAGCTCACTGTTGCCGGCATCACAACCAGTGGTCCGACCGAAGCTGTCGGCCCAACTCGATTATGAGTGTGAACTTGCGATCGTGATCGGCAAAAGCGGTCGCCACATTGCCGAGGCCGAGGCCTTGGCACACGTTTTTGGCTATACGCTTTTCAATGACGTCTCGGTGCGGGATTTTCAGCGCAAGAGTTCGCAATGGACGGCCGGCAAGAACTTCGACGCCACCGGGCCCCTCGGACCTTGGGTCGTGACCGCCGACGAGTTGCCGCCGGGCGCCTCCGGCCTGCGCATCATGACGCGCGTCAATGGCGAGATCATGCAAGATTCCAACACCTCTGATATGATCTTCTCCAGCGCGCGCATCATCGCACTGTTGTCGGAGTTCATGACGCTGGAGCCGGGCGATGTGATCGCCACGGGCACCCCTTCGGGCGTGGCGCACGCGCGCAAGCCGCCGACCTGGCTCAGGGCCGGCGACAAGGTGGAGGTCGAGGTGGAAAGGATCGGCGTGCTGGCCAATCCCATCGTCGATGAGCAATGAACGTGGCGGCTAGCTGGCGGACTGGTTGACCACCGGCTTGACCGCCGATGCCCGCACCACCGGGATGGCCGCGTCGGCGAGCGCGGGCATGCGCTGCTTGCGCGCCAACGCCTTTTCGATGAAGGGCGCCAGCTCCGCTGCCTTGCGGCGGTCGCGTTCGGGGCTTTTGGCGGCAAACTCGGGCAGGACCTCGCGCGCCAAGAGCTCGAGCGAGTCGCAAATGTGCGCGTGCTTGTTGCGACCGGCCTGTTGCAGCAAGATGATTTGGTCGATGCCGGCCGCTTCGAAGGAGCGCACGTGCTCACGAAATTCGGCCGGTGTGCCGATGCCGCGCGAGCGTTGAAAGGCGCTGGCCAGGCTTTCCGCGCCGGCTACGGTGGCGGCCAACGCGCCGGTGCAGCGCTCCGCTTGGAACTCTTCGAACAACCGTGACCGGCCGGGCACCGTGTCCTTGGCGACGAGCGCGGAAATTGCGTAGCGAAAAAACTCAAAGCCTTCCTGGCCGCGCCGGGCGGCCTCGGCCGAATCGGCGTGCAGTGAAAAGGCCGAGACCATGGCGATATTGGCGTTGACGCTATGGCCTAGCGGCACGCACTGATCGCTCTTGATGATGTCGTAATAAATGCTGCTCCAGGTGCGCGCTTCGGCCTCGTCAATGAAGGAAAAGGCGAGCGCGCCCAAACCGTAGCTCGCCGCCACCTTGATGGTGTCGCGATTGGTACAAGCCATCCACATCGGCGGATGCGGCTTCTGCATCGGCTTGGGGAGCACGTTGCGGCAGGGCATCTTGAACGAACGGCCCTCGAAGCCTGGATAAGGCGTCATCACCAGCATGTTGGCGATTTGCTCGGCCGCCTCCAGCGCTATGGCTCGTTTCTCCTTGGCGGGGATATTGAAGCCGCCGAGTTCGAGCCGGGTGGCACCCTCGCCGATGCCCATTTCCGCGCGGCCGTTGGAGATGAGATCGAGCATGGCGATGGCTTCGGCGCTGCGCGCGGGATGGTTGTAGTTGGCGATCACCTGCCGAATGCCGTGGCCGAGCCTGATGCGCTTGGTGCGCGCGGCGGCGGCGGCCAAGAACACCTCCGATGCCGAGCAGTGCGAATACTCCTCAAGAAAATGGTGCTCGACCGCCCAGGCATAATCGATGCCTAGTTGGTCGGCGAGTTCAACCTGGAGCAGTGCATCTTGCACGAGTTGGCGTTCATCGTCGGGACCCCACGGTTTGGGCAGCTGCAGCTCGTAGAAGATCCCGAATTTCATGGGGGCTCGCTCGTAACTCGTGCGCTAGTCGGATCGTGTCAGCAGAACCTAAGCGGGATGGCGCCACTTGCCAATCAGCGCACCCTCTCCAGCCGATCGCCGGCGTGCCGCCTGGCCGTCGGGCGCGGTCCCGCTGACCTGCGCTGCACGAAACGGACGCCGGGCGCGGCGCCCGCTCGAGGTGGCGGCGGCAAAGGCGCGCCGCTGCCACGGCGGGCTTGCCGTTAGCTCCCCTTCGTCCGCTCCGGATAGCTGCGCGCCATGCCGGCGCGCACGTCCTGCTGGATGCCGTACTGCGGGAAGGGATAGCGCAAGCCGTTCTTTGCCAGCGCCTCCATACCGGCGATGGCCTTGGGCAAAAATTCGGGCGGCAGCGCCATCAGCATTTCGTCGTCGAGCACCCCGCCATAGCGGCGCTCGGCGAAACAGGGGATCGACAGCGAGGGCTGCCGCAACTTGAGCGCGCGCCCCCAGCTGTCCGCACAGGCGCTTTCGCCCACCACCCCCCATTCGAAATTCTTGTAGCCCGACCACTGCAGGCCGTTGATGAAGTACATCATCGCGCCGGGCGTGGCGTAGAACAGGGCGATATCGGCTGGATCAAGTCGGCCCGATGCCAGCGGCGCCACCGCCAAGGCCTGATAGGTGCCATCCTCAACGCAGTGCATTGCCGCCTGGTGCGCGGCGGCATCCTCGGGAGTTGCGAACCAAACGCCGCTCATGTGCCGGCCGGATCGCCATGCCGCATTCTTGGCGGCCCCAAGTCCAACCACCGCGCGACACTGCGCGCCGACCAGATCCTCAGCGGTAACCCCAACGGTCCAACCCAGACGCGCCGCCTGCGCCACCACCTGGTCGAGGGTATGCACGGTGCTAGGCCGCCGAATCCGGGGAATTGCCTCCATCTCGGCACGGTCGGCGAACAGCTTCATGGCGAAGGGGAAGGACCGCAGGCGCAAAAGGCTCTCGAGCCTGGCGGCGGTCTCGGCGATGGCGTCGGGCATGACACAAGCTCCGCGGCGAACGAACGGCGCAGCTCACTTGTAGCCGGTCGCGGGGCGACGGCGCCAGCCCGCGGGTGCCCCCGGTCGGCCGGCCCAACGCGCGGGGGGCCAGTCCCACGCGCGCTGGAAAGGCCTGCAATTTCGTGCTGGCGCTCGGCGGACTATTCCGTGGAGGCGCTACGCGGATTTTTGGCGCGAGCCGGGCGGCGGGGCTTTTCCGGTGGCTGATCGTCATCCCCGAATAGGCTAAAGAAGCCAAGGCCCGAAGCGGGTGGGTTGCTGCTGGTGGCGTTGCTATAGCCGCTCGATTTGCCGGCGGGAGCGTTGTAGCCTGCAACCGACGTGAAGCGGTCCCAGGTCACCGTGACCTTGGTGCCGACCGGCACGCGCGGATAAAGGTCGAGCACGTCCTGATTGTACATGCGGATGCAGCCCTTCGACACCGCTGTACCAATCGTCCAGGGGGCGTCGGTGCCGTGAATGCGATAGGTGCTGGAGCCGAGGTATAAGGCGCGCACCCCCAACGGGTTCATCGGATGGCCCCCGGGCACCCAGCGCGGCAGGCGTGGATTTTC
>DASTMQ010000597.1:0-7403 GCA_035714005.1 Hyphomicrobiaceae bacterium
GCGGGTCGCCGGCCTCGCGCAGACGTGATCGCGGGCTCCCTTTTCCTCACAAAAACGTGCACCCGCAGCGGTGACGACCTGACCCAGAACGACCGGCGGGCGAGCGCGCCCGCCTCATGTTTAGCCGCCCGCGGCGACGCCGGCGGTGAACTCCCCGCCAGTAGCTCTTGCGCTCCCGCCCCGGCGCGATCGGCAGGCCTCGCGGGTGCACCGGCGGGCCTCCCTCCACCCCGGCCCGGGCATCGGCCGGCAGCCCACGGCACGCCTGGTCCATCGCCAGCGCCGCCGCCTGGATGGGCAGCACCAGCTCGCCGCTCGTTTTCACAAAGCCGCAACGCGCGGTCGTTTTGGGGCGGACGCTCGCACGCCCGGACACCGCCGGGCGTGCGCGGGGTTATGCGCGCCGATCACCGCCGCGTCGTTGGCCGCGGCCGAAATCTCAGTCAGCCGCTTGTCATCACACGGATTTTTTCCGAGCACCGGTGCGCAGGTGACGAACGCGCCCCATCGGCCTCGACGGGCGCACGCCGAGATGGTAGCGTGAAATCTCCTCCGCAGTCTGCACTGTAGACTGATTTACCGAGGACCCCGGGGCTCTCAAGAGGCGCACATGTTTCTTTCGCGGCCGCTCCTCACGGCTCTAACCCTCTCGTTCGCAATTCTTTTTCAGTCCACGGCGTTGCGGGCGCAGCAAGATCCCTATCACCGCAAAATGCCGCCGCGCACGGCGCCGGCGGCACCCGTGGCGCGACCGCAGCAGCCGGCGGCCCCGGCCTTGCGGCCGCAAATGCAGCGCACGACAACTTACCTTAAGCGCGCGCAAGAATCGGCGCGACGATCCAACGCCAATCAAGAGCAGCAGAAGGCGGCGAACCGCCGACACCTGGAAGACTTGCGCGCCCAGGAACGAGCCAGGCAGCAGCAGGCCGAGCAGGCACGCAAAGCCCAGGAGCAACAGCGCCTACAGGCCGAGCAAGCGAGGCTGCACGCCGAGCAGGCGCGCAAAGCCCAGGAACAGCAACGCCTACAGGCCGACCAAGCGAGGCTGCAAGCCGAGCAAGCGCGCAAGGCGGCCCTGGAACAGCAGCGGCTGCAGGCCGAACGCGAGCGCCAGGCCGCCGAGCAACGCGCCCGCGAAAAGGCTGCCTGGGATCAGCAAGCTGCCAAGCTGCGCCAGCAGTCCCCGCCCACGCCCACCCCAACGCCGCAAGTGGGCGGCGCGCCACGCACGATCATGGGCGCTCCGCAGCCACCACCGGCGCCGCAGATCGGCGCGCCCCCCGCCCAAGGCGGTCCCAGGTCGGTGATGCAGACCAAGCCCGAACCGCCCCGCTTTTCGGCGCCGCCGTCCCCGGGTCAACCCAATCCCGGCACCGCCTCCAACCCACCATCGAGGGTACCCGCTGGGTCCCCGCCGCTTGCCGGCAACAGCATCCCGCAAGCGCCCGCCGGCCCACCGCCCGGCTTTGGTGGTGGCCCGAGGCCGCCCGGAGCACCGCCCATCGTTGGCAACACCCTCCCCGCGACGCCTGGCGCGCCGCCTCCCGGCTCCTCCGGCCAACGGCCCCCAGGACCGCCGCCGATCGCGGGTGGGACCTCACCGCTGCCGAACCCTGCGACCGGCTCGAGGCCCCCCGCAGGACCATACGGCGGCACGACGCCCTTCCAGCCCGGACCCAATTCGCCTTACGCCGGCGGCCCAACGCTTCCTGGGCAGCCGCCCTTCGGCGGCGCCGCCCCAGGGCCTGGCCAGCAGGCACGCCTGCCCGGCGGCCCCAACTCCAGCATCATGGGAGACCCCAACGCATCCGGCAAAGGCCGTGGCAACATGGGGTTCAACTTGGACCAGGGTGGTG
Source organism: Hyphomicrobiaceae bacterium (assembly GCA_035714005.1). GTDB lineage: Bacteria > Pseudomonadota > Alphaproteobacteria > Rhizobiales > Hyphomicrobiaceae > AWTP1-13. The sequence continues at coordinate 1,857 of DASTMQ010000597.1, forward strand.
GCGGCGGTGGTGCAACCTCGGGCGGCGGTGGCATGGCCTCCTCCTCCGGCGGCTCGCGCTCCGAGAGTGTCATGCGCACGGGCAAGGGTGGCAGGGATAGCGGCGCCGACGGCGGCAAAGCTGGAAGCGGCGAGGGCCGGGCTGCGAGCGCGCGGGCCGACCGTGACGCTCAACCCAAAGCGGCGTCCGGCGATCCCCCGGCCAGCCAGCCGCGCGGCGAAGGGGTCGCGCGCGACGGCGCCAGCCGTGCCGACACCCTTGCACGCGGCGAAAGCGAGCGAGGTCCGGCAGGTCGCGCGGAGGAGAGCGCTCCCGGTGCGCGCGGGGCGGCTGGCGAACCCGGTCGCTCGGGGGGACCCTCGGCCTGGTCGCTCGCATCCGAAGGGCAAGGGACGCCCGCCGACCCGGCGCGCCTGCGCGGCCGGGGCGACGCGTCGGCGCGCTCGCCCACCACGGGCAGTGTGCCGTTGCCGGTTCAGGGCGGGGTGGGCGTGGTGGCGTTGCGCCCGGGAGACCGCCTGCTGCCGCTCGCAAGCTTCGATCGCGGCGCCGCCAGTCAGCGCCAGATCGCCTCGGAGATGACGGGCGCGTTCATTCTCAGGGCCGCTACCCGCGTTGGGCCGGCGCTGGCCGGATCCTCGGGTCGTCCGCCGCCGAGGCCGCTGCCGCGCTGGCGGGCAGACCGGGCTCTGCCGGCCGTTGTTGTGGTTCACCCGGCGGTGACAACCGATGGGGGAATTTTGGGACAGGCGATCGCCCAATATCACCGCTCGAGCACGCGCTAGCGGTGACAACGCGACGGCAGGCGTCGACTTATCCTGCGGCCGTGCTTCGGGCGGCCGCAACAGTGTGGGGGAGGACACCGTCCGTGCAGGCGTTGCTGTTTTCGCTACTGGTTTTGGTTGCGAGCCAAATGGGGCTTGGCGGTGCGGCGGCCCAGGACGCCGTCGTGGCAATGGTCAATGGTCGGCCGATCACCGAAAGCGACATGCGCTTTGCCGAGATCGACCTTGGCGGCGACCTCGAGGCGATCGCGCCGGAAAATAGACGGCGCGTGCTGCTCGAGTATCTGATCGAAAATCAACTGCTGTCGGAAGCCGCCGAACAGGCGAGGATCGACCGCGAACCGGAGGCGGAGGCGCAGCTGCGCTACGTCCGCCGTCGCGTTCTGCGTGATCGCTTTTATGATAGCCGCTTTGCCGGCGGCGTCACGGAAGAGGAAGCGCGCGATCTCTACAATCGGGAAATCGCCAGCACCAAGCCCGAGGAAGAGATCCACGCCCGCCACATTCTGGTTTTGAGCGAGCAAGAGGCGCGCGAGCAGCGCGCCCGCATTGTCGCTGGCGCCCCATTCGCCACGGTGGCGCAGGAAGTCAGCCAAGACCCGGGCAATGCCGCCGACGGCGGTGATCTTGGCTATTTCACGCGCGGCCAGTTCGACGCCAGTTTCGAGGACGCCATCGCCACCCTGGAGCGCGGCGTGCTGTCGGAGCCGATCCAGACCAAATTTGGCTGGCACCTGGTGCTCGTCGAGGACAAACGGGCGCGGCCGATCCCAGCCTTTGAGGAGCTGAAGGCCAGCATTATTTCGCTGCTGATTCAGCGCAAGGCCCTGGAGCAGGTGTCCGACCTGCGCGGCAAAGCGAAAATAGATATCCGGGACGCCGAGGGTGCGGGTCAGCCCGCCAATCCGCGCTGATGCGGTTCTTTGCGACCTACGGTGATGTCCCCAGTCGCTTGAGGCTGTCGCGCGCAAATTGATTGTTGCGGTCAAACGAGAGCGCCTTGCGAAAATCGGCAATGGCGCGGGTCTTGTCGCCGCTGAACTCGTAGGCCCAGCCGCGATTGTTGTAGGCCCGTAAATCGCTGGGGGCCAGGCGGATCGCTTCGGAGAGATCGGTGATCCCCTGCGCGGCGCGCCCTTGCAGCACGTGCGCGCGCCCGCGGTCCTGGTAGGCATCGGCCTTGGCGGGATGGTCGAGGCGGATCGCCTCGCTCAGGTCGGCGATCGCCCGCTCGTAGTCGCGCTTCTCCAGATAGGCCGTGCCGCGCCCATAAACGGCGTACTTGTCGTCCTTGTCGCGGTTCAGGGCCTCGTCCAGGTCGGCGATCGCCCGATCGTAGTTCTTCGCCTCGAGCTGCAACAAGCCGCGGTTGCTGTAGGCGGCAGCGGTTGGTTGCAAGCGAATGGCCTCGCCGAAATCGTCGATGGCCAGAGCCGTGTCCTTGCGTTTGGCGAAGGCGCGACCGCGCTCAAAAAAAGCCTGCCGCAGCGCGGGGGCATGCCGGATGGCTTCGCTAAAATCGACGATCGCCCCATCCAGTTTATCGGCCTTGAAACGCGACAGCCCGCGTTGATAGTAGGCATCGGCCAGGACGTCGCGTGTATTGGCGCCCAAGCTCGCCGCTTGGGTCAGGTCGGCAATGGCGCGGTCGAGCTCGCTCTGTTTGAGAAGGACGATGCCGCGCTGCAAAAAGGCGGAAGCGTTTTTGCCGTCGCGCTTAATCAGCATGTCGAGGTCGGCAACAGCGCGCGCGGGCTCGCTCTTGGCCGAGTAGACCATGGCGCGGGTCAAGAGGACCACGTCGTTACTCGGCTCGCGCTTAAGAGTTTCGGATAGATCAAACAGGGCCGCGTCGAGGTTACCCTTGTTGAAATGCGCAAGACCTCGCGCGGCGATCGCCCTGGCATTGGAGGGCTCGAGCCTCAGCGCCTCGGCGTAGTCGGCGATGGCGCGGTCATAGTCATATTTGGCATCATAGGCCGCACCACGATAGAGGTGGGTCAGAGCCGTGCGTTCGCCGAGACCGATCGCGCGCGTGAAATCGGCGATGGCGCGGTCCCACTCGCGCCGCTCCCCATAGGCCCGACCCTTGAGCACATAATCGGCCGCGCGCGCGCCGTCGATTTTGAGGGCGCGGTCGAGATCGGCGATGGCGAGATCCCAGTTGCGGCGTTGCAGATGTGCGGCGGCGCGGCCCGATAGGGCGTCGGCGAAGTCCGACTTCAGACGAAGCGCCGTGTCGTAGTCGGCAATGGCGCGCCCCTCATCGCGCCCCCGCCAATAGCCCGCCCGCGCAAGGTACGCCTGGGCAAGATTGGGGTCACGGCGAATGGCCTCGTTGTAGTCGGCCAGCGCCAGCTCGGTATCTCCCCGCAACAGATGCACACCACCCCGACTGAGATAGGCCGCGGGCGAGGAGGGCTCGAGGCTGATCGCACGGTCGAGATCGCTGAGGGCCCGAGGTGTATCGCGCTTGCTGAGGTGGGCGGCGCCGCGCACGAGGTGCGCGGCGGCGTTGCCGGTGTCAAGACCAATGGCCTGCGTGGCGGTGTCGATCGCACCATCCGCATCGCCGTTGGCGAGCAATGTCGCCGCCCGTGCCGTTTGCGCAAACGCCGTCTTGGGGGCGAAGTGCACGACCTGCTCGAGGTCCGCTTGTGCCTTGGTGCGGTCCAAGGCGCGGGCGTAGGCCATCCCGCGCAGAAAATAGCCTTCGATCGCCTCGGGCCCGGCGCCGCCGCGCTCGATCAGCTCACCGCAGGCTTTGATCGCCAGGTTGGTGTTGCCGGGCTGCCGACATTCCTGCAGCAGCGCTTGCCGGTCCGCATCGCTTAAGCCCGCGGATCGCGATACCGCCCCCGGCGCGATCTCGCCCGCCAGGTAGACTTCGGGCAAGGTAGAGGCGGACATCCATGGATCCTGTCCGATCTCGCGATTGACCCGCAGCGCCACGCGCCGGAACATGGTCATCGCCTCGACGCCGGGCTTGCCGATCTCGTCGGCCAGCGCCTTGGCATAAGGCCCGCTGCCGGTACCCCGATCGTCGGCAGTCTGGCCCGGTGCCGTGGCGTAGGCCACCATTACGCCCGGGGTGTAGGCAATCGGCACAAAACCCTTGTCGGCTAAAGCTTTCTTGCCCTTTCGCGTCAGCTTGAGTTCGTTGCGGCAGGCGTCGAAGACCACGTAGTGGGTGGCCCCCGGCGCCTGCCCGCGCAGCCCTTCGATCACGGAATTGAGATTGACGGAGCTGGTCCACAAATCCTCATCTTCTGCATTGGCGACATCGATCGGGATCAAATAGTTAATCTTGGTATCGGGATCGGCGGCCCCGTGCCCCGAATAGTAGACAAAGCTGATCGTTCCAGGACCCTCGCGGCGGACGTTCTGGATATGCCGTTTGATGGCAACGTCGATCGCCCGATAGTCTGCGTCTTTGACGAGCGTGGTCTTGAAGCCGAGCTTCTCAAGCGCGGCTCCAATCAGCGCGATGTCGTTGTGCGGGTTTTTGAGCGGGCCAACCGCGGCGTTATAGGCTTGGTTGCCGATCAGCAGCGCCAGCCGTGCCTGGGTCGGTTGCGCCAAGGCGCTGCCGCCGCAAAAAAGCAGGGCGCACACGCACAAAAAAGCCGGCAACGTGGGCCGAACAGCCATTCTCATGCGCACCCCCCCCCCGACCGCACGGGCGTGTTAGGCACCACGCGCGCAATGCTGACAGCGACCCGGTGAGTTATATAAAGCAGCCGAGAGATTGTCAGCACCCAGCGGGCCCGAGCCCGGCAGCGTGGCCCGGCGCGGCAAGGTTGGCTGTGATGTGCAGCATAGCGCCGGGAACGGCCCAGAATTGCCTGGTCGGGTGGGGTGGCCAAGGGGCGGTCGAGGTGCGGCCCGCGCCTGGCCGCATTCGGCACAGACGAAAGCCGCGGGCGCCAAACAAGCACCGAGCCCGGGGCCAAGGTCACGACGCGGCGGCGTGCCCCGCGACCTTGACCCGCGACCTTGACCCAAGAGTGTGGCGCTCGCTCAGGTGTTTCGATACCCCGAGCGCAGATCGGACTGGTTGGGAAGTTGCCCGTTCGGCGTCAACCTGTCGATCACGCTTGGTAAGTACCTCGAGAGTTGCGAAAGCAGATCATCCTGCGGGGCACCCGACTGCCGCGAGAGATCATTGACGGTTTTTTGTCCAAGCGCCTGGCGCAGCTCGTTGGGCGAGATCGCTTGATTCTGGCCGGTGCCGATCCAGGAATTGATGACGTCCCCGAGGCCGTTTTGCTTGAACTGATTGATGAGTACGTCGAGGCCACCCGATGTGGCCTGCGGTGCGGACGGGGCTGCTTGTCCGCCGGATGCGGCACCCGGTCGGGGCGCCAACAGTGCCGCCAAGGCGGCGGCAATCTGTGAGAATTGGTCTTGCGCCGGTTGGCCCTGGGCCGGCGCACTCTGGGTAGGCTTGGCTCCAAGCGCCGCACTGATTACCTCATCGAGCAATCCCATGTTGAGCTCCTCAAGGAAATGACGCCACTGCGCAGCCGCCGATTGAGGCTGCAAGCTCGATTGTGCGCGCCGGCGCGGCAAACCAAATCGGCACAAACCCCGAGTACGGGTGGCAGTGGAGGCCCTAGGTATAGGGATGTGTTGGGGGGCTTTGCCTGGAACGCCCCCGCCTGGCTGGCGCAGCAATGGCGCCTGGCGCGGCGCGCCTGCAGGGTCGCGAGGCATTTCCGCCACGCCCTTCCGGGTTGATTGCTTAGCACCCGGGCGGGGG
>DASTMQ010000598.1:0-3641 GCA_035714005.1 Hyphomicrobiaceae bacterium
GAAAAGCGCCCAACCCCGGGGGAGGAGTTGGGCGCAAAAGCGCGTTATGCGCATTGTGCCGGGAGGGAAGCCGGCACGGCAAGCGATGTCTTTCGGCTAGACGGGGGGCACTACCGATGAAGAGCGACATCGCCCGCTCCCGACAACAGATAGCGTGTGGCCAGCGGTTTACAATATGCAACCGCTTCCGATCACGAAATTGTTACGGATTGTTTCAATTCCGATCAACTTTTCGCTTGATCTGATTCGAATGCCCGCATTTGCGCGCCGTCCCGGCCTACTGCAGGATTTTTTGCGTCGAAATCAATGATGGTTTGAAAAGGTTTGGGTCTAAGTCGTCGGCTTTGTTCATCTCATGCAGCTCTACTCGTGTATCCAGACCCTGTGGGTCAGTCGTGATCCACTCCTTGAGCTCCAAAGTTGGCTTCTTGGCCAAAAACAACTTAATGCGACCTGGATTATCCGTGTTGCGGTCTTCTAAGGATACAACGATTACATCATCAATGTCTTGAACTTGTAGGACATGGGCGTCGCGAAGCAGATCGACATCTTTGCGCATCAGCACCCGGAAGGGGGTGTTGTCCAGGGAGATGCGGTCATCGGTTTTCAGGTCGAAATCCTGGATGGCCAGGTACTGGCCGTCGGAAATGATCACCAGCTTGCTAGGCGCGCCATAGTCGAAGCGGAACCGGCCCGGCCGCTTGACATAGAATTTGCCGCGGATGCGCTTGTTGTCGGCATTGGTTTGGACGAACAGGCCCTTCATATCGCTCATTTGATTGAAATAGCCGTTCACCTTTTGCACCACCTCGAGCTGCTTTTTGTCGAGCTGCTCGCCGACCACGCTGGCATCCTTGGAAATGGTTTGGCTCCAGGGCGAGGTCGCCGCGGCGGGGTTGGGCGGGACCCCCTTTTTGGCATCCTGGGCGAACGCCGCTAACGGGGGGGCAACCGCCAGGGCGGCGAGGATCGCGCCAATTCGTGCGTTCATTAGCTTCCCCCAGACGACCACGCGTTTCCATGGCAACGCGGGTGATTCGGCCGATGCCAGTCGTTTGTCCGAACATTGGGTCAAGATTGTGGGCGAGGCAAGTCGCAAGGCGGCCCAACGTTGGGGGAACTGCGGCCGCTACCAGGCCGCGCGCGCCGCTGCGGGGGCGGCCAGCAAGATTTGCCGGCGACCGCCGTCGGCGGCCGGGCCGATCACGCGTTCCCGTTCCATGCGCTCGATCAGGCTCGCCGCTCGGTTGTAGCCGATGGACAGCCGTCGCTGCAGATGGCTGGTGGAGGGTTTGCCCTCGCGCATGACGATGCCGACGGCGCGGTCATAGAGCTCCTCGCCGCGCTGGGCGACCTCGCCGCCGTCTGCCGCTTCAGGTTCGGGCAGATCGGTGATGCCGGCAATATAGCTGGGCGTAGCCGCCCCGCGCAGGTGGGCGACGACGCCTTCGACCTCCTCGTCGGAAACAAACGGACCATGCACCCGCATCAGGCGATCGGCGCCACCCGAGACCAGCATGTCGCCCTGTCCCAACAACTGCTCGGCACCCTGGTCGTTGAGAATGGTCCGGCTGTCGAACTTCGAGGCGACCTTGAAACTGACGCGGGTCGGGAAGTTCGCCTTGATGGTGCCGGTGATGACGTCGACGGAGGGCCGCTGCGTCGCCATAATCAAATGGATACCGGCGGCCCGGGCCATCTGCGCCAACCGTTGCACGGCCGCTTCGATCTCCTTGCCGGCGACCAGCATGAGGTCGGCGAATTCATCCACCACCACGACAATAAAGGGCAACGCCGCAGTGTCCTGGGCCATGCTCCGGTCCCGCTTGGCTGCGCGGGCGTTGAAGGCTTCGATGTTGCGCACGCCAACTTTTGCCATGCGCGCGTAGCGCTCCTCCATCTCGCGCACCACCCAATTGAGCGCGGCGACCGCCTTGTGCGGATCGGTGACGACCGGACAGAGCAGGTGTGGGATGCCGTTGTAGACCGACAGCTCCAGCATTTTCGGGTCGATCAGCAGCAGGCGGCATTGTTCGGGCGACAGGCGGTAGAGAAGCGACAGGATCATGGCGTTGATGCCGACCGACTTGCCTGCGCCGGTCGTGCCGGCAACCAGAAGGTGCGGCATGCGGGCGAGATCGGCCACGACCGGTGCGCCCCCGATGTTCTTGCCCAGCACCAGGGGCAGATTGGCGGCGGAAAGGCGAAAGGCCTCCGCCTCGATCAGATCGCGCAACAATACCTTATCGCGGCGTGGGTTCGGCAGTTCGATGCCGATCACGTTGCGCCCCGGCACGACGGCGACGCGCACCGAGACTGCGCTCATGGAGCGGGCAATGTCATCGGCCAAGCCGATTACCCGCGCGGACTTGGTCCCGCGCGCCGGCTCGAACTCGTAAAGCGTCACCACAGGGCCCGGATGCGCCCCCCTGATCTCCCCCTTGACCCCGAAATCGGCGAGCACGTCGCTCAAGAGGCGCGCGTGTCCGATCAGCGCCGATTGTGAGAGCTGATCGCTCAGCTTCAGGGCGGGTTGCCGTTTCAACAGCGTGATGGGTGGGGCGCGGTAGCCGGCGCCGTCGACGACGGCGGCCGGTTCGCCTCGAACCGGCGCCGGCACGCTCCGGGCCGGCGTCGCCGGCCGTTCGATGTTGGGGGCCAACGCTGGCTGCTTGCCGGCCGGCGCAAAGCGCTCGGCAATGGCGCGGCTGCTTGGGTCGATTGTCTCCTCGAAGGCGTCGCTGCGAGCGTTCGGCGGGGCAAAGTTGGCCGAGGCGGGCGCGTCGAGCGCGGCCAGGGGCTGAGCCTTGGTCGCGGGCTTTTGCCCCCGCTCGCTGCGATACATGGGAGGCTCCTGCCGCACGGGAAAGGCAAACGGCGGAAGTGACGGCATCGGCCTTGGCCGCGGCAGCCAACCCCCGATGAGGCGCCAGGCCCGCGCCGCCGGCCCGAGCCGGCGCGCGCCGGGGTAGGCGAGAACCTCGCCCCACTGCCGCTGCGAGAGCCCGAGACTGCCGATCAGGGCCATGGCGCCGCCGACAAATAGAATGAGGCTAGCCGTCACGCCGGCCTTGTCGGGATTGAGGGGGGCCAGCGCGCTCGCCAGCAGCGTGAAGACGAGATCGCCGATCATGCCGCCGTTGCCGTGGTGCAACGTCCAAGTGATCGAGGTGGGAAGCGATGAGATCGCCCCGGCGATGGCGACGATCGCCACGGGCCCCAACGCCAATTTGCCACGCCAGGCCTCGAGCGGCCGGCCGCTGCTGAGCGGCAGCGCCCACAGCAGGGGTGGCAGCAGAAGGAGGACGCCGGCAAGACCAAGCAGTTGCATGAGCAGGTCGGCAAGAACGGCGCCGATCGGGCCCAACAGGTTGCGGATGCCGCCGCTGGTTACGTGCGAAAGGCTGGGATCGGTGGCCGACCAGGTGGCGAGTGCCAGGCCGCACGCCAAACAGACGAGAAGCACGCTGGCGCCGGTCGCCCGCAACAGCCAGCGCCCGAGGCGCCGGCGTAAGGCGGCCGGCAGCAGCGGCGTGTGATCGATACCCTGGTACGCCATACCACCAAGAACACGGTTACGCGCAAGTCTCAACGATGCGTTCGAGCGCTTCCCTGATCGTCGCCGCGTTGTGCACTAAGGC
>DASTMQ010000599.1:0-4271 GCA_035714005.1 Hyphomicrobiaceae bacterium
TAAGCCCGTTAGGACGCAGCCGCGCACGCCAAAGCGGCCGATGGCATCGCTGATGAAAATGACGAGCACGGCGCTGGCGAGGTAGCACGCCGTACTGGCACTCGAGATCAGCGCCGTCGGCCAGCCGTGCTGGCGCCTCAATTCGGCGAGGTAGAAGCCGTGGCCGTAAAAGCCAAGCCCCCAGCACAGCAGGGCCATGACAAAACACAGCCCGACGACGCGCCAGCCGGGATAGCGGAGAGAAGTTTCGCCGCGATCGGCGTCGGTTGCGCGCATCGTCCCTGCATGCATGGCGGCTTGGCGCCGACCGCGCGCCGCAGCATGCCGCGCGGGCGCACCTCTATGCAAGGCGGCCGCCTCGGGGCATGCGGGCGGGGAGGCCCGGGCCGGCGCGCCCCCCGGACGGGGTTGCGCTATCTCAAATACCGCAAATGCGGCGCCGGCTGCGGGAGCCGGTCGCCGCCGCTGGTGCCCGCCGCGAGCCCAAGCCCGGGACTAAGCCCAGGACCGGGCCCGGGACTAGGCGGCCGTAGCCAGGGCCACCATGGCCTCGCGCCCAAACAGCATGCGCCGCTCGAAGTGGGTCGAGTGGAAGAACGGATAGCGCCGGGGCACGGCCGCCCGGGAAGCGGCAAATTCGAGCGCCATCAAGGAGATGGGCTTGGTCAGGGATGGGTAATGGCGCGGCGGGCAAATCGCCTGGTGCCCGAAGGTGCGGCGGTAGAAGGCCTGGTGCTCAAGGCGAACGGTGGCCAGCAGCAAGTCCGTCTCGAAATACTCCGAGGCCAACCAAGCGAGCCGAGTGGTCACGTAGCATAGCTCCGGGTACCGACGAGACAGCTCCCGATCGGCGACAAACCTGGTGGGGTCGATCACCGTGCGTCCAGCGGCAAGATGCGGCCCCAGGATGTCGGCAAAGACATTGAGGGCGGGAAGGTCCCCGCAGGCGGGTGTCGCCACGTGCAGGCGAATGGAACTGGCAAGCTTGCCGTCGAGGTAAACGCCAAAAATCGACACATTGGGGGAGTTATCAAGGCTGTCGGAAAACGTTTCACCGGCGTTGGGTGCGATCGCCCCCTCGCGCATGTAGGCCTGGTACCGCAGCCTGAAGACCGAGTCTTTCTCCTCCGCAGTCTCGATCCGCCGATAGTCTACCCGATTGAGTAACTTCATAACCCGGTCCACCAGGCTCAAGCCCGGTAGCTCCGAAACCGACGCAGAAACACACACTTGCAATTTCTCCTCTCGCGCCCGCCACGCATAATAGTAAGGTTAACATGCAGTTAAGTTCTGTAAAGGGCCAAATGAACAAGCGACAATATGGTCGGTCGTAGGGTTAATGGCTGGTTAAGAGGCGCGCCGAAGTGAGCCAATACATTAACACAGCAGCACCTTGGTTGAGCATGCAACGATTTTGACCAGACTATGGCAAATCAATTCCTGTTCATATAAACGTTATCTTCTATAAGACTGGGAATGAGCCTGCCAGCGCTCTGTTTCCGCTTCCGGCAAGGGAGGATTTACCACGTTGCCGGGGCTCAGCGCCGGCGTTGGCCGCGAGTTGAGCCAAAATTTATTTGCTTGCCCGAAGCTCCTGGCTTGCGAATGAGGCCGCAGGGGCAGTTGGCATGGAAAACTGGCAGGGGCAGGCGCGGCGGTGCCCCGATCGCTCATTGCCGCCCGAGATCTACGTCTCCCTGGTTAATGCCCTCTACAACGACTTTCGTTCGCTGTTTGTGGGGGCCATCGCCGCCTCCGGCACCGCGCTGATCACCGCCTACAAGAGCGGCGAGCCCTTGCTCTATCTGTGCTCGGCGATGATCGCGCTCGTCGCCTGCGCGCGCGGCTTGGACGTCAGCCGATATCAAAAGCGGCGAGGGCGCATCGACAGCCTCGATGAGGCAGCCAAATGGGAGCGCCGCTATGTGGCCGGTGCCGCCGCGCACGTCATGTTGCTCGGCATGTGGTGTCTCGTCGCCTTCATCAAGACCGCCGATCCGTTTGTGCAGATTTTCAGCTTCGCCCTGACGCTGGCCTACATGATCGGCATTTCGGGGCGTAATTTTGCCAGTAACCTCCTGGTGCTGGCGCAGATTGTTTGCGCGGGCGTGCCCATGACCGCGGCGCTGTTGCTCGTCGGTGGCTGGTACTACGCCATTTTCGCGTTTGTTCTCATACCCTTCTTTGCCTCGCTGAAATTCATTTCCGACCGGCTACGCCGCGTGCTGCTCGATGCCGTGATTGCCGGTCGGGATGTGAGCCTGCTCGCCGGCCGCTTCGACACCGCCCTCAACAATATGCCGCACGGGCTTTGCATGGTCGATCTCAAGGGGCAGGTCGTCGTTTGCAACAGGCGCTTGCGCGAATTGTTGAGCTTGCCCGAGAACGTCACGCCCCGGCGTCTGCCGGTACGCGCGCTCATCAGCGAGTCCGCCGCGGCCGGGGCCTTGTCAAGCGAGCGCGCAGAACGGCTGGCGCTGGCGCTCGAGAGCCGATTGGCAGGTAGCGCCGACGGCGAGGTTCTGATCGACACCGAGCATCAGCGCATGCTCGCCATCACCGTCAATCCCATGGCGGAAGGCGGCGCCGTGCTGCTGTTCGAAGATGTCACCGATCGGCAAATGGCCGAGGCCAAGATCCACCAGTTGGCCCGCTTTGATACCCTAACGGGCCTTCCCAACCGGGCCTTCCTGCACGATCAAACCGAAGCCGCGCTGGCCGCCCTGAAGCGACGCGGCCCGTTCGCCACCCTGTTCGTAGACCTCGACGACTTCAAGCAGGTCAACGACACCTTGGGCCACACCTGTGGTGACGCGCTGCTGTGCGCGGTTGCCGACCGCTTGCGCAGCGTCGTACGCGGATCCGATATGGTTGCGCGCTTCGGCAGCGACGAGTTCGTGGTGCTGCAGTATCCCTTGGGCGAGCTCGATGAAAGTGCGGCCTTGGCCGAGCAAATCGTGGACGTGCTCGGCCGGGCGTTCCAGATCAACGGACATCAGATCGTGGTCGGCGCCAGCATCGGCATAGCGGTGGCGCCGCGCGACGGCGACAGCGCCGACCTCTTGCTCAAGAACGCCGACATGGCGCTCTACCGCGTCAAGTTGAACGGTCGCGGCTCCTGGCAGTTTTTCGAGCAGGGCATGGACGTGAAGGCACACGCGCGCCGCAATCTGCAGCTCGATTTGCGCAACGCCCTCGCGGCGGACGCCTTTCAGGTGCACTATCAGCCGCTCTACAACCTGCGCACCAAGCGCATTGCCACCTGCGAAGCGCTGTTGCGCTGGCCGCATCCCGAGCGCGGCATGGTGCCGCCGGGCGAGTTCATTCCCATCGCCGAGGAAATGGGTCTGATCGTCGAGATCGGCCGGCTGGTGCTGCGCAAGGCCTGCGTCGAATGCGCGAGATGGCCCAATGACGTGCGCGTGGCCGTAAATCTTTCCGCCATTCAGTTCCGGCGTGACGACATGGCAAACACCATCCGTGAGGCGCTGCAGGCGGCCAACCTGGCTCCCGATCGCCTGGAAATCGAAATCACCGAGTCGGCCTTTCTCGACGACAGTGAGATCACGCGCCTGTGGCTCGATCAATTGCAGGATTTGGGCGTGCGCATTTCGCTCGATGACTTCGGCACGGGCTATTCCAGTCTAAGCTACCTGCACAGTTTCCCGCTCAACAAGGTGAAGATCGATCGCTCGTTCCTGCAAGGCTTGCAGGCAAGCAGTCGCTCGCTGAGCCTGCTTTATGGCGTCGCCCGCCTCAGCGCCGAGCTCGACCTGGCGGTGACCGTGGAGGGCGTCGAGACCCGCGAGCAGCTGGCGCTGATCGCGCGCGAACGCAGCATCACCGAGGTGCAGGGCTTCTACATCGGCAGCGCCGTGCCAGCCGAAGAGATCCGCAGTCTATTGTTTTCGCCGCTGTCGCAAATGGACCGGGTTGCCTGAGGTCGCCGCGCGGTACACCCGCAGTTGCCCCGGCGCCAAGCATGACGCCAGCAAGCCGTCCGCTGCGGCGCCGGCGCCTCTTGCCTTGCCTAGCCTGGTTTGACGCGAAACTCGAGCATGACGGGATGGTGGTCGCTGGCGCGATTGCTGGCCGGGCTATGCACGACCTCGCCGGCGATGACCTCGATGGCGGCATTGGCCAGGATGTGGTCGATGCGGATGCCCGAGCTCTTGTCGCGATTGATGAGATCGGTTGGGATCGAGTAGCGCCGTCCGGACGGGGGAATGGCGTCGCGCAGGCCGAATTCGGCAAGACGCGCAAACACCTCT
>DASTMQ010000600.1:0-2991 GCA_035714005.1 Hyphomicrobiaceae bacterium
AGGAAGTCGGATAGCCGCTGTTCGCCGCCCGCGCGGATCAGCAGGTCGACGTCGGTCTCAATACCAACTCGCGGCGGCGCGAGCAGACGGGCAAATGCCGTGCGCGAGGGCGTGTGTGCGAAAGGCCAACGCGTGGCGGCATCGGCAATGGCGTCGCGCGAGGAGTAGTCGATGGCGATCCTGAGATCGAGGCGATTGCCCGTCGCCGAAGCCTGCTCGGCGGCGATGATCGCCTGCACCAAATCCCGCGGGAGGCGGCTGCGCCGGCCGATCACCGTGAGACGTATGCCGCTTTCCACCAGCTGGCACACTTCGTCGCGAACATAGCGCTGCAACAGCGCCAACAAGGCTGCAACTTCCGCTTTTGGCCGTTGCCAGTTGTCGGCCGAGAAGGCGAACAGCGTCAGCGCGCCAATGCCAAGCTGCGGGGCCGCCTCGACCACCCGGCGCGCCGCTTCCACGCCGGCACGATGGCCCGCAGATCGCGGCAGCCCACGCGCCCGCGCCCAGCGGCCGTTGCCGTCCATGATGATGGCGACATGGGTAGATACTTTCTCATTCAGATTACTTTGCATTGTAAAGTCTCCGAGCAAAAAAAACTCTATGCGGGTTTAAGGCTGCGCCCGCTGCCTTGTGCGCTTTCGAGCTTGGCGGCGCGCGCGGCATCGCGCACGACCTGCTCGAGCACCTTCAGGTAGTCGAGATAGCGCTGGCGTCCCGGCGGCGTGACGCGGCACACGGTTTGCGGACGCTTGTGGTCGTATCCCTTCTCGATGGCGACGAAGCCCGCCTCTTCCAGCACCTGCAGATGCCGGCTCAAGTTACCGTCGGTAAGCCCGCACAACTGCTTAAGGTCGCCGAATAGGAGGCCCTTGGGATGCGTCACCAGCGAGGTGAGGATGCTCAAGCGCGCCTTCTCGTGAATGACGCGGTCCAGCCCGTCATAGGCGAAGCGGCCGCTATCATCTTTCCTGGAGCTAGCCTTCGACATCGCTCGCAGCCGTGCTCCAGTTGAGGATTGCCGCCATCAGCAGCTGACCGATACCGAACGGTGCGCCCATGGCCCAGGGCGAGAAGGCGTGCGCCTCGTTGGCGAACGCCAAGCTGCCGAGCCCGGCGGCCAGGTACCAGACGCCGATTGCGAACATGGGGCGGGGCAGCGATTGGCAGGAGGCGAGAAAGCCCAAACTGAACACGACCTGCCACAACCCAGGCAGCATCCACAGCGTGTGGGGTGCAACCCGTAACAAAACAACCGTGAGCAGCACGCCCGCAACCGCGGCGGGCATGAACTGGGCGGTCGCGGCCTGGATCATCTCGTCGGCCAGGACCGTATGGATGCGGCGGGAGCGTGCCACCATCTCGAAGCCGATCAGGGCAACCGAGACGCCGGCCGTCGCGACCCACAGGGCGAGGTAGCTTGCAACTTCGGCGGCCGGATCGGGCAGCCAAAAAGCCTGGACCGCGGCGGCGAGCAGTGCCAGCACGCCGGTCGCCGCCACCGTGATCGGTCCGTAGCCACGAAACTCGGCGCTGCGCGCGATCTGGCTGCGGATGGCGATGATATCATCGAGCGCCTTATCCAAATCCTGCATGGCCGGCGAGCCCCTAGACTTTGCAATACAAAGTACATTGGTTTGCAAATGTGTCGAATTTGCGGGGGAGGCCGGCGAGGCCATGGGATCGGGGTGGGATCGGGCATAGCGCCAACCAATGTCATCGCCGCCGGCGATCAGCCGCGACGGCTTAAGTCTCCCCTCAAGGCTTGTTGGCGGTCACGAACGGCGCCTTGGCCTATGCGGCTTCCCGCCGCTCAGGTGCACGGGCAAGCTCGGGAAAGAAGCGCCCGCGCATGCGCTCCGCATAGGCGACACACTGGGGTTGCGAGCTGAGAAAGTCGCGGATCGGCGACGGGATCGGCGTTAGCAGCGTCGTTGCCAGTGCCGCAAACACGATCGCATCCACCCCCGTGGGCTCAGCGCCGAAGAAGAACGGGCCGTTGCCCATGACCGTCAGCACCGCGCGCCAATCCCGCCGCCCGGCCTCCATGATGTCCTCATCCGAGTGACGCAGGACGCCCTGCGTCCAGAGGATCTTGCGCATACGCCGGCGCACCATGCGCGCCACCAAGGCGCGGGCGATCGCCGGCACGGGATCGAACGTGGCACGCGTATGTTTCCACCCCTCCGCCCGAATGAAGTGGGTATAAAGGATGACGAACGTAAAGTGTTCCTCGAGCGTACGCTGCACGAGCAGGGCGATGGCCCGCTGCGAAGGATCAAGCTGGCGGTCGAGATCGACCTCGCGCGTTTTGGCCAAATAATCGATGATGAGCGAGGTATCAGCGATACGCCTGCCGGCATCCTCGATGAACGGCAGCTTGCCTTTTGGCGCCTTGCGTGGATCGGGCGTGTCGATCACCTGGTAGGGTAACTGTGCCATGCGCAGCCACGTCTCGAGCTTGCAGCAAAATGGGCTCAAATTCGGGATCGCGAACAGGCGTGGAAACTGAAACAGCTTGATGGGTGCGTGCGCAGTGTCGGTCATGAGCTTTATCCTTTCGAGGCGGCGTCTTGGGCAAACGTCTTGAGCAGCCGGCTCCGGTCTCCGGTCGAATCGAAAATGCCCGCGCATCTCATTCACGACGGGCCCCGTAGCGATCGAGGCACCGGTGCTCAGGGTCAACGCGCGTGGCAACCGCCTGTGCCTTGCCCATCTTATAGTTGGGCCGATCTTATAGTTGGCGAGCGGCCAAGTACCCATGCTCGCGGTGAACACGCGCCGGGCACTAACCCTGGGTCAATACTAACCATAGCTCGCGGACGTCGGCTTGCACGGCGGCAGCCACGGCAACGGCTAGGCCGACTGCAACCCAACGGCGCCGCGCCTGGCCACTGTCGCTTATGGCTTCCATTCACCGGCTGGTTGCCTCACGGCGACGTTGAGGCGGTTCCAGACATTGATGTTGGCGATGGCAATGATGAGGGCCGC
>DASTMQ010000601.1:0-9033 GCA_035714005.1 Hyphomicrobiaceae bacterium
GTGCGCCAGTACTGCGTCAATGTCGCCGATGCGACGGCCGATGCGCGCTATGCCTGGCAAAAGAAGACGCTGGCCGACCTGGAACAGGAGCTTGATAAGCGCATGGTCCTGCTCGAGGCAAAGGCCGCCGAGACCCGCGACTGGCTGAGCCGCCGCGACGAGTTCGCCAAAAAGGCACGCGATGGCCTGGTCCTGATCTATGCGCGCATGCGTCCCGATGCGGCGGCGGCGCAGTTGTCGGCAATGGACGAAGAGACAGCGGCAGCCGTGATCAACCGGCTCGATCCACGCAATGCCAGCGGCATCATGAGCGAGATGGAGCCGGCAAAGGCTGCCAGGTTGACGAGCATCATTGCCGGTGCCGCCCGTACCCCCAACGACAATGGCGCCACAGCTGCCAAGGAGAAGCGCTCATGAGAAAGGTTGCCATCATCCTGGCCGCGCTTCTCATTGGCGGCTGCGGCGATAGGCTCAAGGATATCGCGCAGGAACCGCACCTGACGCCCGTTGGGGCCGGCATGCGACCGAACCGGGTGGCGGTACTGGGCGAGCAGGTAATACCCGCGCCGCCGCATCGCGCCGACCAATCGTTCTGGCGCGATAGCAGCGCCGATTTGTTTCGTGATCCGCGGGCGATGAAGGTCGGCGACGTGGTGACGGTCAAGATCTCCATCAAGGACAAGGCTTCGCTCGACAACAACACCGAGCGCTCGCGCAATTCCAAGAACAACCTGGCCTTCGATTTAAACTATGACCTCAAGGCCGGACCCTTGAGGGGCAAGGGCGACACCGGCATTAACTCCGATATCGATGCCAAGACCTCGAGCAAGGGCGAGGGGGCGATCACGCGCTCGGAGAGCATCGAACTGCTGGTGGCGGCCGTCGTCACCGATGTCCTGCCCAACGGCAATCTGGTGATCAGCGGCACGCAAGAGGTGCGGGTGAACTTCGAAGTGCGGGTGCTGAGCGTCGCCGGCATTGTCAGGCCGCGCGACATCTCGACGGAAAACGCCGTTTCCTACGACAAGATCGCCGAGGCGCGCATTTCCTACGGCGGGCGAGGCCGCCTCACCGAAGTCCAGCAGCCCGCCTGGGGCCACCAGATCGTCGACCTCATTTCTCCGTTTTGACATGGCAGCCGAGCCGAGCACAGCCAACCAAGGGGAGCCGACGGTCGCGGCGGCGCCAAAGCGCCCCTCTTTGTTGGCATTTTTGGGCACCATGCTGATCCTCACGGGTTTTGCCACCGGCGCCGGCGGCCTGCTCGGTGTCGAGGTGGTCGCCAGATTGGCGCCCCTGCCCGCGACCGAAACGGCCGCCGGCCAATCCTTCAAGGGCCGTTATGCGGAGAACGCCACGCTCAAGGCCCTGCCCGCCATTGTCACTAATCTGGCAAGCCCCTCCCACACCTGGGTGCGGCTGGAGGCCTCGATCGTCATCGACCGGACGGCGGAGGGCGAGGCCAATGCCCTGTTGGCCGGCGTCGCCGAGGACTTCGTCGCCTTTTTACGGACGGTCTCGCTGCAGCAGATCGAGGGGCCGAGTGGCTTTCAGAACCTGCGCGAGGATCTCGGCGATCGCCTCCGCGTGCGCACCGGCGGCAAGGCCCGCGACCTGGTGATCCAGGGCTTCATCGTGGAGTGACGGATGCACTTAAAGCTGCTCGTTGCCCTGCTTCTCGGTTTGCTGTCGGCGAGCCCGGCCGTGGCGCAGATACCTAGTCTCGAGACCCTGGTTCCATCGGGGGATGCTTCCGCCGCCGGGCGCATCGTGCAACTGCTGGCGGTCGTCACCGTGCTGTCGGTGGCGCCGGGTCTGCTGATCATGGTGACCTGTTTTACGCGCTTTGTGGTGGCGCTATCCTTCCTGCGCGCCGGCCTCGGACTGCAGACCACCCCGGCCAATCTGATCTTGATCAGTCTCGCCTTGTTCATGACCTTCTACGTCATGGGGCCGACCTTCGACCGGGCCTGGCAGAACGGCGTGCAACCCTTGATGGAAAAGCAGATCAGCGAGCAGGAGGCCTACGGCCGCATTACCTCGCCGTTCCGCGCCTTCATGCGCGCCAATGTGCGCGACAAGGATCTGAAGCTGTTCGCCGACATGGCAAGCGACACCCTGCGTCAACAAAAGGAGGACGCCGAGGTTGATCTGCGCGTGCTGATCCCCGCCTTCATGATCTCCGAGCTCAGGCGCGGTTTCGAAATCGGCTTTCTGATCGCCCTGCCGTTCCTGGTGATCGACATGATCGTGGCGACGCTGACAATGTCGATGGGCATGATGATGTTGCCGCCGACCGTGATCTCGCTCCCCTTCAAGGTATTGTTTTTCGTGCTGATCGACGGCTGGAATCTGCTGATCGGCGGCCTGCTGCGCTCCTTTGCCTGAGGCGGCATTAAGCAAAGATCAACGCTTCTGGCTTAACCATGTCGGCCACGCAGGTTGCGGGGCCGCGGACGGGGCTTAAGGGCTCGGAGCCAATCTGCTTGCGGGTCGGCGGTGACGACCCGTGTGCCGCCAACACGCCCTAGGGGATAGATCCATGAGTAGCATTAATACCAACGTCGCAGCCATGACTGCGCTGCAGACGCTCAACATGACCAACAAGGCCCTGACCGAGACGCAGAACCGGATCTCGACCGGTTTCCGCGTTGCCGAGGCATCCGACAACGCCGCCTATTGGTCCATTGCCACCACGATGCGTTCCGACAATGCTGCGCTCTCCACCGTCCAGGACGCCCTCGGCCTGGGCTCGGCCATGGTCGATACCGCCTATACCGGCGTCAAGGCCGCCATCGAGGTGGTCGACGAGATCAAGACCAAGCTGGTCGCTGCCCGCCAGCCTGGCCTCGACCGCGCCAAGATCCAAAGCGAGATCAGCGAACTGCAAAAGCAGCTGACCAGCATCGGTAGCTCGGCCGTGTTCTCCGGCGAGAATTGGCTGTCGGTTGATTCTTCGGCCAGCGGCTATAACGCCACCAAGAGCATCGTCGCCTCGTTCAGCCGTACCGGCGGCGCCGTTTCGATCCAAACCATCTCCATCGATACCTCGACGGTCAAGCTGTTCGACGCCAATGCGGCCACCACCAACGCCGCCGCCGGTATCCTCGATGCCAACCGCGTGCTGGCCACCGGTGCAATCGATAACACGGCAACGACCTATAGCGTGTCCAACCTGAGCATCGCCGCCCTGACCGACAGCACCGCCGACCTCACTACGCTCGATGCCTACATCAAGGGCACGGATACCGCGCTCAAGGAAATGGCGACCGCGGCGAGCAACCTGGGTGCCGTCAAGTCCCGTATCGACCTGCAGAAGGACTTCGTCACCAGTCTGATGGATGCCATTGATCGCGGCGTCGGCACGCTGGTTGATGCGGACATGAACGAAGAGTCGACCAAGCTGCAGGCGCTCCAGGTCAAGCAGCAGCTGGGCATCCAAGCACTCAGCATCGCCAACTCCGGCAGCCAAAGCATCCTGAGCCTGTTCCGCTAAACGGCTTTTTCGACTCGACTTGAAAGCAACAACAAGACCGGCCGCAGCCGCGCTGCGACCGGTCTTTTGTCTTTGCCGCTCCCTTGCCGGAGCTGGGCGGCAATTCCCGCGCAAGCTTCGTATTCGATCATCGGGCTGGATAGGTTCGACCATCCTCACCACCACGCCCAATGATCGCACTGGAACAGTTGGAACGGCTTTGGCGCAGCCTGATCGGCCTGGGCGGGCGCCGCCTGGCGGCCTTGGCGGTCGTCGGGGTCGGCGTGTTTGCCGCCGTCGCGCTGGGCAGCTACTACCTCAGCCGACCGGAGCTCGAGACGCTTTATGCCGGCCTCAGCGCCCAGGACGTCAGCCGCATCGGCGCCGCGCTCAGAGAGGCAGGCATCGCCTTCGACGTCAATGCCCAGGGTACCGCCGTGCTCGTGCGCTATGGCCACACCGCGCAGGCGCGAATGCTGCTTGCCGAGAAGGGGCTGCCCGCCAGCGGCAACGCCGGCTATGAGCTGTTCGACAAACTGGGCTCGATGGGGCTCACCTCCTTCATGCAGGAGGTGACGCGGGTGCGGGCACTGGAAGGCGAAATGGCCCGCACCATCCAAGCCATGAAGGGCGTCAAGGCGGCGCGCGTGCACGTGGTGCTGCCGGACAGCGGCTCCTTTCGGCGCAGCCGCCAGAACCCGTCCGCGTCCGTCATCATTCGCACGGAAGTTGCCGGCGATTTCAACCTGGCACCCGCCATCCGCCACCTGGTCGCCGCCGCCGTCCCCGGCTTGAGCGTGGATCAGGTGACGGTGCTCAACACGGACGGAACCATCCTTGCCTCTGGTGGGGACACCTTCAGCGCCGCTCCGGGAAAGATGATCAGCCTCGAGAAGGCGGTAAGCCGAGAGCTCACCGACAACGTCGCCAAGACGCTAATGCCGTATCTCGGCATCAACAACTTCGAGATCAGCGTGACGGCGAGGCTCAATACCGACAAGCGACAGACCAACGAGACCGCATACAATCCCGAGTCCAGGGTGGAGCGGTCGGTGCGGGTGGTGAAGGAGACCGGCAACTCACAGAATAGCAACAGCCGAGCGGCCGTCAGCGTGGAGCAGAACGTGCCCGCCGATCAGACGGCGACGGCCAGCGGCGCCGACCAATCGAGAAAAACCTCCGAGCGCCGCGAGGAGACCACCAACTACGAGGTGAGCTCGAAGACCACCTCGACGGTCAGTGATGGCTACAAGGTCGACAATCTGGCGATCGCGGTGGTGGTCAATCGCAAGCGCCTGTTGGCTTCACTCGGCGATGGGGCGAGCGAGGAGGCCGTGGAAAGGCAACTGAAGGAGGTCGAGCGCCTGATCGGCTCTGCCGCCGGCGTCGACCTGAAACGCGGCGATCGCATCACGGTCTCCGCCGTCGATTTCATTCAAACGGGGCTGTCGCTGGAACCGGTCCCGCCGGTCGGTATCGTCGAGCAGTTGCTGCATCATACCGGCAGCATCGTCAGTGCGATCGCCATGGTGGCGGTCACCATGGTGCTGATCTGGTTCGGCTTGCGGCCGGCCATGAAGGCGATATTGGAAGCAAAGCCGGTGCCGGCCGCGGCGGTCAGGGAATTGAGGGCACAAGCCGTGCCGGGCAACGTGCCGGCCGGTGCCGAAGCGATCGCGGCGCAGAGGGAGCCCAACCTGATCTCCGATTTGACGCAGCCGAAGGATCGCGCCCAGCAAAAGCGGCTCGAGCAGATGGTCGATTATGACGAGGAACAGGCCGCCGCGGTATTGAAGGATTGGATGCGCGGGGCACAAAGTGCATGAGCACACCGTCGATCGCCCACCACCTGCGCGACTTCGGGCCGGCGGGCGGGCCCAGTTTCGATCGCGCCGAGCCAGCCCGCGGCAAAGAGATCGAGCAAGCCTTTGCGCGCGGCCTTGAGCAGGGCCAGGCCTCAGCCCGCGCCAGCCTCGAAGCCAAACTCAATTGCCAGCAAAAGCAGTTTGCAAGCGCGCTGGCGGCCGAGCGGCAGGCGCGCCAGGCGGAGGCGGCCAAGTTCGCCGCCGCCCTGGCCGCCGGGTTCGTGAGCCTGGAGCGGACCATCGCCGACAGCGTTGGCCGGCTGCTGCGTCCCTTTCTGGCGGCGCGCGCGCGCGCCCAGGCCGTCGCCGACCTGCGGGCGGCGCTCGTCGCGCTGTTGGGCAAAGAGCCCGGCATCGCCTTGACGATCACGGGGCCCGAGCCGTTGTTGGCCGCCTTGCGCGACACCCTGCCTGAGGCCGCCATCCGCTACCTGGCAAACAGCGATTGCGAGATCCGCGTCACCGCCAATGAGACCGTGCTCGAGACCCGGCTCGGCGCCTGGCTGGCAGGGTTAGAGGAGGCGGGATCTTGAGCGCCGCCGAGGAGGAAGCAAGAGCCAACGAACTCGTCATCATTCGCCGGCGCGGCGCCGGCGAGGATGCGCCGCACAAGGGTGGCGTCTGGAAGATCGCCTACGCCGATTTCATGACCGCCATGATGGCCTTCTTCCTGGTGATGTGGCTGATCAACGCCACCGATCAGCGTGTCATCACCCAGGTGGCCACTTACTTCAATCCGCTGAAGCTGACGGACAAAACCGCCCACCCGCGCGGCTTGCATGAAGCCGACCTTGCCGCCCAATCCGACGATGGCGTCTTGAACGCCGGCAAAGGCAAAACCGAAGCCAAGGCCGACCGGGGAAAGAGCGACAAATCCAAAGGCAACAAATCCGAGCATCTCAAGGGCGACGAGCACAAGAAGGCGGAAAAGAAGGCGGCCAAAGGCGAGGCGCACTACCCCGAAGAGACGCTTTATCGCGATCCGCAGGGCACCTTGGACAAACTGGCCGAGAGCGCGCAACGGCTTGATGCGGTCGACGGCGAGCGCGGCGGCGAGGTGAAGGGCACGGGCGGCATCGCCTATCGCAACCCCTTCGAGCCCGCACCGCCCCACGCCGATGCTGCGGCAAAGCCGAGCGAGCGGCGAGGCGCGCCGAGCGAACCTCAACCGGCAAGCGATGCCGGCCAAGCTGGCGAGGCGAAGGCGGCGCCGGCCGCAGCCGCGGCCAAGGCTGCCGAGGTCGGAGCCCAACCCGACGCGGTCGTGCGCGCCGAACAGGAAGCGGCCGCCGCGCGCGCCGCCGCCGCGGGGCTCGACGGTCAGCTGCGACGGGCGATTGTCCAGTCTGCGGTTGGCATCGCGCCGCGGCTCAACGTCTCGGCGACCGAGGAGGGGCTGCTTATCAGCCTGACGGACGACTACGATTTCGGCATGTTTGCGGTGGCGTCGGCCGAACCGCGCCCGGCGATGGTGGTGGTGATGGAAAGAATCGCCAAGGTTCTGGCGCGGCAAAGCGAGCCCCTGATCGTGCGCGGCCACACCGATGGACGCCCCTACCGGACCGGTACCTATGACAACTGGCGTTTGTCGGCGGCGCGTGCCCACATGGCCTACCTGATGTTGCTGCGCGGCGGCATCGCGGAGACGCGCTTCGAGCGCATCGAGGGCCTCGCCGATCGGCAGCTGAAAATTCCAAGCGACCGTGAGGCGGCTCAAAACCGCCGTATCGAAATTCTGCTGCGCAAGAGCAAATCATGATGTGCGTTTCTTGCTTGGCCTTTTTGCTCTTGGGCTTGCAGCTGTTGCTTGCGCCGGCGACGGCCGCCGAGGCCGTCGATCCCGTGGAACTGTTGCGACCCTTGCGCGCCCTGCAAGACCGGATTGCCCAGGGGGACGCCGAGGCAGGCGCGGCAGCAAGTGTGATGCTGCGGAGGATCGGCGAGGCGTTGCGCCGGGTCGACGCCGAAGCCTGGAAGAAGCCCAGAAACGTGCGCGCGGCGCTGGCGTTCAGCCTGAGCGGCGGCGATCCCGGTATCCTCGAGACGATATTGGGCTCGGGGGTTGCGCAAGAAAACGAAAGACTTGTCCAGGGCGCGCTCGCCTATGCACGTGGCCGCGGCGGCGAGGCCCATGAGTTGATAGGCGATATCAGTGCGCTGACGCTCGATCCTCTGATCGCGGGGCACGTGGCCCTGATCCAGGCCGAGCTCGTCGCCAACTCCAACCCGGGTCGGGCCATCGCCCTGCTCGATGAGGCGCGGCTGTTGGCGCCCGGCACGCTGATCGAGGAAGCAGCGCTCAGACGCCAGGTCTCGTTGGTCGCAGCGGCAGGGCAGCCCGAAAGGTTGGAAGCCCTGAGCGGTCAGTATCTGCGCCGGTTTCCCAGATCCTTCTACGTCGGCAGCTTCAAGCAGCAGTTTGCCGCCGAGCTTGTCGGTCGCAAGGCGGCAGCTCTCGACACCGCCAGGCTCGATGCGGCGTTAATGCCCCTCGAGGCAACCGAACAACGCGACCTTTATCTTCTGATCGCCACCGAAGCGATCGCCCGAGGGCGGATGCAGTTGGTGCGCCATGCCGCCGGCAAGGCGCTGCGCCGTGCCGACAGGGAAACGCCACAACATATGCGCGCGCTCACCTATGAGGCGGCGGCGCTGATCGTCACCGGCGATTTCGAGGCGGGGTTCACGGCGCTTGCGGCCGTGGACCGGGCAAAGCTCGAAGGCGAGGACGTCGAACTGCTCGACGCCGCGCTATCGGTCGCCGAGCATATCGGCCAACTGCCGGCCGCCTCCGCTGAGACCGGGCCACCACCTGCCGGCGCAATGGCATCGGCGAAAGTCGTGGCCGCACGCGCTCTGGTCGCTGGCGTTGACACGATGTTATCGAGGGGGCGCCCATGAGTGCAGGCGACGGCTTGGCCGTCCGCGTGGCGGCGGCGGCCTTGCGGACGGCCAAGGCCGGCGCGGAAAGCCAGGCGGAGGCACAAGGCGGCGGTGGTGAGGCCGGTGGCTTCTCGGACGTCCTGTCCGAGCTTGCCGAGCACAGGCGGGATCTGCCGCAGGAGCGCCTGGCAGACGCCACCGGTGCGGCCAAGGCCACAGTATTGGCGGCGGCGCTGCGCCAACTGACGTCCGCTGAGGGCGGCGAGCAAGGCCCGCCCGAGGCCGCGCCGGATGGCCAAACCGTGGCGACCGACGCGGCCGCCGCCATGCCGCTGCCGGCCTCGCTGGCCGAGGTCGCCGCCGTGCTGAGCGCGCCATTGCCGCCTCTGGCGGCGCCCGCCGCCGATGCCAGGGCCAGTCCGCAAGGCGGCGGAGCCGCGGTTCTGGCAAGGCCGCAAGGGAAGCTTGACGCGCCGCTGTCGGAGGCGCGTCAAGGCCCCCCGCGGGAGTGCCTCGCCAACCCCGCCAAGGTGCCGGTCGCCGCGGCCGCGTCCGCCTTGAGGGTCTTGGGGCGCGAAACTTATCTGGCGCCCGCGGCCGGCGCCGGGGCCGCGCTTGATCGGCTGGCAACGCCGACGGCCACGACCGTGGCCGCCGCGGGCGCGCACGAGCCGACCCCGGTTGCAGCCGCGGGCGAGGAGCCGAGCTCGGCGGCCAGCGGCCCGGGCGCTAAGGCCAATTTCGTTAAAGGGGCGCGGCCGCCGCCCCGGCTCGATGCCGGCCACACTGCCAGGCGCGGCGGGCCAGGGC
>DASTMQ010000602.1:0-6725 GCA_035714005.1 Hyphomicrobiaceae bacterium
GCAGAACAGGTAGGCGGTTCCGATCTGGACGGCGCTGGCCCCGAGCGCGAAGGCGGCGGCAATGCCGCGGCCATCGGCGATGCCGCCGGCGGCGATCACCGGCACCGACACGCTGTCCACGACTTGGGGCACCAGCGCCAACGTGCCCGCCTGGGCGGCTAGGTTATCGGTCAGAAACATGCCGCGGTGGCCGCCCGCTTCGTAACCCTGGGCGATGATGGCGTCGCAGCCGTGCTGCTCAAGCCAGATGGCTTCCCGCGCCGTCGTTGCCGAGGCGATCAGCTTTGCTCCCGCGGCCTTTACGCGCTGCAACAACTGGGCCTGCGGCAAGCCGAAGTGGAAGCTCACCACCTCGGGTTTCAACTCCTCGACGATGGCGCAGGTCTCTGCGGTAAAGGGCGTGCGGTCGGAGCGAGGCGCGGGTTTGTTGGCATCGAGGCCGAGCTCGGCGTAGTAGGGTGCCAGGCGTTCTTTCCATTTTGCTTCGCGCGCGGCATCGAACTGAGGCGGCGCGTGCGTGAAGAAGTTGAGATTGACCGGTTTGCGCGTGCGCTGTCGGATCACTCCCAGCACGGCGCGCACCTGCTCGGGAGTGGATAGCGCGCTGCCGAAGGAGCCGAGACCGCCCGCCTCCGATACCGCAATCGCCAGCTCCGCCGTCGAGGGGCCCGCCATGGGCGCGAGCAGGATCGGGTGTTCGATTGCAAACAAATCGATGATCTTGGTGTCGGGCCACGTGGACATGGGAGGGCTCATCGTTGCGCGGCGGCCAGCGCCTTTTTTAATGCCTTGGTTTCCTCAAAACGCTTGCTGACGTCGCGCATCACCGCCCCGATACCGAGCATCCGGTTTTCCGCATCGCGGAATGGCACGATCGAGAACTCAATGGAGATGCGCGAGCCGTCCTTGCGTGAGGCAGGCACCGCCAAGACATCGCCCGCCGCGTAACGGGATTGCCCCGTGCGCATGGTGTTGGTGTATCCCTGCCAGTGGCGCGCGCGCTGGGCCTCAGGGACAATGATGTCGAGCGATTGGCCCACGGCTTCGGCCGCGGCATAACCGAAGAGGCGCTCGCAGCCGCTATTCCAGAAGCGGATGATGCCCTTCTCGTCGGCGAACAGGATGCCGTCCGGCGTGTTGGCGAGAAAGCGCGCCTCGAACTCGGGAATAGGCATGGTCGGTGGATATGGCTGTTTCGCTGCGGCGTGGGGCCAGGCTCGCCCCCCAGGCAAGACCGGCTGCGGGTAAAGCACCCTAGCATCGTGCCGCCGGCTTGGGGAGCCCGCCTGGCGGTAGCTGTCAGCATGGTTTGGCCAACGCCCGGCGCCGGCCCTCCTCTGCTTGCTGCGGCTCAGCTAAACCTGGCGCCTTGGCTAGCTTCAGGACCCCGCCCATGCGGATCGTTGCCTGGAATTGCTGTATGGCGCTGCATCGCAAGTTCGACGCGCTCATGCGTCTGCGGCCCGATGTCGCCATCATTTGCGAGTGCGCAGAGCCGCAGCGTCTTGCCGCCTTCGGCGCCCTCAAGCCTGGGCACGGTGAGGTGGTGTGGATCGGCGACAATCGCAACAAAGGGCTCGCCGTCTTCACCTGCAACGGCTATCGAGCCCGGCTCGCGGAGCCTTACTACCCGACCATTCGCCATATCGCACCCGTGCACATCACGGGACCGCTCGAATGCAATCTGCTTGCCGTCTGGGCCCAGAATGCCAGTCAAGGCATCAATCGCAAGCACCAGCTCGGTCCGCTGCGGCGCGCGCTCAGCAAGTACAGGACCTTTTTGACCGAGCAAACCAGCATCGTCGCCGGAGATTTCAACAACAACGTCTTCTGGCATCGCCCCGGTTGGCGGATCAATCATGCCAACGCGGTCGCCTCGCTGGCCGAGCTCGGCCTGGTCAGCGCCTATCACGAACTGCGGGGTGAGACGCAGGGTGGCGAGAGCGTGCCGACGCTCTACTGGCGCGACCGCAAGAAAGATGGCCCGCGCTATCACATCGACTACATTTTTCTCTCGCCGCAGCTGCTGGCGCAGGTGCGCGAGTTGACCGTCGGCGGCTATGAGGACTGGTGCGGCTCCGGGCTCAGCGATCACGTTCCCATGGTGGTCGATCTCGACCTGCGCTCCTGGCCGCCGCCGCCGGTGGCACGCTAGCCCGTTGGCGCCGCGGCCGCCTCGACGGTCGTGCTCGGCGCTAGCCCGTTGGCGCCACGGCCGCATAGTATTGTGGCGCTTCACGCCGGTCGAACATGCCGTAGTCGCGGACCACGCGCACGCGGCGCAGCCTGGCGCCCGCCCGCAAGGTGAGGCTGCGTTCGAAGGCTTCTGCTGCGGTCTGGTCGCGCCAGGACGTCAGCAAAATGGCGTCCCCGGGCGTCAGTACGGCATCAAACACGTCCCAAGCGACGAGACCGGGAGCCGCCGGCGTCAATCCCAACCCGCGGGCGACCTGGTCCGAGGCGGCGCGCGACGCGCCTGCCGCGGGCGGCTGTTTGGCATCGATCAGGATGACGGTGGTGCCGGCGCCGACCGCGGTCTCGTCCAGTCGCTGCTCCCGCAGCACGTGGCCCTCCGGCGGTCGGCTATCCCTTGTCAGCTGACCAACGCGCAGGTGATAGTCGAGGAATACCTCGGAGCGCCCCTTCTTTTGCACTTCATGATGCGCGGCCTGCGTGCGCCAGCGCACCAGCGACTTCTCATCGCGCCAGCTCGACAGCGACAGCAACCATCCCTCACGCGTCAGGCTGCGGTAGCGAATGTTGTCAATAAAGCCGTCGATCCGTTCGAGCTCGGGCTTGAGCGATTTGGCATAGCCGAGATAGGCATCCCACCGATCGGTTTTGGGATGAACTTCGAAGAGTACGCAAAACATCGCTGCCTCATGCTGATCGATCGAGCGAGGCTCCCGCCTGCATCGTGCATCTGTGTTCGCCGCCCGCCCGCATGCGGCAGCCGGCAAACTGGCAATAACGATCCCGAATGTTCACTGCCGCTGCTGCGCCGCGATCGCCTTGAAGTCGTAGGTGGGATAGAACTCGGTTCTGAAACCACCCCAGGCGCTTTCCTCAATGGCGCGGTTGACCTCCCGCAGACGCTCTGGAGGCACGCGCAGCGTGACCACCTGGCCGACACCCATCATCACATACCAGGAGACCACTTCGATTCCTTCCGGTGGGAACTTCTTGTAGTAGCCGCTCGCCTGCAGCTGTTGATTGATCTGATCGAGTGTCTTCGATTGGTCATGACGGAGAAAAATGGTGAGCAGGAAACTACCCTTGCCGGTATCGGCGCCGGGGGTGGCTCCTTGCGCGCGTGCTCCCTCCATTGGCAAACCGAGCAGCGCGACGGCCGCCAGGGCCGCCAGCGTTCTCAATCGGACGGTTGCTATCATGACACACCTGGCTGGTTACAAGAGGGGGTGTTTGCCAAAAAAGTGCGGGCTGTCGACCGGCAACGCCGGAACGCGGCGCGCGTTCCCTGGCCGGCCACGGCGGTTCGGCCGAGGGCAGGCGCGCCTTTGGCGCGCCCCGACCGCCCCCGCGCATCCCCTTGACGCCAAGTGGCTAGCGTGCGGGCGGTGTGTAAACGCACTCCAATTTCAGGCCATCGGGGTCGGAGAAAAACACGGCATAGTAACCCCGGCCGTTGTTGTACTGCGGGTAATCGGCCGGCGGATCGAGGATCGTGGCTCCGAGCGTGCGCACCGTCTCGTACATGCGGTCGACCTCGGCGCGGCTATCGACCGCCCAGGCGACATGGTGCAGGCCAGGCGAGTAGCGATCATGCTGGCGTTGCGCACCTTGCGCGCTGGCCTTGACGATCCCGATCGAATGCAACCCCAGTTGCGAGACGAGGTTCCAGTCGTAGCCGCGCGCGCCCTTGCGCTCGAGCCGGTAGCCCAGGGCCGAGAGGATCGTGTCATAGAAGCTGAACACCTGATCGGGATCGCGTACGGTGAGATCGAGGTGATGAATGACGCCTGGCATTGGTTTGACCCATCAAAGGGGCCGGCTTTTTGCCGGCGCGCTGCGGAAGAAGTCGCCGAGTGCCGCGGCCGTTGCCCGGGGCGCGCTTTCCGGAAAGAAATGACCTCCCTCGAGCGGTCGGCCCGCAACGTCGTCGGCCCAATCGCGCCAAAGCGCCAGCGGCCCACCATGCTCCGAATACCACGTATCGAGCGGACCGTGCGCACTCCACAGCACCAGGATCGGACAGCCTATGCGACGGCGGCTTAGGCGATCGGCCCGGTCATGGACGCGATCGATGCTTGCGGCGGCACGATATTCCTCGCAGATGGCGTGCGCGTGCTCGGGCTGCTGCAATGCGCGCACGTACGCCGCCCGTACCTCGGCCGGAAAGGCTGTTGCCGAGGAGCCCCATTGGCCCAGCGCATTGTCGATGATGACCTCGGCGCCAAGGCTCAGGATCTGTTCGGGAAGGGGTGGCGGCTGAGCCAGCAGCGACCAGGGCCAATAGGCCAGGGCTAACCGTGCATCGGCGTACTGCCACGCCGCCTCGATCGGCAGGATGTCGAGGACGGCAAGTCGGTCGATGCGTTCGGGATGATCGAGAGCCATGCGATAGGCGACGCGTCCGCCGCGATCGTGGCCACACACCGAGAAGTGTCGAAACCCGAGCTGCGCCATGACCGCGACCATGTCGCGCGCCATGGCTCTTTTGGCGTAGGGCGCATGATCATGTGTCGTGGTTGGGCAGCCGCTGCCGCCATAGCCGCGCAGATCGGCACACACCACCCGGAAGTTGCGAGCCAGCAATGGGGCGACCTCACGCCACATCAGGTGGGTCTGGGGAAAGCCGTGCAAAAGCAGGAGCGGCGGGCCCGAGCCGCCGACACGGGTGAAGATCTCAGTCTCACCGGTGGCAACCTCCGCCGTGGCGAAATCGTGCATCGCTTCCAATCTTGGCGTGTTTCTGGTCGACGTTGGGCTCGGCCGTTAAACGGCGCCCGCAACCGCTGTGTTCCGACCCTGCCGGCGGCGCGAGCCTGGGCGCAGGCCCAGGCGCGCGTGGCCAGGCGCGCGTGGGAAGGGAGCGGGCGTGCCGCTCGGGGTCATCTCGCAAGGGCGCTACAACGCTACAACCCGTGGGGGGGCACCTCACCATCGGCGGCCGCAGCGGGGCGCCAACGTCCTTGGCCCTCGGGGGGTGCGCCGTCACGGCGCCGATGGCTGAGCTGCGCCGGTTGTTGCTAGCCAGTGCAAAATGGCGCCGTTGAGTTCGCGCGGATAGGCATGGCTGAGGTCATCAACCTCGCGCAAGGTTACGGCAGCGCCCGCGCTCGCCAGGTAGTGCTGGGCCTGCTGGGCCAGCTCGACGGGGAACATCCAGTCGAGGGCTCCATGAATGATCTGGATTGGCAAGCCGCGCATTCGGTCGGGATCGGCCAGCTGCACCAGCAACGGGTGGAAGGCGGCCGACACCGGTGCAAGGTGGGTGAACGGGGAGTGTGAGGCAAGACCCAAGACGTAGGCGAATGTCCCACCGTCGCTCATGCCCGTGAGGAGAAGGCGCGTTGCATCCAGGTTCCACCGCGATTGGATATAGTCCAGCATGCGCAACAGATTTGGGGTGTCCGGGTCCGATCCCTGCAAGGCCCAGGTGTTTTGCGTCGAGGTCGGCGCGGCCAAGATGGCGCCCCGGCTGCGCGCATCGCGCAGCCAGCTCCAGAGAAACTGGCGCCCGGTTCCGCTGCCGCCGTGCAGCGCCGCTACCAGCGGCCAGGCGCGATCCGGCGCATAGTGCTCCGGCACGTAGAGCCAGAAGCCACCCCGCTCACCACTGCCGACGTGCATCACCCCGGTGCTGTCGCGAACCGGCGCCCGCAACAAAAGCCGCTGCAAATCCTGATCCGATCGCAACGCTGGATCGAGAAAGAACTGGTTCACGGCTGGCAGGACGCTGGCCAGGGGATAGAGCGCTGCCAGAGCTTCGGGCAGCAGGCGCAAGGCACGGTAGATCGCGCGCATATCGCCGCCTTCGTCAAGCGCCGCGCGAAGGTGAGCGAAGGCCTGCAAGGCTGCGCCGCAGGCGGTATCGAGCGGCCCGGCAACGCCCGCAAGGGCCTCGGCCCAGGCCGGTTGGCCTGCCCGGGCGGATCGCAAAGCCTCCTCCGGTAATCCGATGCTCGCCACCACCTTGCCGATGTCGGGTGGATGGAGATGGCGCGCGATCAATGCGAGCATCTCGAGCGCGCGCAACAACGGGCTGAGCAAGGCCAGGACGGCGGCGGACTGCGTCGCGGTCATGGCGAGCTGTGGGTTTTCAGTGCGCATCGTGCGATCCCGACCGCGACCGCTGCCTCGGACCGCGGCACCCCGGTCGCCGGGCCGTCGAGCTTGCCGTCAGCGCGTCCAAGAGAGCCAGCTCAAAATGGCCTCGCCCATAATCAGCTTCTTGTCGGCCTCGGGGATCCAATCGATCTCCAGCAGATGGTCGACACATTGGCGCCAGGAGCAGGGCATCTTGGTGATGTCCGTGCCCCAAAACAGCCGCTGCGGACCAAAGGCGTCGTACATGGCGCGATAGTGGCGGTGCAGGCTTTTGAAGGGATAGGCGTCGTCGGCATAAAACGGGCCTCCCGTCAGCTTGACGGCGATATTGGCAAATTTCGCCAGCGCGGTCAGTTCCCGCATTTGTGGAAACGCCGCGTCGCCTTTGGCGCCCCTCAGCGCCCCCATATGGTCGACCAGCAACCGCAAACCTG
>DASTMQ010000603.1:0-6895 GCA_035714005.1 Hyphomicrobiaceae bacterium
CCGGCTCTATCAGCAGGTACAGCCAACTGGCGAGATACGAATATTGTAGGGCAACACTCGCGACGGCGCCGTCGTGGAGATATTCGACGCTGTCCAGCGCCGCCGGGTCAACCCAGCCGGTGCCCGTCGGCGTCACCACAAGCAGCACGGACCGCTCGAACCCGCCGACGCGCTTCAGTTCATCCAGGGCGAGCCTCGCGCGCCGTTCCACCTTATCTGACGCGCGTAACCCGACGTAGACGCGAACAGGCTCGAGCGCCGCTCTACCCGAAAAGGCGCTGATGTCCTCTCGCGTCGGCCCCGAGGAAACGAACTCCCGGCCCGCCCGTCCGAGCTTGTCCCAAGCCAGCAGCGAAGCGCTGCTGCCGGTTTTTAGAGGGTTGGTCGGCTTCTCGGTCTCCGCTTCGATCAGCTCGTCATATTCCTGGAAGGACGCGGCCGCGACGCGCAGCGCGATCCGGAAGAGAACTCCATCGATGACGGACCAGAACAGCGCGACCGCCGTGATGACGGCGATGAGGTTGGACACCCGGCTTGACAAAACGCGATTAGCGCTGATCGCCACAAACCTGAACGTCAGCCGGAACAACCGCGCGAGGGCAATCAGGATTGCGAAAGTCGCCAGTGCGATGAGGGCGACCTCCAGTGGATATACCGTGTCGACCAATTCGAGTCCCATCAGGACTCGGATCGAATTCTGCCATTCTGCCGCCCGCCAGAGAAAGATGGCCGCAAGCACCGCAGCAGCCATCCCGGCGGCGAGCATGGCGACACGCAAGTGGCGCCCTTTGGGCTGCGGGAGCTCCAGGTAGATCCAGAGCCATCGGCCGAGCACGCCGATGCCATATCCCGCGGTTAGTGAACATCCTGAAATGACACCTTGCGTCAGAAAACTGCGCGGCAGCAGCGATGGCGTCAGAGCAACCGCAAAACATGCCGTGCCGAGGAGAAGGCCGCAGGTAGAGACCGAATGCGAATGCCCTTTCCCCATACGCCCGCACCTCGATTGCCGGTCAACCCCAGCTTGGCGCGGATCGCTCTATCCACCCGATGCATACGTGGTGCGCAGCTGGCCGTGACTTATGATGCGATGCGGGACTTTAGTTTCGGTTCGTGAAAGCACCACCATTTTTGGACATTACGCCCGTCGCCAGTCGGGTCATTGTGGTGATCTCTTTGCCATAGTCCTCCGCAGCTTGGTGCCAGAAATCAGTGTAAGCGGCCAAGATGTGATCGGGCGAAAGGGAGCGCGTAAGACGCTGCATCAGCGCCATATCCTGTTGGAGCCGGTGGGTCACAAAGCCTTGCCACTCGCTGGCGATTGCGCCGATACCTTCGTGTGCTTGGGGATTTCCAGTTAGCGCAGCAGCCCAGAACGGGTTGCACGCGCCAAGCGCGAGAAACATGGTCCGGCTCTGCTCAGCAAGCCCATTGCCCTGTTGCTGACCTTGATAGCTGCTGGACATTTTCAGTCCTCCCAGATCTTTTGCCATGGTGATGTAGAGATGACGCGCCAAACCAACCCAAGGCAATCGGGGTAAGACCGTGTGTGGGTGGCATTCGCACCCGCCGGGTGATCTTGGGTGCCGGGCGAGCTTGGCCGCCGGGCGATCTTGGCCGCCGGGCGATCTTGGGTCCTCGACTAAGAGGGCCACACGAATTCGTTGGCAGCGAGGGGGGCGGCGGCGGGCTACCGCCTACCTCTTCCAGCCTGCAGAAGACGCGAGGGTTTTACCGTGGGACTGCTCGCTGGTGCTGTGGCAACCCGAGTTAGCCGCCGCGGGCCAGCGACGGGGCTGCGGCCTAGCCCTGCGCCATTACCACCAGTCGCAATGCTTGCGGCCGCTTCGGCTCCACCAGCAATGACGCCGGGGTTTAGGACCAAAGCCAACGTTAAATCCCCATCTCGGGCCTCTTCGCCGCCGACGCCGATCGCGGTCCCGGTCCCGGGGCGGCCCGCCTCGCCGAGGCTGCGCTTCGCTTTCCGTTGTGGGGAGCGCCAAGCCCACGCTGAGCGCAATTGCCAAGCACGCTGAATCACGGATTAACTGGCGGCGATTAGTCATTGATTGCAACCTCTCTTTTTTTTAAGTACCCAAGGGGCGCAATGTTCGGTCCCAAGCTTTGATCCGGTGGGGCTGCAAATTTGATGAAGCGTCACCTACGCCAGCAGCCGGTTGTGCGTCTGGATCGTGCCTCTGATCGCCGACCAGGTTGAGCGCGAAATCGGCAAAAACGCAGCCGATGGATCCACCGTTTTGACTGGTTACCCCGCTGTGCCAATGAGCTGCGGCCGCGTTCCTGTCGACGGCCGTATCGATAAGCGCCGCCGCCCCTCCTCCTCGATTAGATCGCCAATGACGGCTTGCGGCCGTACCGCCGGCAGAGGCAATTGCCGCCGAGCGTGTTTTAGGGCCGGCGTTCGGCGCTGCAGCGCGCCAGTTCGTTACCTGAGGGCCAGGCGAGCGGCGCCGGCGTCGCCGGGGGTCGACGAGAAGAACGGTCTCCTCCGACGTTCGAGCTCTGCGAGCTTCTAATGAAGGTGGATGTCGCGCCTCAGCCACGCTGAGTCCGCCTTCATGTGTACTTAGGCAGGGCAACTGGGGGCGACGCAGGCTCGATCAGGGTGCAAACCCTGCAACCCCTTGGCATCGCCAGGGATACCCTCGTTTCTCCCGCGGGTTGGCTAAAAAACTGGCGATGCAATCCTTGGCTAGGCCTTCCTTGCCGTGCCGAAGGTGAGGCTTGCGCCGAGGCGCGGCAATAACGGGCGGCCTGGTTGTGAAAGCGGACCGTTGGCCCGCGGCGCATACCTTGCTGTTTGTTTTGATGGCGTTGGCTTGCGCCGGTGCGGCAGGCGAATTCGACTTGAGGTCCGCGCTTGAGCTCCTAGTATGTGGCGTTGCGCCAACGCGATCATCGATCGGAGAGACTTCCATGCTCGCCCCCCAATCCGTCCTTGCTTGGATCATCATCGGTGCCATCGCCGGCTGGTTGGCCGGTGTTTTGGTCAAGGGTTACGGCTACGGCGTCATCGGCAACATTGTGATTGGCATTTTGGGGGCCGGCGTTGCCGGGCTGCTGGCGCCGAGTCTTGGCCTGCATACCGAAACCATGGGCGGTAATATCGTGGCCTCACTGCTCGGCGCGCTGGTCTTGCTGTTTTTGGTTGGCTTGGTGCGCAGGTCTTAAACCGCGACAGAGGTCCGCCGGCGGGGTTCTATTCGAGCTGGACGTGTGCCAAAGCGACGCTCTCCCGTCCCGACGGGAGGGCTTTTTTTCGGGGCGCGCGCGCGCCTGCTGCTTTCTTGTTGAGCGCGGGTGCAGCGTTTTACTCCCGTTGAGCAAGGTGGCCGCCGCTTCACGCAACGTTGAATTGTCCGGACCCGAACGGCAGCTAAGGATTGGCCCAGTTGCGGGGCGACCCGATGAGGGAAGCCGATGGAAGCAAGGAAGCTGCTCGATGCAGCGCCGTTTGAGCCTGAGACGGTCAAGGTGTTGAAGCAGGCCTTCGACGACGCCTGGGCGCGCATCGCCGCCAGCATTGTGCCGGACCGGGTTGACGATACGCAACTGAGCCTGGCGCATGCCATTGTGGCGCATGCGGGTACGGGCGACTGCGACCGCGAGAGCCTAGTGGCCGCCGCCTTGGACGCCGTACAAAGACACCCGCCGCGGGTGCCGCCGCCCTCCTGAGGCAAACTGGGGCGGAAGCCTTGAAACCCCTAAGCGTTGCAGACCCTGGGGCGTTGAGGTTGGCGGCAGCGAAGGGCTGACCCGCGCCATTGGCCGCAGCGTTGGCCGAGCTCCTCGGCACCGGGCGCCGCCGCTTGGACCAGCGACAAGGCTCGGGGCGGCCATGCGAGGCCTCAAGTCCGCCGGGGTGCGCCGCAAGCAGCTTCCGGCGGGCCAACCCGGCGGGGCGGCGGAGTACCGGGGTGGCACTTTCCGTGGCTAGGGTGTGAACGTGCGTTCTCAGCGCTCCGCCACCTCAAAGCGAGCTTAAACCTGTCATCGCGCCCAAGAGCTGTGGCGATTTGGGTCTATCCCCGATATCCCCAGCTTTGATGCAGGGGGCGAGACGCTTCCCCGCGGCTTGCCGGTCGCCCAATGGACCCAAGTCTCGGCTTAAAGCGTGCTAAATAAAAGCTTCGTTTGGCGGGCGATGGTGCGAGCCGCTGGCGAGGAAGCGCCGGGAAATCAGGCATGGACTTTAATATTCCTGCGGATATTGCCGAATATCTGGGCGAACTCGATCGGTTTATCGAACGCGAAATTAAACCGCTCGAGGCCAGGGACGACAATATTCGCTTTTTCGACCATCGACGGGAAGCGGCGCGTACCGATTGGCATCGTGACGGCTTGCCGAACGAGACCTGGGAGGCGCTGCTGCGCGAGGCGCGTCGCGCCGCCGACAAAGCCGGCCACTATCGCTACCCGCTGCCCCGGCGGTACGGCGGCAAGGACGGCAGCAATCTCGGCATGGCGATCATTCGCGAGCATCTGGCGGTAAAGGGGCTCGGTCTGCATAACGATCTTCAGACCGAGCACTCGATCGTGGCCAACAATGTCGGTGTGCTGCTGATGCTCGCCTACGGCACCGAGGATCAAAAGCAGGCGTGGGTCGATGGGCTGCTCGAGGGCAGTATGGGGTTTGCGTTCGGCATCACCGAACCCGAGCACGGCTCCGACGCGACGCATATGGAGACGACCGGCGTGCGCGACGGCAATGGCTGGCGCATCAATGGCGCGAAAACCTGGAATACCGGCATTCACAAGGCGAAGCACGACCTGATTTTTGCGCGCACCAGCGGCAAGGCCGGTGACGGCGGCGGCATTACCGCCTTCCTGGTGCCGACCAACGCGCAAGGCTTCAAAATCGAGGAGATGCTCTGGACCTTCAACATGCCGACCGATCACGGCCGCATCTCGCTCAGGGACGTGTGGGTGCCGGATGCGGCGATCTTCGGCGGCGAAGGCCGCGGCCTGCAGGTGGTGCAGCACTTCTTCAATGAAAACCGCATTCGCCAGGCTGCCTCGAGCCTTGGTGCGGCACAGTTCTGCATCAACGAATCCGTGGCCTACGCCAGGCAGCGAAAGCCCTTCGGCAAGGCGCTAGCGAGCAATCAGGGCATTCAGTTTCCGTTGGTCGAACTGCAGACCCAGTGCGAGATGCTGCGCGCGCTCATTCACAAGACCGCCTGGGGGATGGACACGACCGGAAACTTCTCGGTCTCCGACAAAGTTTCGATGTGCAACTACTGGGCCAATCGGCTGTGCTGCGAGGCGGCGGACCGAGCCATGCAGGTGCATGGCGGCTTGGGTTATTCGCGCCACAAGCCGTTCGAGCACATCTACCGCCACCACCGCCGCTACCGCATTACCGAGGGCACCGAGGAAATTCAGATGCGTCGCATCGCCGGTTACATGTTCGGCTTCATGAAGCAGCGGGCACCGAAGGGCGTCGAGGATCACTGATTTGGCGGGCATCGACGAGCCACTTGCCGCCGTCCTCAGGCGCCGCATTGCCGGATGTCGGGATCTGATCGCGTGCGAGCGCTTGTCGGCCGGTGCCAGCCAGGAGACCTATCGCATCGTCATTAGCACCGACGCCGGCGAGCGCAAGCTGGCGATGCGGCGCGCGCCGGGGGCGGCGACGTCACGGCATGGCGGCTATCCCGGCCTCGCCACCGAAGCGCTGTTGCTGGCCGCCGCGCGCCGCGCCGGCGTCCCCGAGCCGGAAATCCTCTGGGTGCTGCGGCCCGAGGACGGGCTTGGCGACGGCTTCATCATGGACTGGCTCGAGGGCGAAACGCTCGGCGCACGCATCGTGCGCGATGCCTCGCTCGCTGCGATCAGACCAAAATTGGCCGAGCAGTGCGGCGAGATTTTAGCCCGCATCCACGCCATTGACTTGGACGCAACGAGCCTCAGGGCGCGGCTGGAGCACCTGAGCCCCGAGCAATCCGTGCGCGCCACCTGGCAGCGCTATCAGGCGCTGGATACGCCCCAACCCATGATCGACTTCACGGCGCGCTGGCTGCTCGAACATCTCCCGGCCAGCGTCGAGCCGAGGTTGGTCCACAGCGACTTTCGTAACGGCAACATCATGGTGTCGGTCGACGGCATCGTTGCCGTCCTCGACTGGGAGATTGCCCATATCGGCGATCCCATGCGCGATCTCGGTTGGCTTTGTACCAACTCCTGGCGCTTTGGCCGCAGCGAGCTGGCGGTTGGTGGTTTTGGCGCCTACGCCGATCTGGTCCGCGGCTACCAGCGGGTGTCGGGCAAAGGCGTTGCTGCCGAGCACGTGAGGTTCTGGGAGATTTTCGGCTCGTTCTGGTGGGCGTGCTCCAGCCTCAGCATGGCTCAGCACTACCGCACCGGGCCCGACCGGACGGTGGAACGACCGGCGATCGGTCGGCGCTCGTCGGAGTGCCAGGTCGACTGCGTTAACCTGTTGCTTCCAGGACCGGTCGCCTTGCTGGCGCCGGCTGCCGTGCCGGCGAGCGTCGACATGCCGCGGATCGATGAGATCGTGACCAGTGTGCGCGACTATTTGCGCCATGACGTCATGGCTGCCACCAAGGCGCGCACGCAGTTTTTGGCCCGCGTCGCCGGCAATGCGCTCGACATCGTCCTGCGCGATCTCGCGGTCGGTCCGGAACATCGCCGGCGCCAGGTCGAGCGCCTGCGCCTCCTGCTCGGCGAAGATGGCGATCTTGAAGCCTTGCGCCGCGCCTTGGTGCAGCGCTTGCGCGAGGACCGCATGGCGCTCGACCATCCCGGCCTTGCCGACTATTTGCGCGAAGCCGTGGTCAACCAGGTCGCGATCGACCAACCGACCTACAGCGGCTTCAAGACGGCGCTTGCCAACGCCGGCATACCCTCCGCA
>DASTMQ010000604.1:0-3197 GCA_035714005.1 Hyphomicrobiaceae bacterium
TAACCTCGCCAGCCTGAGGATCTTGCGCGAGACGCGGCGCGAAGGGCGGAGCCGTCCATTCCTCCAAGGGGTCCGGCGGCTGCACGTCATAGTGGCCGTAGAACAGCGCGCGTAGCGGCGAACCCGAACCGCGCCGGTGGCCCACGACCATCGGCTTTCCGGACGTCATCTCGACTCGCGCCTCAAAGCCGATCTCGCGCAGGCCTTTCGCGCACCATTCGGCGGCGTCGATGCAGGCCGCGTGATAAGCGGGGTCGGTCGAGACGCTCGGTATAGCGAGAAACTGGAACAGCCGGTCGATCGCTTCGTGCCGCCCGGCGGCGAGATGATCGAGCACGCGCGATAGATCAGCCTGCGATGGGCGCGTTTGGCTCACTGCCGTGTCACCGTTCGGTGCCGGCACAACGCGCCGGTCCCGCAAGTGTGGCACGGGCCACGGCTGAAGGAAGGCAGGTTTCGTTTTTTGAGTTGTCGGGAGGTTATTCGCTGAGCTGCACGTTGACGGCTTGAGGACCCTTGCCGCGGCGATCCGGCTCGGTTTCAAAGGTCACGCGCTGGCCTTCATCGACGGCGGGCAGGCCTGAGCGCTGCAGGGCGGAGATGTGCAGGAACACATCCTTGCCGCCGTCGTCAGGCGTGATAAAGCCGAAACCACGCGAATGATTGAAAAACTTGACCGTTCCGGTCTGGCGCATGGGAAGCTCCTCCCCCTTCAAATGATCCGCATGCAAATAGAATTGCGGACCAGTTTACGCAACTCCAAAGACGGGGAAAGCAACCGCGATGCCTCACCAAGCGCACCGGGCCAATCTTCACCCGAACTCAACGCAAAGCGCACCACTCTATGGTCGCGAGCCCGCCAAGTGCAAGGCCCATCTAGCTATTCGCGGGCCGGGCATTCGCCCGCACGCTTGTGGCTTGGCGGATGCGTGAGACGCGTGATCAGTTGGGGTAGGGCGAGTGATCCGGAGGACCCTGCAAGGAAATGCTGCCGCCTGCTGGGAAGTCGAAATGCGGGCCGAAATCTTTCGGCGCGGGCGGCATCTCGGGAAGTCCCCATATGTCGCTCAACGTCATCGAATAGCCGCCGGGGCCCGGACCGGGGATGACGTTGAGCGTGCCGGGCCGGATGCGAACCGACTGCTGAGCCTGCGCCTGGCTGGCCGGCCAACCGAACAAGAAACTGGCCGTCAAGAGAGCAGCCAGGGCGAGAAGCCAGGAAGAGGCGAAGCGCTTGAACATGGCAAATATGAGTCCCTGGTTGGTCCGATTCGGCCTCAGCCTAGCTTTCAACACGTTACCATTACGTCAGTGGCCGCCGATAGCGGCGATTGAGCCTTAGGGGCAGACAACCGCCGAAGTGGTGCATACAAAGCCGCCGGGTGGTCCTTTTTGGCAACTCGTCGAGCTGTTCTTGACCTTGCCGCGGAGCTGCGCGGCACGCTCCGTCAGCTTGACTGCCGCCTTGGTGGTGGCCGTGGCCGGATCCGGTCCGCGGCCCTTCACGCTCACCGGCATGCAGGTTCCGGCCAATGCCGGCTCGGCAGCGACGGCAACCGCCGCGACGGCGCTCAACAGAATGCCGGCAACAACGATCTTGCTTCGTATCATGATGCCCCCCCAGTAGGATGACCCCGTCCTAGGGGCAAACCTTCGCCGACGCATCGCAAACGAAGAGGG
This sequence comes from Hyphomicrobiaceae bacterium, assembly GCA_035714005.1. Lineage (GTDB taxonomy): Bacteria > Pseudomonadota > Alphaproteobacteria > Rhizobiales > Hyphomicrobiaceae > AWTP1-13. The sequence continues at coordinate 1,681 of DASTMQ010000604.1, forward strand.
CGCCGCCCTTGCCCTTGCTGCAAGAGGTCGGAATGTGTCCGGAGCGCACGGTCGAGAGCTTGTTCGTGTGAGCCCAATGATCGATGTGCCGCATCAGCTTGGCCTGCGCCCGCTCGGAAGCCGCATGCTCGCCGAGGCCGCGGGCCTTGGCCGAAACGAGGACGCAACCCGCGGCTTGCACCGGCTGCGAAAGAGCGGCAAACGCGACGATGACGCCCAAGGCGATCGTAGCAATCACAACTTCACGTTGGATCATGATTATCCCCCAGTTATGCAACAAACCCCGCTGCGGCGAACTATGCAGTTTTTTTGGCAAATTGCCCAGCAGATTCCATCCCGGGTGAAGCGCCCCGACGTCTTCACGATTGTGTGTCGTAGAGTATTTGCGAGCATTTGGGCTTGATTTGTCGTCTAATGGCGCTGTTCTGAATCGGCTCGCCGAGCTGCCGAGGCGGCGATGCGCAAACGGAGGATGTGGGATGAAGCCTATCCGACTGATAACGCTGGGAATTATTGCGGCCGGGACGATCATTGGGGCGGTCAGCGCCTTTGCCGCGCCGGCACCTACGCCTGCAATGCCCGAGGCTAACAGCTCGCTCGTGACCCCAGCCTATTATTGTTGTTGGTGGTCCTACGGGGTCAAGCATTGCTCCTATTCTTGCGGCGGCGGGAAATACTATCGCCCCTACTACCGGCCCTACAGGTACCGCTATAACTACTAGCGGCGAGCCGTCAGGCTTGCAGGCTGTCAAACGCCGGGCTTTCGCCCGGCGTTTGCGCGATCTCGGGACGGGCAGCCCGAACGGACGCCCGTCAATCTTCGACCGGCGTCAGTTGACGAAGCTCGCGCTCCGCACAAAGGCCCCATAGGGATTGGCCGAGGACGCGAGGGCGATGCCCGTCGCCTGGCCTCTGCGTCCCTTGCTGAACTCCCTCGAAGCGACCGCAACCGACTTGCGTGCGTTGCCGCGCGAGAGGGCGGCGTAGGTCTTGCGGGAAGAGGCCCGAGAGGCGACGCGGCTGATGTCGCGAGTGGCTCTCATCATGCCGGCGACCTCACGCTTCTCGTTCTTGAACGAGCGCTTGCCCGCTGACGCGGTCACGATTTTTGCAGGCTTGCTGGAGGCCCTCGCAGTCTTGACAGACTTGGCGCGGGATACGCTCGCCACCTTCGCAGGCTTGCCGGCAGGCGCGCCTTCCATCTTGGCAGACCTGATGACCGGCGTGCTCGCCGATGAGTCGCCGGAGGTGTTTCCCATTTTGGCGCTCGCGACCTTGAGGAGGCTCTCGGGTGCGCTCTTGGGCGAGCCGCCGCCGGAGCTGCTGACCTTGACCCGTGCGGTGCCCGAGCCGAGCATGCCGAGGGCGGACGCTGCCGCCTTGGAGACGTCGATGATCCGCCCCCCTACGAAGGGTCCCCGGTCATTGATCCGCACGACCACCGAGCGGCCGTTGGCAAGATTCTCCACCAGCACCTTGGTGCCGAAGGGCAGCGAACGATGTGCCGCCGTCATTTC
>DASTMQ010000605.1:0-18900 GCA_035714005.1 Hyphomicrobiaceae bacterium
ACCAGGGCCGCCACCTGCCGCAGGCTGTCGGACTTCTTGAACGTCAAAATTCCCGAAAAGGAGATATAAAGACCAAGCGCGAGGCCGCGCCGGGCCAAGTCCTCGCCACCGGTGAAACAGTGCAACACGGCAGGAAACGCGCCCTTGGCCGTTTCCGCCTCCAGGATGTCGGCGACGTCGGCATCGGCATCGCGCGCGTGGATGACCAGCGGCAATTGCGTGGCGCGCGCCGCCGCAATGTGGCGACGGAAGCCCTCGGCCTGAGCCGAACGCGGGCTGTTGTCGTAGAAATAGTCGAGACCGGCCTCGCCGATCGCCACCACCTTGGGGTGCGCCGACAGCCGCACCAGCTCGTCGAGCGGAACATCCAGCTCCTCGTGGGCATGGTGCGGGTGCGTGCCAACCGAGCAGAACACGTTGTCGTTGGCCTCGGCGATGGCGATCAGGTTGGCCAAGCGCTTGAGGCGGGTCGAGATCGAGACGATGGCGCCGACGCCGGCGGCCCGGGCGCGGGCCAGCACGGCGTCGAGCTCATCGGCAAAATCGGGAAAGTCGAGGTGGCAGTGGTGATCGACGAGCATCAGGTCTTCGGTGGTTTGGCCGGCTTGCCGCTCTCGCCGCTCTCGCCCAGGTAGCGCGGAAAGACGGCGACGGGCGCGGCAAGCGTTAGGCCCGGTTTGAGCCGGCCGCCTTCGCCCAGCCACGCAAAGCTGCGCTGCTTGGGGTCCTGGCCCAGGCTATCGAGCAGTTTGGCGGCCGAACCCGGCATCACCGGCGCCGCCAGGATGGCCACCTGGCGCACGACTTCTGCCGTCACGTACAGGATCGTTTCCATGCGCTTGGGATCGGTCTTGCGCTTGGCCCAGGGCTCGGCGGCGGCGAAATAGCGATTGGCATCGCCCACCACCGCCCACACCGCATCCAGATATTGCTTGATACCCTGCCGGTCCATGGCGGCGCGGACCTTGGCATAGAGGGCATCGGCCTCGGCCAGGATGACTCGGTCGGCATCGATGAGCTCGCCGGGAGATGGGACCGTGCCGGCACAGTTCTTGGCGATCATCGCCAGCGAGCGCTGCGCCAGGTTGCCGAGGTCGTTGGCAAGATCGGCGTTGATGCGATTGACGATGGCCTCGTGGCTGTAGCTGCCATCCTGGCCGAAGGCGGCCTCACGCAGGAAGAAGTAGCGCACCTGGTCGACGCCGTAGCCCCCTACCAGATCGAAGGGGTCGACCACGTTGCCGACCGATTTCGACATCTTCTCCCCACGGTTGTAGAGGAAGCCATGCGCGAACACGCGCTTGGGCACGGCGATGCCCGCCGACATCAGAAAGGCCGGCCAGTACACGGCGTGGAAGCGGACGATGTCCTTGCCGATGACGTGCACGTCCGCCGGCCAGTAGCGCCAGCGCGGTGCCGCCGCATCGGGAAAGCCGGCCGCGGTAATGTAGTTCGTCAGCGCGTCGACCCACACATACATAATGTGCTCCGGCGCCGACTTGGCGGCCGCGCGCGCCGGCGTGGGCACCTTGATGCCCCAGTCCAGCGACGTGCGCGAGATCGACAAATCGGTCAGGCCGCCCCTGACAAAGCTCACCACTTCATTGCGCCGTTCGGGCGGCAGGATGAAATCGGGGTGCTTGTCGTAGTGCGCGAGCAGGCGCTCGGCGAAAGCAGACAGGCGGAAGAAGTAGGTTTCCTCCTCGGTCCATTCCACCGGCGAGCCCAGCGGCTCGCGCCGCACGCCGTCGTCGCCGAGCGTCGTTTCTTTTTCGTCGAAGTAGGCTTCCTGCCGCACCGAATACCAGCCGGTGTACTTGGCGAGGTAGATGTCCCCGGCTTTCTCCATGCGCCGCCAGATTTCTTCCGAGGCGCGGTGGTGGCGTGGCTCGGTCGTGCGAATGAAATCGTCCTGGCTGACGTTGAGCGCCACCATCATCTCGCGAAAGCGTTGCGAATTGCGGTCGGCGAGCGCCTGCGGCGTCAGCCCTTCGGCGATCGCCGTCTGCTTCATCTTCAGGCCGTGCTCATCGGTTCCCGTCAGAAAGAACACATCCTTGCCGTCGAGACGTTCGAAGCGCGCGATGGCGTCCGTGGCCAACGCCGTATAGGCGTGGCCGATGTGCGGCACCCCGTTGGGATAAAAGATCGGCGTGGTGATATAGAACTGCACTTTCCCGCTCATGTCGCAGGTTCCGCCCTCGGTTCAATCCTTTGGCCATGACCGGCGTCCGCGGCGCGGGACGCCCAGAGCTAGCGCCTGCGGCCGCGCCGCCACCGCGGCCTGGCGCCTGGGCAGGAAACGATCGTAGCAACCTTGCTGATCATGGTCTTGTGCTTCGCTTTGAGAAAGCGGGCGTGGCCTATCATGAAAAGGCCGTCAGTGCCACCGGCAATGCAAGCGAACGCTAACGCACCCGCCTCAGGCGCGGGCGAGGGTTTCCAGGCGCGCAAACAGCGAGGTAAGCGTCGCCTTGCGGTCGAGATTGAGTTCACCGGCATCGGCCTTTTCCGCCACCGCCGTCGTCCAGAATTCCGCCCACGCCGGCAGGCGCTCCGGCGCGATCAGGCGTTCGGCCAAGTCGCGCTCCGCCGGGGAACCCTGCCCCGTGGCGCGGGCGCGCACCAACCGGGCCAGCTGGTCGAGAAAGAGCTCGAAAAAGGTTGCGAAGGATTGCTCCGGCGCGCCATAGCCCATGTCATCGCTGAGCGCGTGCGCCAGCTGCCAATCGAGGCGCGGCAGCGAGCCCACAAGCCGCTCGATGCGGGCGTTGAGGGCCAGTCCGCCCGCGGCCACAAGTTGCAGGGCGCGGCGTACGCTGCCATGGGCGATGCGCTCCAATTCGCCCCAGGCCGCGGCATCGGGCGGATCCATGTCGCGGGCCGCAAGCGCGGCGGTCACGGCCGCGCGCAAGGGCTCAGCGGCAAGTTCGTCGAGATCGAGACGCCGGCAGCGCGAGCGGATGGTGGGCAGCAGCTGGCTCGGTGCCGCCGAGAGCAACAAAAACAAAGTGCGCGCGGGCGGTTCCTCCAGCGACTTCAGCACGGCATTGGCGGCATTGAGATTGAGCTCGTCCGCCGAGTCGATCAGCACGACACGCCAACTACCCCCGGCGCTGGTCAGTCCCAGGAAGGACTTCAGCCGCCGCACTTCGTCGACGGGGATCGACTGTGCGAAGCGCTTTGCCCTGGCGTCGTAGGGACGGCGCAGCAGCAACAAGCCGGGATGGGACAGCGCCTTCACCTGGCGCGCAGCGCGCGTGTCGGGCGCCACATCGAGGCTGGCTGCCTCCGCGTCGCGCTCGCGAGGCTCAGCCAACGCGTGCCGTGCCAGCCGATAAGCCAACGTGGCCTTGCCAATACCGCCACGGCCGCTGAGCAGCCAGGCGTGGTGCATCTGTCCGCCGGCGAAAGCCTCGGCCAGCGTCCGCTCGGCCGCGGCGTGACCGAACAGCGTCGTCGTCTCGCGCGGATGCGGGAAGCCCTCGAGCCGGTCGGCCTCGGGAGTGGCCTCGAGCTCCGGCGGCGTCGCTGTGCGGGCCATCAGCCGGCACCCGCCAGCAGACGCTCGGCGACCGCTCGCCAGACCGCCGCGGCGATGATCTCGGGCGGCTCAGCCGCGTCGATGATGACGCACCGCTGTGGCTCCGCCCGCGCCAGCGCCAAGTAGCCGGCGCGCAAGCGCTCGTGAAACTCGAGCTCGCGTTGCTCGAAACGATCGGTTTCGCTCGATGTGCGGGTGGGTGCACCCCGGCGCCTGACGCGGCCAAGGCCGTCGCGCGGATCGAGGTCGAGGAGGACGGTGAGGTCGGGCCGGTGGCTCTTCACCACCAAATCTTCGAGCCTCTCGAGCACCTCGGGGGCCACGCCGCCCGCGCTGCCCTGATAGACCCGGGTGGAATCGGAGAAGCGGTCGCACACCACCCAGCCGCCGGCGTCGAGCTGCGGTGCGATCTTCTGTTGCAGGTGATCGGCGCGGGCAGCGTAGAACAGCAAGGCTTCTGCAAGCGCACCGTGCGCCGGCGTGCCGGGGTCGAGGAGCAGCGCCCGTATGCGTTCGGCAAACGGCGAGCCCCCCGGCTCGCGTGTGAGGATCACGTCGATGCCCCGCTTGGCCAGGCGCTCGACCAGCAGCGTGGCCTGGGTCGACTTGCCGACGCCTTCGCCGCCCTCGAGGGTGATGAACTTTCCCGATCTCATCGCGCTCGCGTCCGGGCGCTCGCAAGCCCGGCGGCGGCGCTTTCATTGCCGTCGAGCCACGCTGCCCTGTTAAGGGATCCAGCGGGTAGCCAAATATAGCAGCGTGTCAAGCCCGCGGCGCATCACGCCGGCTCGGCCGATGTCTTCGGCCACATAGAGGGGCACCTCGTTGGTGGTCTCGCTGGGCGTCGTCACGCGCAGCCTGGCAACCTGTTCGCCCTTGCGCAGCGGGGGCTTCAGGGGACCGTTATAGATGATCTGCGCCCTCAGCTTCGGATTGGCGGGCTGACGCGCCAGCCAGATATTGACATCGCCATTGCCGGTCAATGGCACGAACATGCGTTCCCCACCCCAGACCCGGGCGTGACCGATCACCTCGCCGGCGTCGAACAGCTTGACCTCGGAAAAATTCTTAAACCCCCACTCCAGCAGCCGGCGCCCCTCGTCACGGCGTTCCTCGGCCGTGCTGCAGCCATTGAGCACGGCAATGAGACGCCGTCCCTCCTGCTTGGCGGATGCGACGATGCCGTAGCCCGATTCCTTGATAAAGCCGGTCTTGAGGCCGTCGATCCCCGCCACCAGATTGATGAGCGGGTTGCGGTTGGTGAATTTGTGCTTGCGGTAGGGGAATTCCTTCAGGGCAAAGTAGCCGTAGTAGTCGGGATAGTCCTGGATGATGTGGCGCGCCAGCAGCGCTAGTTCGCGCGCCGTGGTGACGTGGTCGGGCTGGTAGAGCCCGGTCGCATTCTTAAAGACGGACTTATTGAGGCCAAGGGCGCGGGCCTGCTCGGTCATGCGCGCGGCGAACAAGTCCTCTGCGCCGGCCATGTTTTCGGCAATCGAGATTGCCGCATCATTGCCCGATTGCACCGTAATGCCCTTGATCAGCTCCTCCACCGTGGCCCGCGTGCCGAGTGGCACGAACATGGCCGAGGTGCCCGACGGCGCCCCGCCCTTGCGCCAGGCGTTCTCACTCATCAAGAACTCATCACTGAGCTTGAGCTCGCCCGCCTTGAGCGCCTTGAAGACGACCGTGAGCGTCATCAGTTTGCTCATGCTGGCTGGATACATGAGCTCGTCGGCATTGCGTTGGTACATGATGGCGCCGGTGTCGGCGTCCATCAGGATGGCCTGCGCGGCCTTGACGCTAAACTCGGCCTGCGCGGCGGCGGGGCCAGGCTCGCCCAGGGCGCACGCCAGCATGAGCGCCAACGCCAACAGCCAATAGGATTTGCACCCGCGCGAGGCACGAGCCCTGCCAAGGCGCATCATTTTGACCCGCAGGCCATGCCATTGTCTCGTCACTTAGTCACGTCCCGTCACCCAGTCACGTTCCGACGCATGGTATTGCCCCGGCAGGATTTGCCTGGCAGTCGATCCCGTCACCGCAGTTTGTCCCGGGCCCCACCCTTGCCAAGTTATGCCGCGCGCTGCGAGCACGCTCTGCTCGTAGCATAGTCTCGAATCCTAGCGGCTGTCATTGGGCCCGCGTGCCAACCTGATCTGAAACCACGGCTGGGAGGCGAGAAAGCGCTGCTCGCGGCGATCATCGCCCGACAGCGGCGCCGGGCCCGCGTAGCGGACGCGAACCCGAGCCAACCCCGGCCCTTCCACGCCGAGGTAACGGGCGCTCGCTCGCGACAAGTCGACCACGCGGTTGTTGACGTAAGGTCCGCGATCATTGAGTCGCACCAGCAGCGTGCGGCCGTTCTCCAGGTTGGTGACGTAGGCAAGCGACGGCAATGGCAAGGTAGGATGGGCGGCGGTTAACGCCCACATGTCGAAGATTTCGCCGTTGGACGTGCGGCGGCCATGAAAGTCTTCCGCATAGTAGGAGGCAAGGCCGCTGCGATCGTAGCTGGGCTCTTCCTGTGGTACATACCAGCGCCCGTCGATCTGATAGGGCGCGCCCAGCTTGTAGCTGCCACCGCCCTTGGGGATGGGTTGGTTGGGATCTACCAGGCGCGGGCTGGCGCTGCCGTAGTTGCGGGAGCCGGAGCAGGCGGCGGTTACGCCGGCCACGGCCGCCAGCGCCAGACAGCAGACGAGCGACGGCCGCCAAAAAATACGCATAACCATAAGACCTTGACCTTGGGCTCCCCTGGGGAGCCACCGGGAGCGGTCCGGGCCCCGCAAGCCGGCAAGCTTGCCAAATGGCCGTTAGGAACGGGTTAAACTCTGGGGCGCCTGCCGGCGCGATGGCCGCTGGTGCAGCCCAGCCGGACCGCGCCTGGCGCGTTCTTGCCTGGCGCGGTGGGTGGCGGCGGCCAGGGCCGCGCCGCCGAGCGCGGCGAGCTTGGCTTTCGGTGGCGCCGGCCGCCGCGGCGCTCTAGGGCTTGCGGTGCAGGCAGGCGTATTTGCGCACGAGTTGTCGGGTGACGAGCGGCACGGCGCGGCGGCCGATGCTGTTGGCCGCCGCGGTTCGACATGGGAGCCAGAAATAGTTGGCATCCGGATCCACCACCAGTCGCGCCGGCGCAAACGCGGGGGCGACCAGGATGGAGAGAAAATGCGTGGTCGAGGCCCAGACCAGGCCGTTGAGCCGTTCCGGGATCCGGTTCGCCGAAACAAAGCGCGGATCGCCGAGGGCGGGATCGGACATGGTGCCGGTCGCGAGCTTGCGCACGGCGTCTTCATAGCTGATCCAGGCGGCGACGAACCTTTCCGTCTCCAGCACGTGCACGGACATCGCCACCAGCAGTGCGCCGGCCGCGCACCGAATGCCGACGGCGCTGCCCAGCGCTTTGAAGAAACGCCGCAGCTGCGGCAGCGCCCGCTGCAGGTGGCCCTCGCCGGCGCCCGCGTAAGCCACCGCGAGTGCCCCCAAAATCGGCGTGAAGGTCAAAAGCGCGGTACGCAGATAATAGCGGTTTTCGCCGGCGATCCGCGTATCGGATGTCAGCACGTGCACCGTCAGCACCGAAACCACCGCCAAGGCCGCATAGAAATGTGCCCGCTCCAGCTTGGCCCAGCTCAGCGCCAGCAGTGCCAGGCCATAGCCCGCGAGCGCGACCAAGAGCAGCCGCATGGGATCAAGCGCGAGGCTGCTCAAATCGATGAAATTGAGCGCCGCCGTGGCCAACACGCCGGCGATGTAGGCGTCGGGCGGCAGCTCGAGGCGAATGGCGATCCAGATCGCCACCGCCGCCGCGCCGGCGGTCAGCGGCCGCTGCCAGGCCAGACCGCGCGCATTGCCCAACAGCAGCGTGGCCAGGATGGCGGCGGCGAAAATCAGGGCCCCCTCGTGGCTCAAAATCAGCGCCAGCAAAGCCACGAAGGCGGCGGGTCCCGCGAGCGGGCCGCGTCCCATGTGGACAATGGCGAGCGTCGGCCAAAACAGGGCATGCGCAATCCACATCTCGGTGGGAAAGCCGAACACCAGGGGGCAAAGGGTGGCGGTCGAGCCGCAGGCGTAGGTGAAGAGGATGCGATGCTTCGAACGGTCGAGCAGGTAGGTGGCGGCGAGGCCGAAGAGCTGGGCGCCGAAGAATAAAAAACCATAGATAACGATGCCGCCGCGGGGATCGGCGGTCAGCTTGACGTAGGCCTCGGCGGGCAGGTGGCAGAACAAGAGAACGAACAAACGGCAAGAAATGTTGTGCCAATGGATGCGCCAGCCATCCGCCACCGCCACGGAGTAGGAAAAGATCGAGCCATCGGCGAACATCTGCAGGTTGTAGCGCAGCCCAACGACGATAAAGAGCACCGCCCAGGCTAGTCCGGCCAGCACCACCAGGAGACGCAGAAACCGTGTTTCTGAGCCGATCGCCAGGCGGGCGCGCCAGCCGGGCAAGGCCGTGCTGACCTGGGAGAGCTCCGTCATGGTCCGCGCCGTCCGTGCTCGGCTTCTCCCGCTGCTGTCGGCGATCGGTGATCGGCGCGCACGCCAGCCGGGCAGCTTAGCGCAGCAGCCAGGAGCGCGGCCGTCGTGGCGCCGTCGAGGATCGGTTGCGTCAGCATGTCTGAGAGGACGATTAGGGCGCCGCGCGATTCCAGGCAACGCGTCAAAACGAACAAGGTTCGGGCGCGTCTTCCCGGGAACGCCCGCGCGGAACGGGCACCGTTGCCCAGGCTCGCGGAAGGCGCGGTCGGTTAACCGTTGCGGATCTGCGACAGGCGGTGAGGAAAGTTGTAGATGGCGGTGCTGGCTCGCTGTGGTCGAGGCCTCTCGCGCTGCCGCGACACGGCCTTTGTGCGCTGACCGTGGCGCCCGGCCTCGAGGCCCGGCCTTGCACGGCCCGCCGCCGCCCGCGCGGCGGCTGCGCCACGGCCGCCTTGGCATGCCGCCAACGCTGCGCGCTCGTTGTTTTTGAACCTGCTTGCGGTTGGCGAGGCGTGAGCCAAACCTCTTCGCCACCCGCGATCTCCTCCGGCGCTGGCGTTTTGTTGCGGGCGCGAAAGCGGCAGGGGTGCACTCCCCGCGGCGCCGTGTGCGCCCGCGACGCCGCCGCCGGCTTGCAGGCTGCCCCAAGGCGGCGCGTGCGCCGCGGCAAGACGCCGGCAGCGGGACAGGATAGGGTCTTCCGGCCCCGCGACGCGTCGATGTCTAACGCGGGGTGCACAGAGTGGAGACATCGTGAGCTGGGCTCAGTACTGGAACCAAGAGACGTCGCTTTATGTCAGTGACCGCCACCGGCGCCTGCACGACGAGGGCGTGACGCGCGACATCCTCGCCTACCTGCCGGCCGGCGACGTGAGCCTCTTGGACTATGGCTGCGGCGACACACTGGCCGCCGTCAGGCTCGCCGAGGCCTGCGCTCACCTGTTTCTGTGTGATGCTTCAGCGCGCGTGCGCGAGCGCTTAGCGGCGCGCTACGCCGGCCGGCGCAACATAACCATCATCTCCCCGCAAGAGTTCGAGGCGCTTGGCGTGCACAGCCTTGGCATGATCGTTGTCAATTCCGTGGTCCAGTACCTTTCCAGGCCGCAGTTCGATGCGCTGCTGAAGCAGGCGGGCGAGAAGCTCAAGCCCGGGGGCGTGCTGCTTTTGGCCGACATCGTGCCGCGCCAGGTCGGGCCCGTTCGCGACGCGCTGGAGCTAGTCAAGTTCGCCGCCGGTGCGGGCTTTCTGCTGCCCGCCCTGTTCGGCCTGGCGCGGTCCTATTTCTCGCCCTACCGCAAGATCCGACAGCGCTCGGGCTTTCTGCAACTCGATGAGGAAGAGGTCTTGCAGGTGCTGCGCCGGCACGGCTTCAGGGCTCAGCGCCAGCCGCACAATATCGGTCACAACGCCCAGCGCATGACCTTTCTCGGCGTGGCGGCCTGAGGCGCGCCACCTCCTGGCGCTTAAACCGGAGCCGGCGTCGCGCCCGGGGCGCCGATATGCAAGGCCTTGGCCGGGCCGCCGTAGCGTTCGATCAGCGCCGCTTGGTCCGCCTTGGCGCGGGCGTCGGTGGCCTCCGGATCGAGCATCCCGCGCAGCTGATCGTCGAGCCGGGCTACAATGTCGGCGTGTGCGGCGCTGGCCGCCAGATTGCGCTCCTCGTTGGGGTCCCGGTTCAGATCAAACAGCTCGGGCTGATAACCGACGTAGTAGTTGTACTTGTAGCGCCCGTCGCGCAGCATGAAGGCGGCGGATGGTGACGCGAACGCGTGGTACTCGGAAAACACCGTGCGCTGCGGATCAAAGGGTGCGGCGGCGATTTCGAACAAGGAGCGGCCGGGCAGACGGTCGCTCCAGTCGTAGGGGTTTTCACCGACCGCGGCCAGGATGGTGGGCGCCAGATCTATCAAGCTGACGGCGGTCGCGCAGGCGCGGCCCGCGGCGACATCGGGTCCGGCGATCAGCATCGGCACGCCCACGGCATCGTCGTAGTGCGTGCTCTTTCCCCACATGCCGCGGGCGCCGACGTTGTCGCCGTGGTCGCTGGTGTAGATCACGCGCGTGGTCTCGGCGAGGCCGGTCCTCGCCAAGGCGTCGATGATGCGGCCGACCTGAGTGTCGACCCAGGTGCACAGGCCCAAGTAGCAGGCGGTCGCTAGGCGACGGCCGTTCTCGTCGAGGGCATCGTCGACGGGGTGCATGCGGTGCTGGGCTTCAAGCCACGGGTGGCGAGGATGGCCGCGGCTTGGATGCAGACGCGGCAGCGGCATCCTCTCCGGCGGGTAGAGGTCGAGAATGTGCTGCGGCACGGTCAGCGGAAAGTGCGGAGCCACGAAGCCGACGAACAGCACCCACGGGCGTTCGGCCGCTTCGCCGGCGCGTTGGGCAAGCCAGGTTTCCGCTTCGCTGGCAATGCGGTCGTCGTAGACGTTGTATTTTGAGGTGCCGGCGCCGATCGGCTTTAGCATCATGTGCGCCCGCTCGCTGAAATCGGCTTTGCCGTCGCGCAAGGCGCCCCAGACCATGCCGTGACCGCCATAAATGTGCATCGGCTGATACTGATGGTCGAAGCCGGTGGGATCGTCGGCGCGGCGGTAGTGCAGTTTGCCGATCGCATCGACGCGGTGCCCGCTCCTTTGCAGGGCGTGGCCCCAACCAGGAATGCTGCCGTCATAGGCCATGGCGTTGTCCCAGGTGCCAAGCTCGTGCACATAGCGGCCGGTGGCGAAGGAGGCACGTGACGGCACGCAAATCGGCGAATTGCAGTAGGCCGCATCGAAGCGCAGGCCGCGCGCGGCCAGGCGGTCGAGGTTGGGCGTGATGGCCAAGGGATGCCCGGCGACGCCCATGGCGCGCGGGTGATGCTCATCCGACATGATGACGACGAGGTTGGCGGGCCGCATGGGTCTCACTGTTGGCTTCTGCTTGGGATCGGCGGGCGGGTCAGTCGTCAAACACCAGGCGGAAGCCGACGTGTCCCGTCGAACTGTCGGCCGCGGCACCGGTGCGTGCGGCGATGCGATAGCGATAGCAATAGGAACGATGGCACAGATATGAGCCTCCCTTGAGGAGGCGCTCTTTGCCGCGCGAGGCCGCCCAATTGCGCGCCTTGGCCGCGCGCGTCAGCGAGCGCACGCGGAACGCCTCGGCACACCATTCCCAGGTATTGCCCGACATGTTGAGGAGACCGTAGCCGTTGGGTGCAAAGGCATCGGCGGGTGCGGTACCGACAAAGCCGTCGCGCCCGCTATTCCTGGTCGGAAACTCCCCTTGCCAGATGTTGCAGGGCAGAAAGGCGCTGTCGTCGGGCTCGCGATCGCCCCAGGGGAAGCGCGCCCCAAGCCTTCCGCCGGCGGCCGCATATTCCCATTCGGCCTCCGTTGGCAGGCGGCCGCCGGCCCAGGCAGCGAAGGCCGCCGCGTCGTTCCAGGAGACATGCACGACGGGATGCGCGAGGCGTCCGGCAAGGGCAGAGTGCGGCCCCTCCGGCCGTTGCCAGCAGGCGCCGTCGACACGGCGCCACCAGGGCGGTGCGTCGGCGCCAATGCGCGCGCCTTCCGCCTCCCCGATAAAGGCGGAAAACACCAGCGACCAACCGTAGCGTTCCGCGTCCGTGCGATAGCCGGTGGCACCCACGAAGGCACCAAACCAGGCGTTTGTCACGGCCAAGGGATCGATGGCGAAGGATCCGACCCTGACCTCGCGCGGCGGGCTCTCGCCATCCTGCGGCAGCAATTGCTCATGCGTGCCGACGCGAACGCGGCCGCCGGGCAGGCGCACGCGGCGCTGCGGCCGCTCGGCCGCGGTGCCGACGGCGCGCGGCGCCGCGCTGGGCGGTTCGCCCCCCGCCGCCGTTGGCGGCCAGCAGCAGGCTTCGTGCGCAACCTTGACTGTCGGCGGGGAGCGCAAGGGGCGTCCGGTCCTAGCTGTAGACGGGTTCGGTGCCGGGAACCGGCGAGTGACCGAAACTTCCCTTGGCCAGGATCGCCTCGCGGCCGCCGAGAGCGGCAATCCGGGCGGCCTGGTCCTGGCGCGCCTGGGTATCGACCCGCTCCGGGTCGACGATCTGGCGCAGCAGGGCCTCGCAGTCGGCGACGAGGCCGGCATAGCCGGCGAGCGGCGCCAGGTCCCGCGTTTCCTGGGGATCGGCTTCGAGGTCGAACAGCTGCGGCGGCAGGCCGACGTAATAGATGAACTTGAACTTGCCCTTGCGGATCATGAAGGCGCCGGTAACGGCGCCGGCGGCGTGGTACTCGCTCATCACCGTGCGCGCCGGCACCCTGCCGGCGACGACGTCCAGCAAGGGGGCGCCGGGGAGGTGGGTGTCCGCGGCATGGCGCGGCAGGCCGACCGAGGCTAGGATGGTGGGATAGCAGTCGAGCAACGAGACCGGCTCGCGGCACACGACATTGGCTGGCACGTCGGGTCCGGCCATGATCATCGGCACCCCCGCGGATTCCTCGTACATGTTGGATTTTCCCCACAGGCCGCGGCTGCCGAGGTTGTCGCCGTGGTCACTGGTGTAAATCACGCGCGTTGAGCCGGCGAGGTCATTGTCCTCAAGACATTGCAGCAGCCGGCCGACGTTGTGATCGACAAAGCTCACCAGGCCGAAGTAGGCGGCGATCGCCTTGCGCACCTTGTTGGGCTCGTCGAAGCCCTGGTCATAGATCTGGCAGGCGCGCATCGCCTGCAGGTAAGGGTGGGTCGGGCGCTCGCTGTCGGCATAAAGGTTCGGCCACGGCACCTCGTCCTCGGCGTAAAGGTTGTACCAGCGGGGGCGGGCAATCAGCGGAAAGTGCGGACACACCAGCGAGACGAACAACACCCAGGGCTTTGCCTCCTTGCCGGTGGCGCGTTCCCTCAGCCAGGTCTCGGCGGCGAGCGTGATCCGGTCATCGTAGCCTTGATAGCTGGATTCCCCGCAGCCGGCCTCCGCGGCAAGGCGCAAGGCGGCGCGACGCGGCGGCGGTGGATCGCGCAGCATGCCGATCGGGTCGCCGATCCCGTCCACCACATGCAGCGGCATGTGCTCCTTGCTGAAGCCATTGTCGTCCTCGGCGCCGCGGAAATGCAGTTTGCCGATGGAATCGACGCGATGGCCCGCCGCCTTTAGGCGATGCGCCCAGGACGGGACGCTGCCGTCGTAGGGGTTGGCGTTATCCCAGAAACCGATCTCGTGCACATAGCGGCCGGTTTGAAAGCTGGCGCGCGACGGCACGCAGATCGGCGAATTGCAGTAGGCGTCGGTAAAGCGCACGCCACGGCCGGCAAGCCGGTCGAGATTGGGCGTCTTGATCATGGGATGGCCATGACAGCCGAGCACGCGCCGGCTGTGTTCGTCCGACATGATGAAAAGCAAATTTCTCGGTTGCATGATCTGTCCTGCCAAATCCTCAATCCCCATCACTTCGCATGACGACGCAATCGCCGATGGCAATGGTCAGCGCCACCGCGCTACCGGCGGCAAGCCCGTGCCGGCGGTCGCCTTGTACCCGCACCAGCATGCCGTCAACGTCGACCTGATGGTCGACGATGTTGCCGAGAAAGGCGCTCTCCAGCAGTCGCCCGCGCAAGACGTTTGCCGGCACATCTGGCGCGGCGGTGCCGAGGCGGATGGCCTCGGGGCGAATGGCGACGGTGACGGTCTTGAGCGGGCCGGCGAGGCCGTGGCTCAGTTCGGCATCAAGCGTTTGTGCGCCGATACGTACCCGCGCCTTGTCCGCGGTCTGGGCGATCACCGTGCCCGGCAGCTTGTTCACGAGCCCCATGAAATCGGCCACGAACAGGTTGGCCGGACGTTCGTAGACCTCGCGGGGCGTGCCGACCTGTTGCACGGCGCCCTGGTTGAAGACGACGATGCGATCGGACAGGGCCATGGCTTCGGCTTGGTCATGCGTGACGTGGATAAAGGTGATGCCCGTGCGCCGCTGTAGGGTTTTGAGCTCGCCGCGCATGCGCTCGCGCAACTTGGCGTCAAGATTGGATAACGGCTCGTCGAGCAGCAGGATGGTCGGCTCGACCACCAGCGACCGCGCTAGCGCCACGCGCTGTTGCTGTCCGCCGGAAAGTTGGCCTGGGTGCCGCCCCTCCAGGCCCTCCAGGCCGACCGCTGCCAGCACGCGAGCGACCCGTTGCGCGATCTCAGCCTGGGCGACCCTGGCGATTCTGAGCCCGAAGGCCACATTCTCGAACACCGACAGGTGCGGCCACACCGCATAGTTCTGAAACACCATACCCATGCGGCGCTGTTCGGGCGCCAGCACACCGCGGGGTGAAGAAAGCAGGCGGCCGGCCACTTTAATCGTGCCGGCATCCGGCGTGAGGAAGCCCGCGAGCGTTCGCAGCATGGTGGTCTTGCCGCATCCGGAGGGGCCGAGCAGGGTGATAAATTCGCGCTCTTCGACCGCCAGGTCGACGCCGAGCAAGGCGGAAAGGCCGCCGAAACGTTTGGCGATGCCGACGATGTCGATGAAGGCCATCGTCGTCAGCCTCTGACCGGGGGCGCCGCGGCGAAGCTGCGGTCCGGGCCCGACAGCCAACTGATGAGACCGGTCAGGGCCAAGACCACAACGATCGTAAAGATGGCGAGCGCCGAGACGACTTCGAGCTGCCCGAGATCGTTGAGGCGGTAAATGGCGATCGCGATCGTCTCCGTGCCGCCGGTATAGAGCAGAATGGTGGCGCTCAATTCGCCGAAAGCCGGGATAAACACCAGCAGGAAGGCCACCAGCAATCCCGGCCGCGCCAGCGGCAGCAGGATGCGGCGCACCGCGTGCCACCACGAGGCACCGGTGGCCCGGCCGGCTTCCTCGAGGCTGGGGTCGATTTGGCGGAAGGTTGCGTTGGCGCTGCGCGTCGCCAGCGGCAGGAAGCGGGCGACGTAGGCGATGAGGAGAATGGCGATGCTGCCGTAGATCGGCAACGGTACCCGAATGAAGGCGAGCAGAATGCCCACGGCCATGACCGTGCCCGGCAGCCCCAGCGGTAGGATCGCCAGGTAGTCCAATAGCCGGCGTCCCCGGACCTTGCTGCGCACGTCGAGATAGGCGACGGCGGCACCGATGAGCACGGCCAGGATGGCAGCCGCCGTCGCCAGCTTGAAACTGTTGACAATGCCCCGCACCGAGACCTGGTCCTGGAACAGGGCGGTATAGAAGTGTTGCAGCGTGAGGTTGGCGAGCGAAAGCGGTTCCGTCCAGCTGTGGGAGACGGCGGTCAGCGCCAACACGCCCACCGGCGCGGCGGCGCTGAAGAATACCAGCAGCAGACAATAGGCAAGCAACGGCCAGCGCCAGGCGCCGAGGACAGCGGTGCTGGTGCGCACGCCGCGGCCAGCCACGGTGATGTAGGAGCGCCGCTCCAAGTAGCCGCGCTGCAGGGCCAGGCCTGCCACCGTCAAGGCCACGAGCAGCAACGACAGCGCCGAGGCCTCGCCCCAGCGCGGCGGATAGCCGCCGATGGTGGCGTAAATGCGCGTCGGCAGAAAGACGATCTGCGCCGGCGAACCGATGATGGCCTGCGGACCAAACAGCGCCATTGAATCGATTGCCGCCAACAGCGCCCCACCGGTAATGGCCGGTGCCACCAGCGGCAAATTGATGCGCAAGGTGGTCTGCCATGGCCTTGCGCCCAGCATCTGCGCCGATTCCTCCAAGCTGGCGTCGACCGATTTCAGCGCGCTGTAGGTGAGAAAATAGGTGAAGGCAAAGACGTGGATGCCGATCACGAAGATGACGCCGGGCATACTGAAAATATTGAGGGGGCCCGACTGGAAGCCAAACAGTGTGCGCAACAGCCGATTGAGGTGTCCGGCATCGGGTCCAAGCAGAACAATGTAGGCAAGGGCGGTCAGGTAAGGCGGCGTAATGTAGGAGAGCGCCACCAGCGCGTGCACGAGGCGGCGCCAGGGCATATCGCTGCGCGCCGTTGCCCAGGCCAACGGCACGCCGAACAGAATGCTGAGCGCGCCGGCGCCGAGCGCCAGTTCCAGGGTATTGAGCAAAGCCGCGAAGTTCTGGGGTCGCGTGAAGGCGCGTTCAAGGTGTTCGAGGCCGAACCCCTGCGGCAGGCCGAAGGCGCCCAACAGCAGCCAAAGCAAGGGGTAGCCGACCAGCACGAGCAGCACGGCCACTGCCACGCCGAGCACGAGCGCTTGCGCGCTGAGATAGGGGGCTGGCTGGGCCGCCGGCATGCTCTGGGCGTCAGGCGACGCGCCGGCTCCTACGGCAGCCTGCATGCGCCCCATCATTCAGCTGACGGTCCCACGCCGGTGAGGTTTCAATTGCCCCATTCGCCACCGAAGATGCTCGCGATCTGGTCGAGGATCTTGCCCTTGTCGCGCTTGTACTCGGCATAGTCGAGGGTCAAGAGCTTAAGCTTGGCGAGCGGCGTACTGCCCTCGGGCGGGGCCACGTCGAGGCGGCTCGAATATTTGCCGCCTTTGACCAGGATGGCCTGACCCTCCGACCCCATCCACCACTCGTAGAACAGGGCAGCCGCGTGCGGCCGCCCTGAGCTGCGCAACAGTCCGCAGGCGCCGATCTCGCTGGGGACGCCTTCGCCGGGAAAGACGAAGTCGGTTGGCTTGCCCTGCAATTTGGAGCGCCAGGCAATATTGTCGTTCTGCAAAAAGCCGGCACCGCGTTCGCCGCGTTCCAGGACCTGGGTGATGATCTGCGGCGTCTGTACGCGCAGCGGCTTGGTGGCGGCCATCGCCTTGACCAGATCCCACCCTAAATGCCTGGCGAGCGTGTAGATGCGCGGGGCGCCGTCGCCGTTGGCGCTCGAGAAGTAGACGAGGCGGCCCTGCATGGCGCTGTTGCCGAGGTCGGCCCAGCTGGCGGGCGGCTGAGCGCCGAACTCCTTGGTATTGAATTGGATCACCGCCTGCGTCAGCCGGTCGGTGATCCAGGTCGCATCGGTGTCACGCAGCTCCTTGGCGACGGCCGGCATCGCCGCCGAGGCGAAGGGTTTGAGCAACCCGCGCTCTTTCATCAACAGCAGGGCGGCCAAATCCGATGCGTCGACCATATCGGCCTGCGGCCGACCGGCATCGGCCTCGGCCAGAACCTTCGAGGTGACGTCGCTCGAGCCGCCGCGGAAGTACTGCACGTCGATGCCGTACTTCTGCTTGAATGCGGCGTTGATTGCATCGACGATCTGGGTGTCGAGGCTGGTATAGAGTACGACCCTGCCTTCGGCCTTGGCCTTGTCGAGGTCGATTTCGCTCGCCTGCGTCGGGCCGGCATTTTGCCCCCAGCCGGGCCGGGCGAGCCAAGCGGCTGCCGTGCCTGCCGCGAAGGCCTTGATCAGCGATCGTCGAGCGAGTGGCATCGCAGTCTCCCTATTGGCGGACGACGGCCCCCCAACACTCTACCGCAGAGGCCCGCGCTCGACCGGCGCCGATCGATGGCGGCACGCAGGCTGCGCCTCGTGCATTTGTGGCGCCGGCGGTGCCGCGGAATCGTGCAGACCTTGCACGATCAGGGCAATTGACGGAGGGTAGCAAGAACCATGACTACCGAGACATAGTATGGATTACCGTCAGCTGCAGCTCTTTCTTGCAACCGCCGAGCGCCTCAACCTTAGTCACGCCGCCGAGGCGATGAACATCACCCAGCCTGGGCTCTCCAAAAGCATGCATCGGCTGCAGAAAGAACTCGGCACCAAGCTCTATCACCGTCGCGGGCGCGGCATCGAGCTTACCGAATCCGGCCGCGCGCTGCTGCACCACGTCAAAGTGATCGAGACGCAGCTGTCCGACGCGCGCTCCGAGGTTTTGGGCATTGCCGGCGGCAAGCTCGGGCACGCGCGCATCGGTGCCGGCCCTTCCTGGCTGAGCCGGCACCTGCCGGAATCGATCGCCCGGGTGATGCAGCAAAACCCCAATATTCGCTTCACGGTCGATACTGGCTTCCCCGACCGCCTGATCGGCCGCCTGCGGATGGGGGAGCTCGACGTGGTGGTCGGGGCGCTGCCGGACAACCGCATCGATCCGGATTTGCGTTTTATGCGGCTGAGCAGCGACGTGATCCGGGTGGTGGGGCGCAAGGAGCATCCCTTGGCGAGAAAGCGCGAGCGCTCGCTTGCCGACTATGCGGCGCAGCGTTGGATCCTGCCCGGTCGGCAGGAGCTCGTGCGGCAACGGCTGCAGCGCTGCTTCATGCTCGCCAATTTGGCCGAACCCTTGCTGGCGGTCGAAACCGATTCCTTGTCCCTGATGCTGGCCACCTTGCGCATGACCGATTGCCTGGCGCTGACCACGACGCAAATCCTCGCCCAGGCCGAGGCGCAGGGCATCGTCGCCCTCGACCACGAGCAGTTACAATTTTCGCGCGAGGCGGGAATCGTCAGCCGGCGGCATGCGGACGTGTCGCCGGCCGTCAAACTCATCATTGCGCAAGTGCGCAAAATCGCCGCCAAGTACGGACCAAACTGACGGACCAAACTGACGGGCCAAACTGACGGGCCAAACTGACGGGCCAAACTGAGCGCGCCAGCATCGTCTTTTTCGTTGCCGCCGTCGCATCGTTTGCGGACTAGCAGGGCGCCGATTTATGTCGCTTCAGTTATGGTTTGAGCTACGCTGCGTTGCTTGCTCGGGCGCGCGAAACCCGTGTCAATGTTCGGCCCCCGCGGGGGCTACACCCGCCGCGCGCGACGGCGCTAGCGAGCGAGACGGGCGCTGAGGCAGTGAGAAAGCAACAAAGGCCGGGCGGATCGCGCATGGCGACCACGTCACCCGGGGCGATCAGGAGGAAGGCATGGCTCACCCCCACGTGCGGGTCACCCGGCGGCAAGCGCTACGAAAGGCTGCGGGCGCGCTCTTCATTCCCTTCACGCTGCGGGCGGGCAAGGCACCCGCGCAGGGCGGC
>DASTMQ010000606.1:0-2611 GCA_035714005.1 Hyphomicrobiaceae bacterium
TCCCCTCATCCTCACCTCGGGGCGGCTGGTGGAATACGAAGGTGGCGGCGAGGAGACGCGCTCGAATAAATGGCTCGCCGAGCTGCAGCAGGACATGTTCATCGAGATCAATCCTGCCGATGCAGCCGAGCGCGGCATCACCGATGGCGCCTGGGTGTGGGTGTACGGTGCGGCCGATACCAAGCCGCGCGCCCGCGTCAAAGCGCTGGTCACCGAGCGGGTGGGCAAGGGCGTGACGTGGTGCCCGTTCCACTTCGGCGGCTGGTACCAGGGCGAGGATCTGCGCGCCAAGTATCCGAAGGGTGCCGACCCGGTCGTGCTGGGCGAGAGCGTCAACACACTCACGACCTACGGCTTCGATCCGGTGACCGGCATGCAAGAGCCAAAAGCTACTCTGTGCCAAGTCAGAGCGGCGTAAGGAGGGACGACCATGGCACGAATGAAGTTTCTCTGCGACGCAGATCGTTGCATCGAGTGCAACGCCTGCGTCACCGCCTGCAAGAACGAGCACGATATACCCTGGGGCATCAATCGCCGGCGCGTCGTCACCATTAACGACGGTAAACCGGGCGAGCGTTCGGTCTCCATGGCCTGCATGCACTGTACCGACGCCCCGTGCGCCGCCGTTTGCCCGGTCAACTGCTTCTACACGACCGCCGACGGTGTCGTGCTGCATTCGAAGGATCTGTGCATCGGCTGCGGCTACTGCTTCTACGCCTGCCCATTTGGGGCGCCGCAGTATCCTAAGGTCGGCAACTTCGGCTCGCGCGGTAAGATGGACAAATGTACTTACTGCGCCGGCGGTCCGGAGACCGACCTGAGCGCCGCCGAATACGGCAGCCGCGAGAACGGTCAGTTCACCGGCTATGGCTCAAACCGCCTGGCCGAGGGCAAGCTGCCCTTGTGCGCCGAGATGTGCTCGACCAAGTCGCTGCTGGCCGGCGACGGCGAGATCATCGCCCAGATCTACAAGGAGCGCGTTGTGCGGCGTGGCTACACCTCGGGAGCCTGGGGTTGGCAGACGGCCTATCGCGAGACCATCGCCTCTTGAGCGCGGTTTTATCGCTCCGCAGGCGACACAAGACAAAAGGGTGCACACACTAATAGGGAGTGCTTGGGAATGGCGCGCATGGGCTTCGTTTTGCGATCCTTGATTGCCGCTCTCTGCTTGTGGCTGGCCGCCGCAGTAACGCCCCCCGCCGCGGCGCAGCAGCCGAGTTCGGTCAATCCGACGGCACAATCGGTCAAGGAACAGGAGCTCTTGAAGGAGCTGCAAAGGATTCAGGGCCGCAGTTCCCTGCCCGATGCCCGCACGAGGGTGCTCGAGCAGCCCGCCGGGCGCGAATGGCGACAGTTCCACCAGGTGACGTTGCGCTGGATCGGAGCGATCGTGATCCTCGGCATGCTGGCCGTACTGCTGCTGTTCTACCTGATCCGCGGCATGGTGCGGATCGAAGCCGGCCGATCGGGACGCACCTTGGTGCGCTTCAACGCCTTCGAACGCTTCGTGCACTGGATGACGGCAACCTGCTTTATCGTGTTGGCGTTGTCCGGGCTCAACGTCACTTTTGGCAAGGAGCTATTGACCCCGCTGATCGGACCCGAAGCTTTTGCCGGCTGGGCGCAGTGGGCAAAGTACGCCCACAACTACCTGAGCTTTCCCTTCACCCTCGGCGTGGTCTTGATGTTCTTGCTGTGGATCGCTTGGAACTTTCCCTCCGGCACGGACGTGCGCTGGATCAGGGAGGGCGGTGGCATCGTCGGCAAGGCTCATCCCCCCGCGCGGCGCTTCAATGCCGGGCAAAAGATGATCTACTGGGTGGTGGTGCTGGGCGGTGGTGCCGCCGCCGTCACCGGCTACTTGTTGATGTTCCCGTTTTATGCGACCGACGTCACCGGCATGCAGACGGCGCAGATGGTGCACGGCATTGTTGGCATGCTGTTCATCGCCATCATGCTGGCCCATATCTACATCGGCACGATCGGCATGCAGGGCGCCTTCGAGGCCATGGGCAAGGGCGAGGTCGACGTCAACTGGGCCCGTCAGCACCACAGCCTCTGGCTCGACAAGGAAATCCGCAAAGGCCGCGTCGGCGGCGGCTCGGTAGCACCCGCCGAATAAAACCGCGCGTCGGCGCGAGCCCCAAGGCCGCTTTTTCCGGGGTGGCGGGTGGCCGGCGCAACGGCCACTGCCGGGCGAGGACTGGCGGCAAGCGGGCGCCGACGGCCTAACGGGCGGCTTCATCGCGGTGCCAGCGGTCGGCAAGGCCCCATGCCGCCGCAGGCGGAAGGCGGCGGCCCGCGCACGGGAACATTCCCGCCACAACCCACGTTTCCCCTCGGCGAAGCGCTTGCGCCAACGCTGGCGTCGCCCCGTCGGTCCCGCTTTCGCATCGGGGCGCCGCGATCAGGGCCTCAGCCGGCGGCGCGCGCGATCTTGAGAGACCTGGAGATACCGGGCTCGTAGGTGCTGGAAGGGTGATTGTCATGCAAAGACTCGTTGCCGCTTTGGCCTTCGGATCGATGATGCTCGCGGGTGCCGCGCTGGCGGGGGGAGCCAGGGCCCAGGCCCCCAATGCCCCGAATACGGAAGAGATCAAAAAGCAGGACC
>DASTMQ010000607.1:0-5322 GCA_035714005.1 Hyphomicrobiaceae bacterium
GAGGTCTAGTGCCTGCCAGGCTGCGCTGTCCCCGCGGCTGCCGAACGGTTCGGGCTCGTGCTGGCGCCCTCTCCTTTCCTTTGTGGGCCCGATCCCTTTTGCGCTCCGCCGGGGGCGGACGGGCGTGGCTGGGTGGTCGCCCAGCGCGCGGCGCAGCCGTTGCCGCGGCCCCGATCCGGCCCACGCAACGAAGGTATCCGTGGTCAGCCTCGCCCGCGGCCGCTATAACCGGCGACAACGATGTCCTCCGGATGGACAGGCGAGTGAAACGACAAGGAGGTCGCAACATGAACAGACGCGAAGTGCTAACGGGTTCGGGTGCGCTGGTGGCCGCGGCGGCGACCGGGATCCCGGCGGCGACGGCGCAGGCCCCGATCGTCATCAAGTTCAGTCACGTGGTGGCGACCGACGCGCCGAAGGGCAAGGCTTCCGAGAAGTTCAAGGAGCTGGCGGAGAAGTATACCGGCGGCAAGGTCAAGATCGAGGTCTACGCCAACTCGTCCTTGTACAAGGACAAGGAAGAACTCGAGGCCCTTCAATTGGGGGCGGTACAGTTGCTGGCGCCATCTACCTCCAAGTTCGGGCCGCTCGGCTTCAATGAATTCGAGGCGCTCGATCTGCCCTTTATTTTCCACGATGAGGCGGCGTTTCGAGCGTTCGCCAAGAGCGAGCTTGCCAAGCAGATGTTCTCCAAGCTCGAAAGCAAGGGCGTGAAGGGCCTTGCCTATTGGGACAACGGCTTCCACGTGATGGGCGCCAACCGCCAGATCCGCGACGTCAAGGACTTCCAAGGGCTCAAGCTGCGCATCCAGGGCTCAAAGGTGCTCGACGCCACCACCAAGGCGTGGGGCGCGATCCCGCAGGTGATGGCCTTCTCGGAGGTGTACCACGCGCTGCAAACGGGCGTGGTTGACGGCCTCGAGAACGTGCCCTCGAATTTCTGGACCCAGAAGTTCTTCGAAGTCGTGAAGTACATCGCCGTCTCCTACCACGGGCATCTTTCCTATGCCGTGGTGGCCAACAAGGCCTTCTGGGACGGCCTGCCCGCCGACGTGCGCCCGGGCCTCGACAAGGCCATGGCGGAGGCGAGCGCCTATTTTGACTCGATCGCCAAAAAAGAGAACGACGACGCCCTCGAGGACATCAAGAAGACCGGTAAGGTGCAGGTCTATTCGCTCACTCCCGCGGAACGCAAATCCTGGGTGGACGCGGTTTTGCCCGTGCACAGGGAGATGGAGAAGCGGATCGGCAAGCAGACCATCGAGGCGCTTTACAAGGTGGTCGATTTCAAGCCGGCATGACACAATAGCGGTCCAAGGCTCACAACAAGCGAGCGCGCCGGCGACCGATGGTCTGCGGCGCGTTATGCCTAGGGAGTAACGACGCCGGTGGTGGTGCGAATTCTCAATCGGCTCGAGGAGGTGCTGATTGCGGCCCTCATGGCCGCGGCCACCATCATCATTTTCCTCGCCATCATTCAAAGATATGCAACCGGAGTGCCCGCGCTCTACGCCTATGCGCGCACCTGGGATTTCACCTGGGCGCAAGAACTCTGCATTTATATGTTCGTGTGGATGGCAAAGTTCGGCGCGGCCTACGGCGTGCGCACCGGCATTCACGTCGGCGTCGACGTGTTCATCAACATGCTAGGCGTCGAGCAGCGGCGCAAGGTGATCCTGTTCGGATTGCTGTGCGGTGCGCTGTTTACCGGCGTGGTCGGATCGCTCGGGGCCTACCTGGTTTGGCACATTGGCGGGATCGGCCAGGTATCGCAAGACCTCGAGGTGCCGATGTGGATCGTCTACCTGTGTGTGCCGCTGGGGTCCTACTTGATGTGTTTCCGGTTCCTGCAGGTGGCCTGGGCTTACGCCAAAACCGGCGAGCTGCCTGCCCACGACCACGCGGCGGTCAAAGGCCTTGAGGCGGAGAGCAAAGCGGCGACAATCCCCACATGACCGTCTCGGGTGCCATCCAGGCCAGTGAGCCCAATCCGCAGCGCGGCCGCACGATTTCCCAGCTGCTGATCGCCGTGCCGATCCTGCTGGTGGCGCTTTGCTTCGCCGGCAAGTACGGCATCGTCGATCTTGGACCGGCTGCGCGCGGCACGCTGATCTTTGCACTGCTGTTCGCCTTGATGGTCACCGGCATGCCGGTGTCGATCGCGCTCGGTCTCAGCGTGCTCACTTTCCTATTCACGCTGACCCAGGTGCCGATCGAAGCGGTGGCGTTGAAACTGTTCACGGGCATCGAAAATTTCGAAATCATGGCGATCCCGTTCTTTATTCTCGCCGGTAACTTTCTGACGCATGGCGGGGTGGCGCGGCGCATGATCACATTCGCCACGGCGATGGTGGGCCACTGGTACGGCGGCTTGGCGCTGGCCGGCGTCGTCGCCTGCGCCCTGTTTGCCGCCGTTTCGGGCTCGAGCCCAGCCACGGTTGTGGCCATCGGTTCGATTCTGATGCCGGCCATGGTGCGGCACGGCTTTCCGAACCGCTTCGGCGCTGGCGTCATTACCACCTCGGGTTCGCTCGGAATTCTCATTCCGCCGTCGATACCGATGGTCATTTACGCCGTCGCCACCAATAGCTCGGTCGGCAAGCTCTTCATCGCCGGTATCGTGCCGGGGCTGATGCTGGCCACGCTGCTCGGCCTCACCACCTGGCGCATTGCGCGCAAGAACGATTATCCGCGCCTGCCCAAGGCGAGCTGGAGCGCGCGCTTCAAGGCCTTTCTCGACGCCTTCTGGGGTCTGTTGCTGATCGTCATCGTCATCGGCGGCATTTACGGCGGCATTTTCACGCCGACCGAGGCGGCGGCGATGAGCGCCGTCTACGCCTTCGTCATCGCCGTTTTTGTTTATCGCGACCTCAGCCTGCGGGAGGTCCCCGGCGTGCTGCTCGCCTCAGCCAACCTGAGCGCGATGCTGCTCTACATCATCACCAATGCGGTTTTGTTCTCCTTCCTGATGACGCACGAGAACATCCCGCAAGCCCTTGCCAATTGGCTTACCGGCCAGGGCTTGGGCTGGGTCGGCTTCTTGCTGATCGTCAATCTCTTGCTGCTGCTGGCCGGCAATGTGATGGAGCCATCCTCCATCATCGTCATCATGGCACCGATCTTATTCCCGGTGGCGATGAAGCTCGGGATCGATCCAATTCACTTCGGCATCTTGATTACCGTCAACATGGAGGTCGGCTTGTGCCATCCGCCGGTGGGATTGAACCTCTATGTTGCCTCCGGCATCGCCAAGATGGGGATTACCGAGCTCACCATTGCCGTGTGGCCGTGGCTCTTGACGATGCTGTGCTTCCTGGTGGTCGTCACCTACGTGCCGCAGATCTCGCTATGGCTGCCCAAGCTACTTGGCATGATGTGAAGGATGGGAAGGCAGCCCAGTGCGATTTAAGGCCTGCGCGATTTAGGCCTGCTGGATGGCGGAGAGTTGCCAGCCGGTGGCACGGTCCCGATCATCGCGTCGGAAGGTCCACAGTTCCGTGACCTCCTCGTCGCGTTCGCCGCTGCCTGAAACGACGCCGCCGCTGGCACGGTCAATGAGGGTGTCGCGCAGCGCATAGCGCATGGCGACGGTGGCGTAATCGGAACCGGGCTCCCGCCACGCCTCCGAGACGTCGCCCTGCAGAAGCCTGACGCCCGACACCTCGTTGCGCACGCCACGGCGGGCGTTGTTCGCCAGTTCCTGGCTGAAGTAGGAGAGCATTTCCGGCGTTGTCATATCGCCCAGCCGGCGTGTGTCCTCACGGCTGTAGGCGCCCTGGATGTCGCCAAGCATCCGCTCGAAGGTGTCGAGATCGTCCTGGGAAATGTTGAGGGCGGGGGCGGCGGCCGCGGCAGCGCGACCGTTGGTGCCGTAATTGGCGTTGGCGCGATAGTTGGTGTCGGCTTGCGGTATGGGGATGTCCTGCCCCCGACCGCCGCTCGGGGCAAAGACGGGTTGGCCGGTGCGCCGGCTGCGGAAGTAGGCAAGCGCCAACCAGACGATGCCGGCGATCAGCAGCATCTGCAAGGCAAAGCCCAGAATGCTTGCCAGCGCTCCAACCCCAAAGATGCTGGCAAGACCCGCAGCGATCAAACCGCCAAGCAGGAGACCGCGCAGACCGCCGAAGCGGGAGGCAGGCGCACCGACGCCCGACTGCCCGGTCGAGGTCGCCGAAGGCGCGGGCTGGGCGATGGATTTATCGACGGGGGCCGCCGTCTTCGGCGCCGTATTGGTGGTCGGTGGCGGGGTGAACGTGCGTGTGCCACGACTTCCAAAGCTGCCGCCGCTGCCGACGCGGGCCGCGGCCAGATCGGCCGTGAGCAGTGCCAGGACGGAAAGGACCGCAAGCGTAACGCCGAGGCGAGGCATGGACTCTCTCTTATCGATTTAGACCAAAGTCGCAACTCTATATAGGCGGACTCGTCGGCATTTGCACCGCCCCGCGGCACCGTCGCGCGGGGTTCGCTTCGCAGCTGCGAAGCCGCGGCGGAGTGCAAAAAATGCGCAACAAAAAGGTTGCGTATTTGCTGGACCGGGCCCATGTAAATCCGCAACCAGGAGGTTGCCTATGGACGATCGCATCGAAAAGCGCATTGAACTCAAGGCGCCGGTTTGGCGCGTTTGGCGTGCGCTGACGGACCATCTGGAGTTTGGCCAATGGTTCGGCGTCAAGCTTGAGGAGCCATTCCAGCCGGGTCACCGGTCACGCGGCCAAATCACGCATCCCGGTTACGAGCACGTGCCTTGGGAGGTGACGGTGCAAACGATGGAGCCGGAGCGGCTGTTCTCCTTCACCTGGCACCCCTATGCCGTCGATCCGGCGATCGACTATGCCAAGGAGCCGACCACCCTCGTGGAATTCAGGCTCGAGGCTCAGGCAGGAGGCACCCTGCTCGTGGTCACCGAATCGGGCTTTGCCGCCATCCCCAAGGAGCGCCGCTTCGAGGCATACCGCATGAACGATGCGGGCTGGAGCGCGCAGATCAAGAACATCACACAACATGTCAAGCCTGACCGAACTTGAGGACCGCGCCTCGATTTTTGCGGCCCTCGGCGATGCAACGCGTCTCGCCCTCGTCGCCACGTTGGTGGGTGGATCGTCGCCATCGATCGCCCAGTTAGCGCAAGGTTCACGCCTGACCCGGCAGGCGATCAGCAAGCATTTGCGCGTGCTGGAAGAGGCAGGCATCGTCGCCAGCCGGCGCGTGGGCCGGGAGAGCCGTTTCCAACTGCGACCCGAGCCGCTCGCCGAGGCGCAGGCCTATTTGGCGCGCGTATCGGAGCAGTGGGGACAGGCCCTCGAAAGGTTGCGCTCATTCGTT
>DASTMQ010000608.1:0-6492 GCA_035714005.1 Hyphomicrobiaceae bacterium
GATTCGTCGCCGAAAGCAACGCACGAGCAGTTAAAATGGGCCGCTATCCCGTCAATTTTCCGGGGGCTGTGGCACGCGCAACAAACAGCGCCGAGAGATTTGCCATGCAACTACAAGTCCCGCAAAGCCGCCCAATTGCGCAAGGAGGACAACCGCAAGCGCGGTGTCGCGCGACATGGCCACCGGCACGGCGATGGCCGTCCAAACCGCGGCTAGCAGCGTCACGAGCGTGGTGGCGATGCTGGCGAGGGCACCCACGCGCACGGTGCGCGTTGGCGAGGGCTGCGACCCCGTCGCGGTGGTCATGGCAAGGAAGCCGGAGGCGGCGTGACAGAGGGCGAGCGGAATAAGCGCGGCCCACCACAGCCAAGCCGCCATGGCCGCCAAGGTGAGCGCCATCAGGCCGCTCGATGCGGCATAAAAAAGGAGCCCGAAAACGAAGGCCAAAATTGGAAATGCCATGGCTTCAACACGCCGGACCGATCGCCACTGCCGCAGGGAAAACAAATACCGCCGCGAGCGGGCGCGCAATCCCCCGGCCGGGTTAGCCTGGGTTTGATTGCCGATAAAAACCCGCTGTGGCTGCAATGGGGATCGGCGGCAACACCCATGCCTAGGCTCGGCCGCGCGCGGGCCCGATGCGCCAAATCTTAAGACTTTCGGCACCACGCCGCCCTTTAGCCTTTTTCCCCGATTCGATCGGATGGCGCAACACTGCCAACCGCGCCGGCGCATCCAAGCGCAAAAAAACGGTGGGCCGGGATCACGCTCGGACCTGCAAGGGCCGTTTTCTGGCCGAACCAGCCCAGCGGGGCCGGGCCAGAACGGCGCGCCAAGGTTGTGGCGCGTGGCGCGCACCTCACCAAGCCGGCCACTGCGCTTCAGTGTGGATCGTGTTGGGCCAGCCATCGCCAGGTCGCACGCAGTGTCCCGATCGGCTAGGAGTTGCGGCATCGGGGTTCGGCCAAAGGAGACGGGCATGGCAACCGCTCAGCGCTACATTTTCATGGTCAGCATGGATGTTGATCCCGACAAAGAAGCCCTTTTCAACGAGGTCTATGATCAGGAGCACGTTCCCAACCTGCTCAAGGTTCCGGGGGTGCACGCGGCCAGCCGCAGCAAGGCCGAACCATCGTTTCGGCTCAACATCGGCGGCGCAGAAAAGGAGATCGCCCATGTGGGGGCGACCTACTGCGCCATCTATGAGATCGATGGACCGCACGTGCTCGTGAGCCCCGAATGGGCGCGCGCCGGCGAGGCCGGACGCTGGCCGACCCAGGTGCGGCCGTTCACGCGCAACCGGCGGCACGCGATCTACCAGCTGCTCTAGGCCTGCGTGCGCAAGCGCAAGCGCGCGCGCTTTCTGCCTGGCTCGCAGGCAAGCCGCAAGCGGCAGGCGCGGCCTCGCAGCGTCGGGGAGGCGCTGGCCGAGGCCGGCGATCGGCTCGGCCGCGCCCGGGCAAAATTGGGGGGCACACCAACCAACGCGCCGGGTGGGCGGTCGCCCACTTCGCGCGCGGGCAGAGCGCCCGCGCGCGGGGCTCAGAGGGGTAGATGTGACTGGTCAATTCCCCGCACGGCGCTATAGTCGGCGCGCACATTCTGAAGGCTTTCCCGCCAACGAGGGCCGACACAACAAACGACCAGCCAAAAGCCCAGCCCATAAGCAATGAATAATCAACGGAGGAAGCGCATGTCCATCAGTCGTCGGCAGGCTTTGCTCGGATCCGCAGCCAGCACCGCGGCCC
This sequence comes from Hyphomicrobiaceae bacterium, assembly GCA_035714005.1. GTDB lineage: Bacteria > Pseudomonadota > Alphaproteobacteria > Rhizobiales > Hyphomicrobiaceae > AWTP1-13. The sequence goes on from DASTMQ010000608.1 coordinate 1,749, forward strand.
TTGCAACCGGCGTCTTCCGTCCGGCGATTGCCGCCTCCGAGCCGATCCGCATCGGTTATCTGCCGGCGTTGACGGGACCCTCCTCCTCCACCGGCATCGGCATCAATCGGGGCACGGAGTTGGCGGTAAAGGAGATCAACGACGCGGGAGGCATCAACGGGCGGCAGATCGAGTTGGTTGTGCGCGACACCCAGAGCGATCCCACCAAGGCGGTCAACGCGGCCACGGAACTGACGCGACGGCACAAGGTGCACGTCATTTGGGGACCGCTGAACTCGGGCGAGGCCCTGGCGGCGACGCCCTTGATTGCGCGCGACGGCGTGCCTCAGCTGCACCCCTGCTGGGTCGATTCGCTCACGGACGTGAAGAAATATCCGCTGGCCTTTCGCAATGCGCCTACCAATCAGCAGATCGGCGGCGCCGCCAACCACTACGTGGTCAATATCCTCAAGGCCAAGAAGGTGGCCGTCATCAGCGATACCACGGGCTACGGCACGGCTTCGCTCAATGCCTACGTGCCCATGCTGAAGACGATAGGTGCGGAGGTCGTCTACGAAGGCAGCGTTGAATCGAACAATCCTGACCTGAAACCGGAATTGCTGCGCATGCAGGCGGCCGGCACGCAAGCCATCATGCCCTGGAGCGTCAATGCCGGTTTCTTATCGCGCATCATTAACACGCGCGCAGAAATGAATTGGGATATCCCGATCGTGGGCCAGACCACGCTTGGCTCCGGCCAAACCAAGGCCTTGCTGAAAAAACCCGAATACTGGGAAAAGGTCTATCCCAACAACTTCCGCAACTGCAGTTACAATGCCACCGGTGCGCTGCCGCCGCGCACGGTTGAGTTCGTGGAGCGGATCCGCAAGGCCAAAATTGAGATGGGCGATACGCTGCTGTGGTGGATTGCGCTCGGCTACGATGGCCCGCGCTTGATGGCAGAGGCGATCAAGGCGGCCGGCAGTGGGCCCGAGGAGATCGCCGCCTACTGGAACAAGGTCAAGGCCTGGCCCGGGGTCTACGGCAGCATCACCTGGACACCGGACGTGCACGACGGCTTCCAGAACGAAGAGATCGTGATGTGCCAAGCCAACTCACTCAAGGAGGGTGCCTTCACGCTGGCGCCCGGCTACACCGGATAGATCGATGTTGTTGTCGATCGTCTCCTACGGCTTGGCGCTAGGAGCCGTCTACGCACTCATTGGCATTACCTACAATGTCATGTTTGCCGCCTCGCGCGTGTTCAGCTTTACCGCGGGCACGGTCGGCATGCTGGGGGGCGTGTTTGGCGCCTTGTGCATCGACCGCTTGGGCATGCCGGTCGCCGTTGGCTTCCTCATCACCCTTGCGGCCGGCGCTGGGCTCGGCATCATTACCGAGGTTTTGACGGTGCGGCCCGTGCTGAAAAGCCTGGACCAGCACCTCTATGTGCTCTCAACGCTCGCCTTCGCCCTGATGCTGCAGCAGCTGACGGCCATCGAGTGGAGCACCGAGCCGCAACCGTTTCCGCGGCTCTTGCCGTTCGGTTCGGGCTGGTTCGACCAGCAATTCTGGCTGCCGCTGCTGGCGTGCGCGCTGACGATCGCCGGCCTCGAATGGCTCTATCGATACACGCTGGTCGGGCGCGCCTTCTTGGCCATCTCCGAAGACAACTATGCCGCCCGCGCCCTCGGCCTGCCCGAGCAAACCCTTCGCATCGCCAGCTATGCCCTGGCCGGCATGATCGGCACGCTCGCGGGCTTCACCGGGGGCGAGATGATGCTCGCCTATTTCGGCAATGGACCGCTGCTCAATTTCTACGGCTTTGTGCCGGTCGCGCTTGGCGGCATGGGCAGCAACCGCGGCGCGGTCGCCGGCGGCCTGGCGCTCGGGCTGTTTCAGCAAACGGCAAACTTTCTGGTGGGCGGCATTTTCGCCTCGGTCGCCATCTTCGTCGTGTTCATCCTTGTCCTGCTGGTACGCCCCGAGGGCTTTGCCGGCGCCGCCCCGGCGCGGCGCGTATGACGGAAAGTGCCACACTGCCGCTCGCCGCTGCACCCAAGCGGAAGCTTGGTGGGCTTGACGCCTGGTTTCCGACGGCGGTTTTTGCCGCCGGCGGCGCGCTGTTGCCCTTGCTCGGGGATTCCTATCTGGGCGTTATTGCCACGCGCGCTTGCATCTACTGGGTGCTCGTCTCCGGTCTCAATTTGGTCGTCGGCTTTGCCGGACAAATCGCCATCGGCTGGGTGGCGCTGCTGACCCTTGGCGCCTACGTCACCAGCGTGCTGACGGCCGGCACCGTGATGCCCGAGCTATCACCCTATCTGGCATTGCTGGTCGCGGCAGCCGTAGGGGCGGTCTTTGGCGTCATCATCGGCCTGCCGGCCTTGCGGCTGCGCACCTTTTATTTCGCCATGACGACCTTGGGCTTTGCGACCATCGTGACGCAGGTGGCCCTGGCCTGGAAGAGCGTGACCGGCGGCGGCGTGGGCGTGCCTGGGCCGGTGTTGCCGTACCCCTTCGCCAGCCCCTGGGGATTTTACTATTTCTGCCTCGGCCTGGCCGTGCTGTGTACGTGGATGACCACCAATATCGCGAGCAGCCGCTTTGGTCGCTCGCTCGTCGCCATCCGCGACGCCGAGGTTGCAGCCGAGGCGGTCGGGATCTCCAAGCCTGCCCTGCTGGTCACCGTGTTCCTGTTCTCCGGCGCGGTGGCGGCAATCGCGGGCGGGCTATTCGCCTCGCTGCAATCCTACATCACGCCCGATGCCTTTACCTTCGACCTCTCGGTCTTGTTTTTTATCGCCATCCTGATCGGCGGACGCGGCTCAATTCTTGGGCCCCTGCTGGGCACCATCATTCTGACGGCGCTGCCCGAGTTCGCCGCGCCACTGGTGGCGTGGTCGACCTTTCTTTATGCCGTCCTGCTGCTGGTAATCGTGCTCGCCGTCCCCGGCGGCATTGCCGACATGCTCGATTTCAAGAACCGCCGCCCGCTCGAGCGCCATCGCGAGATACGGCCGCGCCCGGAACTGCTGGCGCAGATCTTGCCGCCGCAGGCTCGGCCGAACCTGCTCAAACTTGCAAACGTATCGCTGAGTTTTGGCGGCGTGCGCGCCATCGACGGCGTCGACCTTGAGATCCGTATGGGCGAAGTGCACGGACTGATCGGCCCCAATGGCAGCGGCAAGACAACGATGCTCAATGTGATCTCGGGCTACTATGCCCCCCAACAAGGCCAGGTGCGCCTCAACGAGGAGATCCTGCCGCCGCGCGCGGCAGCCGCGCGCGCCGGCTGGCGCATCGCGCGCACCTTTCAAACGCCACGTCTGGTTGGTGCCGAGTCCGTCTTGGAAAACGTCATGATCGGCGCCACCACGGCCGGTCGCGCCAGTTTCATCGCATCGCTGCTGGCGCTTCCAAGTCATCGTCGCGACGAGGTGCAGGCCTACGACGCGGCGATGGCGGCGCTGAGCGCGGTTGGCCTCGATCAACTGGCGTTCGTGCGCGCGGACCGCTTGCAGCACAGCGAACTGCGCTTTGTCGAGATCGCTCGGGCGCTGGTGCTGCAGCCCTCCTTCTTGCTGCTGGATGAGCCGGCAGCGGGATTGTCGGTCGATGAGATTGAGCGCCTGGGTGCCCTGATCGTCAGCATCAGTCGCCGAGGAACCGGGGTGCTGTTGGTGGAGCACCACGCCGACCTGATTTTCGACATCTGTGACCGGGTCACCGTGCTTAATCTTGGAAAGGTGCTTGCTTCCGGAACCCCCGCCGAAATTCGCGCTCATCGCGAGGTCGTCAATGCCTACCTCGGCGCCTGATCCCCTGCTGCAAATCAGTGATCTGTCCACCGGCTACGGCAAAATCGGCGTACTGCGCGGCATCGATCTGACCGTCGGACCTGGGGAGTTGGTGGCACTTTTGGGCCCCAATGGCGCCGGCAAGACCACCTTGCTGCGCGCCATCTCGGGTCTGCTGCCGCGGTCGGGGCAGGTTCGCTTCGCGGGCAAGGATCTGTCCGGCGCCAGCCCGCGCGACATGGTCCGCGCGGGCCTCGCACACGTGGTGGAGGGACATCGCGTCTTCACGCAATTGACGGTATTCGACAACCTGCTGCTGGCCGGCTATGGCATGCGGCGCCGCGAACGGGAGACCCAGGTCGAGGAGGCGCTCGCCTTCTTTCCGGAAATTGCCGCCAAGCGTAACGACCGGGCCGTCACCCTATCGGGCGGCCAACAACAAATGCTGGCCGTGGCTCAGGGCCTGGTGCGGCAGCCGCGGCTTTTGCTGCTGGACGAACCCTCCGCCGGTCTCTCGCCGGTGCTGGTGGACCGAGTGCTCGCGGCCGCCGGACGGCTGCGCGATGGCGGCACGGCGGTATTGCTGGTCGAGCAATTGATCGAAAAAGCGCTGCGCATCGCCGACCGTGTCTATGCGTTGGTGCGCGGCTCGATTGTGCTCGCGGCCGCTGCAAACGAGCCCGATCTGCCGGCACGATTGGAGGCGGCCTACTTCGGCCACAGCCTGCGGCCGCCGGCCGAGCGGTCCTGAAGGGCCTCCGCGGCCAAAAGTCGGCAACCAAGAACCCCAAGTGCGCGGGCGGCCCGCCGGCCAACGGCACCGAGCCCTAGGGGCTGGTGGCGCTCGCATGCGCCAACTGCCGCGCGGCATCGGCATTCTCGGAGGGCCCGGGGAGCGTCGGGGAGGTCCTGGCGGGCGCGCCGTGGGCGCTCGGGGGCTCGGCCGGCGCCACGCTCTGGCGCAG
>DASTMQ010000609.1:0-21026 GCA_035714005.1 Hyphomicrobiaceae bacterium
CGAGACCACCACCCCACGCCGACCCGAGGCTTGAGGCTTGGCGAGCTGCCAGTTCTGGCTGACATGTGAAGTGGGCGTGAAGTGCATTTCGGTTCAAACCCTCAGGCAATCTCGGCTGGATCATAGGCAACACCGGCAGCACCGTAGCCGCCGTCGACGTTCAATATGTGTCCCGTTACCCAATGGCATTCATCGGAAGCAAGATAGAGCGCGGCGTTCGCTACGGCCTCCACCGTACCGTAGGCGTGCGTGGGAATACGATCGAGATAGCCCTGCTTGCGTGTCGGCCCGTGCCTACTGAGCCCGGTCTCGATGGGACCGGGGGCAATCGCGTTGACCATCACGCCTTGAGCCGAAAGCTCGACGGCGAGGACCTTGCAAATATGCATGACCGCCGCCTTCGAGGCGCCATAGGCGATCCCGCCCATGTTGCCACGCTGTCCCGAAATCGAGCCGATCTGAATGATGCGGCCGCCGCCTTGCTCGACCATGCGGCGGGCCGCGGCCTGCGCGGTCAAGAACGAACCGGTGAGATTGATGCTGAGCACGCGCTCCCAATCCTCAAGGCTGGTATCGAGGGCCAGCCTATGCAGCGCGATGCCGGCGTTGTTGACGAGAATGTCGATGCGACCGAAACGCCCAACCGTCGCCGTCACTTGCGCCTCGCATTGGGCAGGATCCGCCACATCGGCCAGCACCGCCTCGGCCACGCCGCCGGAGCCGGTGATGGCCGACGCCGTGGCTTGCGCGCGGGTGCCATCCCGGTCCGTGCACATCAACAAGGCACCTTCGCCGGCAAACCGCTTGGCGATCGCCGCACCCAAGCCATGACCGGCCCCGGTCACCGGCGCGACCTTTCCCGTCAACCTCATCAGGCGCTCCCTCGAACACTAAAAACTCCGGCCGGCGAACCTCGTGCCCGGTGCACGACTGGGCAGTTTTTCAGGCGCTGGAGCCGCCCGCAACGAGGCCGTTGGCAGGGGCTCGCCCCCGCATCGCGCGACCGTTGCGCCAACGCTTCCGAACCGCTCCACGCCTTCGGCGGCGCTGCCGCGAACGGCGCGCAAAACACTGAAAGATTGCCAGGCACGCGGCTCGCACCGGCCCACTCCCGTTGCAGGGTTTGCCACCCACAGCAGCCCCGTGGCGTACTGCATCGGGCTAAGTCCCGGAATGGGCCCAGTCCCAATAGAGCTTGCGCGCCTTTCCCATCATGGGTCCTGGCTGCAGTTCGCGGCTCTCGATCCTATTGATTGGCACCACCTTGGAATTGTTCCCGGTGGAAAAGATCTCGTCGGCGTCCATGAAGTCGGCGACCTTCAGGGTGGTCTCCTCGACCTCGATGCCGGCCGCGCGCAACAACTCGATGGTGCGGCCGCGCGTGATGCCGGCCAGAAACGTACCATTCAAAGCCGGGGTCTTGACCACGCCATCCTTGGCCATGAACAAGTTGGACGTCCCTGCCTCCGCGACGTTGCCCAGCATGTCGAGCACGAGCGCGTTATCGAAACCTCGAGACTTCGCTTCCATCACACAGCGGGCATTATTGGGGTAAAGACAGCCGGCCTTGGCAGCTGTCGGCATGGTTTCCATCGACGGGCGGCGAAAAGGCGAAAGCGTGATCGAAAACCCTTTCGGTGGGTTCATGGGGGAGACGTAAAGACACAGAAGAAAGCGGGTCGTTTCCGGGTTCGGCGGCACCGAAGAACCGCCGACGCCACCGTCCTCCGCCCAATACATTGGCCGGATGTAGATGGCCTCTTTCGAACGGAAGCGCCGCAAGCCGTCCTTGACGAGGTCCATGATCGCCGCCACCGACTGCGTCGGTTTGAGGCCGAGCGCCCGGGCCGAGGCATTGAGGCGCTCGCAATGGCGATCGAGGTCGGGGGTCACTCCCTCGAACGCACGCGCCCCATCGAAAACGGAGGAGCCGAGCCAAAAGGCGTGCGTGCGCGGTCCGGCCACGAGAACATTGCCTTCGTGCCAATCACCATCCAGCCATGTCCAAGTCTCGGACCACTTCGCCATTTGTGTCACCTTTGCCGCGGTAAAATCAATCGCCGCTCAGTCATGGCGCAGAACGCACCCCAACACCAGAGGCACATGACCGCAATCGCCGGCGCTGGCCGCCGGGACAATGGCCATCTTTGCCGGCATCAACTAAGCTGTCCGCCGCGGCCGCAACGATGGCTTTGGCTCACTCCTGCCGCGGTCCGCAACACCGGCGAATTAGTCAGCGAAATCAAGGAGAGGGTCTCAATGACCGTTAATCCCAATCCGCCCTCCGCCGCGCGCGATAAGGTGCGCGCCACGGTGCCCAAACTCATCGACCTCACCGAAAAGGTCCTCTTTGGCGACGTGTGGGAGCGCCCGCAACTCTCCAAGCGCGATCGCAGCCTTATTACCTGCGCGGCGCTGGTCGCATTGAACCGCACCGAGCAGCTCAAGGGGCATCTCGAGCGCGCCCTCAACAACGGCGTGACGCCGGAAGAGATCGGCGAACTGATCACCCATCTTGCCTTCTATGGCGGCTGGCCCGTGGCGATGTCCGGCGCGCTCGTCGCCAAGGATGTCCTCGAGCAGCACAAGACATAGCGGCCAGCCCGGCCGTGCGCCCGAACGAAACCCTGAGTGATGTTGCATAGCAGGAGACGATCGATGGCCCTTTACGAACTGCGCACCTACACGCTTTACGTCGGCAAAATGGCGGAAGCGACCAAGCTCTATCAAGAGTTAGGCTTCCCGGCGCTGCAGAAGGGCGGGCATGACAAGAAGCTGATTGGCTACTTCCAAGGCGATACCGGCATGATCAATCAGCTGGTGCATTTGTGGAAATTCGACGACGACGCCGATCGTCGCCAACACTGGGCGGGCGTCTTTGCCAATAAGGACTTCGTCGAAGGCTTCGCCTCGCGCTTTCGGCCGCTCGTCATGTCGCAGGAGGTAAAACTGCTGACCGCCGCGCCCTGGGGTCCGCACCCTTGATGGGGAGGTGATCGAAAGGCAGGCGATGAGCCGCGGACAAATGCACCTTGGGATGTCGATCCGGGGCCTCGGATATCATGCCGCCGCCTGGCGGCATCCCGATGTGCCAGCTGATGGCAGCTTGAGGTTTGAACACTACCGGCGCAGCGCCTTGGCCGCCGAGCGCGGCAAGTGCGACCTCGTCTTTTTTGCCGACGGCATCGGCATCAGGGAGCGCGACGTTCCACGTGGGTCATTGGCGCGCTCGGGTTATGAGATCGTCGAGATGGAGCCCATGACGCTGCTGCCCGCCCTCGCCGTGGTGACGGAGAGCATCGGCCTCGTCACCACCGCCTCGACCACCTACAATGAGCCTTTTCATATCGCCCGAAAGTTCGCGACGCTCGACCTTATAAGCAACGGTCGCGCAGGCTGGAACGTCGTCACCTCGTGGTCGGAGGCCGAGGCCAAAAACTTCAATCGCGATCAGCACGTCGACTATGACACGCGCTACGCGCGCGCGGCCGAGTTCGTGGAGGTCGTGAAGGGCCTGTGGGATAGCTGGGAGGAGGATGCTTTTCCGCTCGACAAACAGTCGGGTCAGTTTTTCGACGAAAGCAAAATGCACATCCTGGACCATAAGGGCACCTACTTTTCCGTGCGGGGACCCTTAAACGTCGCCTGCCTGCCCCAAGTTCATCCCATCGTGGTGCAAGCGGGAGCCTCCGAGCAGGGGCGCGAGTTGGCCGCCGCGACGGCCGATATCGTTTACGCCGTGCATCCTTCGCTGGAGGTGGCGCAGGCGTTCTATGCCGACCTCAAGCGACGATTGGCGAGGTACGAGCGCAGCGCCGACGACTTGAAAATACTGCCGGCCCTGCGCCCGGTGGTGGGCAGGACGACCGCGGAAGCGCGCGCGAAGTATGATCAGCTGCAGCAATTGCTTGATCCGCTCGTCGGCTTGGCGCGCCTCAGCCAAACCTTCGGCGATCTGTCGGGATACCCCGTCGATGGTCCCGTGCCGCTTCAATCGCTGGGACCCGCCGAACTGCGCAGCATCAGTGCGCAGCTGCTTGCGCGCGTGCAACGGCAAAACCCGACAATCCGCGAGCTCTACCAGGAGGTCGCCGGCATGGGCGGCTTCTGCTTGATTGGCACAGCCGCCTCGATTGCCGATGTGATGCAGGAGTGGTTCGAGAACGACGCCTGCGACGGCTTCAATATCACGCCGACGCATTTGCCGGGCGGCTGCGAGGACTTCGTGGAAATGGTTATACCCGAGTTGCAACGCCGCGGCCTGTTCCGCAAGGAATACCAAGGCCGGACGCTGCGCGAAAACCTGGGCCTCAAGCGGCCCAGGAACCGATACGCTGCCCGCCGCGCTACTTGAGCCACCGGCGGCGTCCCATTTCGTTGACCGCGGCACGGCGATCGTAGCGCGCGGGAGGCGCGGCGGCCGCGGCAATCGATCGGGGCCGCAGTGCGCGGACGTTCTGCGGTGGCCGCCGTTGCGAAGATGGCCGCGTCCGAGGCTTTCAGCGGCGGACCAGAGCGGCCGAGGCAGACCGCTTAGTACCCAGGATAAGACCGCCGCCAGCCCGACCAGCGCTGGTGGCGCCAATGCTGGTGGTGGCCCCAGCGACGATAGCCCCAGGAGGGATGACCGCCCCAAGCGCGGTGGCCCCAACGGCAATGGCGGTAGCCCCAATGCCAATAGCAGCCCTTGTGCCAACCGTACGTGACGGGCTCGATGCGCCCGGCATCGGACTTGATGGCAGCCGACACGGCGATGCCTGGGGCGGCGTCGGCCGCGGATGCGGCAAGCGCCAGCAGCAAGGTGACAGCGGCGGCGGCGCGGGACGTGGTGTTCATGACGATCTCTTTGGCTTGGGAAAGATGCTTGTCAATTGAGGTCGAGGGCAGCGCTCGCCGAGCGGGCGCGCTGGTCAGCTCGGCGCGGCAGCGCCCTTCAGTTGGGGAGCAGCACGGTGTCGATGACATGAATGACACCGTTCGACTGCATGACATTGGCGATGGTCACCTTGGCGGTGCGGCCCTTGGCGTCTTTCAGCAACAAATTGCCGTCCCGCATCAATGCCAGCAGCTTGCCGCCGCCGACGGTCTTGATCTCGTGCATGCCGCCGTCGTTTTCGATCATGGTGGCGATGGCGTTCCGCAGCGCCTTCATCGGCACGACGTGATAGGTCAAGATCGCCGTCAGCTTATCCTTGTTCTCGGGCCGCAACAGGGTGTCGACGGTGCCCGCCGGCAGCTTGGCAAAGGCCGAGTTGGTGGGCGCAAACACGGTGAACGGACCAGGACCGGACAGGGTATCGACGAGCCCGGCGGCCTTGACTGCGGCGACCAGCGTCGTGTGATCCCTCGAGTTAACCGCGTTCTCTACGATATTCCGAGACGGGTACATCGCCGCGCCCCCCACCATCACCGTTCTCTCCGGCGCCGCGGGTGCGGGGTTGGCGAGGCCCAGCACGATGCCGAGCGCGAGCATCGACAGACCAAGGCCGACGGATATGTTTCGCTTAAATGTTTTGGTCACGACATAACCTCCAGTTGGGACGTGCTCATGCGTGTGAGCGATGGAGGTACGGGGACTGCCGCCGGCGGTTGCGGCGAACCGGTCTTCACGTTTTCTTGTGACGGACGACGTCAGCGCGACGTCTTGATCAGTTTGGCGTGGAAGGCGGGGCCCGTCGGGCGCCCGGTCGGCGAGCCGCCGGCCGGCTCCAGACTGATACCGAAAGTGGCGCGCTCGACGGTGCCGCGATCGAATTCGGCAAGCGCCCGCTGCGTGCTGGCCTGGTTGGCTTCGATCAGGCCCAGCGACTGCGGCGCGCCGCCGGACTTTTCCGAGGCAATCCATAGTTGATAGCTCTTTCCCGCCGGTGGCTCGGCCGCTACGGGCCGCACGGACAGCACGCGCGTGACAAGATCCACGGTCAGCAGGAAGGCCGGCGAAGCGTCGTCCTTTTGAAAGACGGCAACGTAGCTCGTGGGAATGTGCGGGCGGGAAAGCTCACGCACACCGAAGGCCAGCAGCAGGCAAGCCGCCAGCGCCGAGGTGGCGATGGCAAGGCGACGCCAGCGCTGTGCGCGCCGCTCCAGCGCCACGATCTGCTGGGGACGGTCCGCCCGCGGCAGCTTAGCCTCGATTTTAGCCAGCAAGTCAGCGGGAACGGCGACCGGCGGCACCCGATCCGCAAGCGATGCAAGGCGCTCTTCCCAGGCCACTATGGCCGCCTCGAGCGCCGGATCGCGCCGCCGCTGCGCCTGGGCGGTGGCCCTCTCCCCAGCATCAAGGGTGCCGAGCACATATTCGCCCGCAAGGACGTCGATCTCGTCGCGTTCGGTCATTGGCCGAGACAATCCCGCAACTGCAAGAGGCTGCGCCGCAACCAGGACTTGATCGTCGCGGGCGGCCGCGAAAAGCGCTGGCCCAGGGCTTCCCGACTCATGCCTTCGCGATAGGCGAGCAGCACGACCTCGCGCCGATCGCTGTCGAGGGCATCGAGGCACCGACCGAGGCGCTGCAACTGTTGGCTCTTCTCCACGCGATCCAACGGCAGCTCCTCCGCATCGGCAATACCCAAAACCTCGGGGGTATCCTCGATGGACACGGCCTTCTTGCGTCGCGCTTCGTCGAGGGCCCGGTTGCGGGCGATTGCCACCATCCAGGTGATGGGCGAACCCTTGGATGCATCGTAGTAGGCCGCGCGCTCCCAGATCTGCACGTAGACCTCCTGCAGAACTTCGTCGGCGATATCCCGCCGGCGCGATATGCGAAGAATAATGCCGTAGAGTTTTGCCGACGTCGCCGTATAAAGGGCAGCAAATGCCTCCCGGTCCTGCGCGGCAACGCGATGCAACAGGACGACGATGGTTGCCGCCGTCGAGGCGGCCGGCGGCCGCAACAGGCCAAGGGCCGTCATGCGGGCATTGGGCACTTCGCCTCGCGCTCCCATCACATCCTCCAGCGTGCCAACGGTATCCTCACGCCAGCAACTGGGCGCAACGACCGGGCGGCCCGCGCAGGGCTCTCGGATCTAGGGGTGTACGGATCGGACCGGATGTTGGATTGGCCGCGCCGGCCGGTGTGGGTGAAAATCCCTATCAAAATCCCGTTACCCGTTGGCCGGGTGCCGGGCTCGCGCCGTCGGCCGGCGAAGGCCGGCGCGGCGAATGCCCAAGCTTGGCCTGTGCGGATTTCATTTTGCGAGCGCGCCGCGCGGCGAAAAGCGCCTTGGCATTTTCTTGTGGCGCCGAGCGAACCGGTTTGCCCGACGCAGCACCGTGGCGGAAGGCAAAGCGCTCGCTGCCGGTGTGGACATGATGGATCGGGGTGGACGGCGGATCTTGCGCCTGGGCCGCCCGTCGGCCGAACCGGCCTCAAGCCGCGGCGTGCCGCGTCTCGCGCGTGGCTTGCCTCTGAGGTCAAGCCCTAGGCGCTGCGCTGGTCCGGCAACAACGCACGGGACCTTCGTTGTCTTGAATGTCGTCACGCCCCACGCCTTGACCTGCCGGGCAACCTACCCGGCGGGTCAAGCGTTTGCGGCGCGGGCTTCTTGCGCGATCGCGGCCCCCGTCGCGTCAAACAAGTGGATGGCAGAAAGGTCGAGCAACAGGGATCGCCTTTCGCCGACCCTGGCAGCCGTCTCTGGTCCCACACGCGCCACCACCTCGCTCTCGATTCCCGCAATGCGCGCGGCGAGAATCGTCTCGGCACCGAGCGATTCGATCTGCACGATTTCGGCGGCGAGGCCGACAAATCTTTCGCTTGCACCGGCACCGGTGTGCTCAGCGATGTTCTCGGGACGAATACCGAGCGTGATGGCGGCGCCCAGCGGCAAGGCGGGGTATTGCCAGGCCTTGAGCTCGAGCAGCTCGCCGCCGAGCCTGACTGCCAGCGGGTCTTTGCCTTCGACTCGGGCCGACAACAGATTCATCGGCGGATTGCCGAGGAAGGAGGCGACAAAGGTGTTGATTGGGTGCTTGTAGACCTCGAGCGGCGCCCCAACTTGCGCGATTCTGCCGCCGTTCATGATGCAGATGCGCTGGCCCAGCGTCATCGCCTCGACCTGATCGTGCGTCACGTAGATCATGGTGGCACCGAGCCGCCGGTGCAGCTTGCTGATCTCCCCGCGCGTCGATACGCGCAACGAGGCATCGAGATTGGACAGCGGCTCGTCGAACAAAAACACTTTCGGATCGCGCACGATGGCGCGGCCGAGCGCCACCCTCTGGCGCTGTCCGCCCGAGAGCGCATGCGGCTTGCGCTTGAGCAGCCCGGTCAATCCCAGCGTATCGGCGACGGCGGCCACGCGCCGACCGATTTCGGCAGGATCGACCGAGCGCCGTTTGAGGCCGAAGGCCAAATTGTCGGCCACGCTCATGTGCGGATAGAGCGCATAGGACTGAAACACCATGGCGATGTCGCGATCCTTGGCCGGCACATGATTGACGACGCGCCCGTCGATCGCCAGCGTTCCAGATGAGATCGATTCCAGCCCGGCAATCATGCGCAGCGTCGTCGTCTTGCCGCACCCCGATGGCCCGAGCAGAACCATGAACTCGCCATGCCTGACTTCGAGCGAGACGGCATCGGCCGCCGGCAGCTGCCCGCGGTCATAGAATTTGGTGAGTTTTTCCAGTGCGACGACCGCCATCACTCAGTTCTCATTTCACGGCTCCGGCGGTCATGCCCTGGATCAGTCGCTCGGAAAAAAAGGCATACACCACCACCACCGGAATAATGGCGATCATCAAGCCGGTGGCGATCATGCCGACATCTTCTTGTGTGTCGCCGATGAAGCGCTGGATACCAAGCGGCAGCGTGCGGTTCGCCTCTTCGGTGATCAGGACCACGGCATAGAGAAATTCGTTCCATAGCAAGATGAAATTGAGGATCACCGTGGTGGCGACGGCGGGCAGTGCAATCGGCAAGCTCACGCGCCAAAAGATTTCCCAATCCGAATAACCGTCGATTCGCGCCGCGTCGAACAGATCGGAGGGTATGCGCGCAAAGAAGCTTTCCAGGAGGTAGATCGTCAACGGCAACTGGATCGCCACGTAGACCAGCGTCAAGCCGAGCTTGCTGTTGTAAAGTCCGTACTGCACCAGGATTTGAAACAGTGAAATGATGGTGATCTGCGGCGGAAAGATGATGGTGGAGAAAAGCACAAAGTAGATCACCCGGTTAAAGCGAAAGCGGTAGCGCGCCAGGCAATGCGCCGCCATCGAACCGACCAGGGTCAGGATCACCACCGCGCTGACCACCACCTGCGTGGAGTTGGTGAAATAGACGCCATAATTCGAGGTGAACCAGGCCTCGGCGAACTTGTCCCAGTGCGCGGGATTGGGCGGCGCAAAGTGGTTGCGATGGATTTCCGTGGTGGTCCGCAGCGACAGCATGGCCGCCCAGACGAAGGGTCCGGCGGCAAAGGCGGTGTAAAGTGAGAGCAGCAAGAGTAAGGCGGCGCGCTTCAAAGCTGCCATGGTCATCTCAATACTCGAGCTTCTGGCGCAACCGGAACAGCCAGGTGAGGGTCAAGACGGAGCCGAGGACGATTACGAACCAAAGCGCGGCAATGGTCGACGGATAGCCAAGGTCGAAGGTCGTCCACTCGAAGGCCCGTTTGTAGACGTAGGTCGAGACCGTCTCGGTCGCCCACAGCGGGTTGCCCTTGGTGGTGATCCACACCAGATCAAAGATCTTCATCTTGCCGATGAAAGACAGCACGACGAGGTTGAGAAGCGTGGCGCGGATCAGGGGTAGGATGACAAACACCAGCTTGCCTCCCCAACCACAATTGTCGAGTTCTGCGGCCTCGAGCACTTCGCGGGGCAGCGAGTGCAGGGCGGCAAGAAGCACGACCATATTGAAGCCGACCCACATCCAGCTGGTCACGAAAATCAGCGCGGGCAGGGCGGTGTTGGGATCACCAAGCCAAGGCTTCGCCCAGCTGCCAAGGCCCAGCGCCCGCAAGGCCACATTCACCGGACCCCAATCGAAGTTGTAGATCCACAGCCACAAAATACCGACCACCACATAGGACATCAGCACCGGGGTGAACCAGGCGACCCGGAAAAAGCGTGCGCCAGGCACCTTGGCGTAGAGCGCCAGGGCCAGGAGCAAGGCTACCGAGACTTCGACGAGTGGAGACGTGCAAGCCCAAGTGATGGTATTGCGCACAGACCGCCAGAAGATTTCATCGCGCATCAGCTCGGCATAATTGGCGAGCCCTACGGGTTCGTCCGACCGTGGCAGCACCCTGTGGAAGCTGTTCCAAATGGTGCGCACGGCAGGATAGGCGGTGAAGGCCGCGTAGATTGCAAGTGATGGCAGTAGAAAAACCCCGATCGTGGCCCACGGCTTTCGCAGACCGTCCTGGTGCAAATTTTGTTCGTGGCCGGCCGGCATGGTGTCCTGCTGGGAAGAACCAGGGCCAACGCGCCTTCAGTGCAGGCCCGCCAAACAAAGCGTCAGTAGGCAGCCGTCATTTGCTTGACCGCATCCTCGACGCCGATCGTGCCCGCCGGGAAGGCATTGTTCATCACCTGGATGAAGACTTCTTTGGGCTTGCCGGTCATCACCTGGATCGGAATGCCGAAGTAGTACTTCGCTCCCGCATTGGTTTGCGCGATCATCTTGAAGTAGTCGGCAGCCTGCGGACCCGTCAGCTTGGCCGGATCACTCTTAATGCCGGTTTGCACCTGTACGTTGTCGAGCCAGCGGTTGCCCATCTCGAAGGAGGCAAATGAATTTAAGAAGGCCAACACCTCCTTGCCATGCTTGGTGGCGGCATTGCCGACGTAGCTGCCACCGATGGCGATCGAACGACACTCGTTGCAGGCGGCCCCGGGCACCGCCGGGAATTTCATGATCCCAAGCGGGAAGTCCTTGGGCTGGCCGCCCTTGTCGGGCGGATTGAAGGCGCGCGAGGTGTACCAACTGCCATTGAGAAAGGTCAGGGCTCCCGGATTGGTATGAAAATAGATGTGTGCTTCGGCGAGCTTTAGCGTGGTAAAGGTCGTGGGCAACAGACCCGCCTCGGTCAGGCCGCGCAGCCATTTCAGCGTAGCTGTGACGCGGGGGTCGCTCCAGGCCAGCTTGCCGGTGAGCAGTCGGTTATAATCGTCGATGCCAAGCTTTTTGAGCAGCGCCTCGTGCACCAGGTGTGCGCCGGGATAGGGACGATCACCGACGCCGAGCGCCATCGGCGTCATGCCCTTCGCTCTGGCCTGCCTGATCATTTCCAGGAAGGCGTCGGGCGGCAATTGCAGGTCGTCGGGCACCTTTACGCCGAGCTCGGCCATCAGCTTCTTGTTGTAATAGAGCTCGACCGTCCAGGCCTCCAGCGGCAGCCCATAGGGCTTGCCCTTGTAGCTCCAGGCCTCCTTGGCCCACGGCTCCACCGCGGCCCAATTGAGGTCGGAAAGATCGAGCAGGAAGCCGTTCTCCATGTATTCGACCTGGTCCGGCTCGGCGTAGAAAATGTCCGGCGCTTGCCCTGCACGGAGCGCGGTCTTGAGACCGGCATAAAGGGCGGTCTTTTCGTACCAAGTCTGCTTGATTTTGATGCCAGGATTGTTCGCCTCGAACTGTTTGATGGCCTCTTCCACGAATGTCCGCTTGGGCATTTCCGCCGCCCAGTGACTCCAAAACGTCAACTCCTTGGGCTGTTGCGCCCCGGCAGGGCCCGCCAAACCCGCAGCGGCCAAACTGGCAATGGCGATGATGCTCAGACGTTTCCTGCTCGACATGGGCTCCTCCCGTTCCGCAAAGCGCCGCGGCGACTTGACGTCGATCTTGCCCCTCCAGTTCGGTCGGCGCTCGAAGTTGCAAGAGGCTAGGGGCCACCCACGCGGGCGTCAACTAGGGCGAACCGGCCTTGCCGGCGGTTGCGCCGTGCGCGCCCGGCCGGCCGCCCGGCATGCCTGCAGCCGCGACCTCTCGCCCTCGCTTGCGATTACCTGCCCGAGGGCTCGGCGCTGGCGCCGGAGCGCAGGTGACAGGCCGCGAAGTGGCCCGGCTCGACTTCGCGCATCAACGGTGCCTCGCTGCGGCAGCGCGCCAGCGCGTAGGGACAGCGCGGATGGAAATGGCAGCCTGCCGGCGGATTGATCGGGCTTGGCACGTCGCCCGGCAAGACAATGCGCTGCGAAACCGCGGCGGGTTCGGGCACGGGGACCGCGGAGAGCAGCGCCTCGGTATATGGATGCTGCGGATTGGCGAAGAGCTGGCGCTTGTCGGCGAGCTCGACAATACGGCCGAGGTACATGACGGCAACGCGGTGCGAGATATGCTCCACGACCGCCAGGTCGTGAGCGATAAAGACGTAGGCGACGCCGAAATTCCGCTGCAGGTCGACCAGCAGGTTGATCACCTGCGCCTGCACGGAGACATCGAGGGCCGAGACGGGTTCATCGCACACGATTACGCTGGGCTGTAGGGCGAGCGCACGCGCAATCACCAGGCGCTGGCGTTGTCCGCCCGAAAATTCGTGGGGAAAGCGCACCATAAGGTCGGGCCGCAGTCCCACCTTTTCGAATAGCTCGGCGACCCGCGCATCGATTGCGGAACCCGCGAGAGGTTGGAAATTGCGCAGCGGTTCGGCGACGATGTCCTTGGCACGCATGCGCGGGTTGAGCGAGGAATAGGGATCCTGGAACACCACCTGCAGGCGGCTGCGCCGCCGCCGCATGGCGCCGCGCTTGAGGCCGTCGATGCGTTCGCCATTCAAGTAGATTTGCCCGGCCGTTGGCTCGATCAGCTTCAGGATCATCTTGCCGGCGGTAGTTTTTCCGCAACCCGACTCGCCAACCAAGCCGAGCGTTTCGCCGGCGTTGAGTGCAAAGGAGATGCCGTCGACGGCGTAAACCGTGCCGACCTGCCGGGCAAAAAAGCCGCGCCGCACCGGGAAGTGCTTTTTGAGGTCGCGCACCTCCAGCACGACTGTCGGCGCCGTCGTCATGGAGACGGCTCCGGCAGTCGGTCCGCTTCCCAGCAGGCGACCCAATGGCCGGTCGCCTTTTGTTCGAGCGGCGGATAACTTTGGCGGCAATGCTCGACGGCGTGTGCACAGCGCGCCGCGAAAATGCAGCCGGGCAGCGCTTCTTTCAGCGACGGCACGACGCCGGGAATTTCGGCCAGCCGCGCCTGGCCGCCGCCGGTCAGGGAGGAACGCAGTCGCGGCACCGATTTTAAGAGTGCGCGCGTGTAGGGATGGCGCGGGCGCCGGAACAACGCCGCCACGGGAGCTTCTTCCACCTTGCGACCGCCGTACATAACAACCACCCGCTGCGCCATCTCGGCGACCAGGCCTAGGCTATGCGTGATCAGGATGATGGCGGTGCCAGTCTTGGCCTTGAGTTGGCGCATCAAGTCCAGGATCTGGGCTTGTACGGTCACGTCCAAAGCCGTGGTGGGCTCGTCGGCGATCAGAAGCTTCGGATCGCAGGCCAGCGCCATCGCAATCATCACGCGCTGGCGCATGCCGCCGGAAAGCTCGTGCGGATATTGTTGCAGACGCTGCGCCGGTTCGGGGATCCCCACCAAACGCAGCATTTCGAGGGCACGCCGCTGCGCCGCCTGCTGGCTCATGCCGCGGTGCAGCGTCAAAGTCTCGCTGATTTGGCGGCCGATGCTAAGTACGGGATTTAACGAGGTCATCGGCTCCTGGAAGATCATCGAGATCTCGTTGCCCCGGATGGCGCGCATTTTGCGCTCGGGCAAGCCGAGCAGATCCTGGCCCAGGAACCGAATGCGACCCTCGACGATGCGGCCGGGCGGCGAAGCGATCAGACGCAGCACCGAAAGCGAGGTGACGCTCTTGCCGCATCCGGATTCGCCGACCACCGCCAGCGTCTCGCCCGAGGCCACGGAGAACGACACCCCGTCGACCGCGCGCACGACCCCGTCGCGGGTGAAAAAGTGGGTCTTCAGGCCCTCGATCTCGAGCAGTGGAACGGACGCGGCCATGGCTTTTACATGTTGCGCGCAAGGCGCGGATCGAGCGCATCGCGCATGCCGTCGCCTAATAGATTGACCGACAGGACCGCCAGCGACAGAAAGATGCCGGGAAAGAAGATCAAGTAGTTGGCGAGTTGGAACAAGGCTCGACCTTCGGCCATGATGTTACCCCAGCTCGGGATGTTCGGCGGCGTCCCGGCGCCGAGAAAGGACAAAATGGCCTCGGTCAGCATGGCAGAGGCACAGATATAGGTGCCCTGCACGAGCAGCGGCGCCAGCGTGTTGGGAAGAATGTGGCGCAGCAAGATCAGGGGCGTGCGTGTACCGCTGGCAATGGCCGCGTCGACGTAGGCTTGCTCCCGCAAACTGAGCACAAGGCTGCGGATCAGGCGCACGACGCGCGGCACCTCGGTGACGGTGATGGCGATAATGACGTTCTCGAGGCTAGCCTTGGTCAAGGCCATCAAGGCAATGGCCAGCAGCACTCCGGGAATCGACATCAAACCGTCCATCACGCGCATGACCACGGCGTCGAGCCAGCGAACGAAACCGGTGATGAGACCGATCGCAAGTCCGATCGTCGTCGCCAGGATGGCCACCGACAAGCCGACGGCCAGCGAAATGCGGGCGCCGAACACGACGCGGCTGTAGACGTCTCGTCCCAGCATGTCGGTCCCGAACCAGTAGGTCTCCGACGGTTTGCGAAGACGCCGCACCGGCGAGATCGCCTGCGGGTCGACGGTTCCGAGATAGGGAGCCAACAGCGCCATGGCGATCAGCAGCACGAGCACGACGCCGCCAATCACCGCCGTTGGGTGCCGCCAGACCACCTCTTTGCTGCGCGCCCAGGCCTGAGACCGGCTCAGCCGCGCCGGCTTGACGAGGCTTGGTGCGAGCGCAGACATCAGTATTGGATCCGCGGATCGAAGAACCGGTAGGAAAGGTCAACGGCCAGGTTGACCAGCACGTAGATGGTGGAAAACAGCAAGATCACGCCCTGGATGATCGGGTAATCGCGGCGCAAGATGGCATCGACCGTCAGGCGGCCAATGCCGGGGATGGCGAACACGCTCTCGGTGACAACCACCCCGGAAATCAACAGCGCAATGCCGATGCCGATAATGGTGACAATCGGCACGGCGGCGTTTTTCAAAGCGTGCCCGAGCAGCACCGCGCTGGGCGCCAATCCCTTGGCGTGCGCGGTGCGCACGTAGTCCTGCGCCAACACCTCCAGCATCGCCGCGCGCGTGATGCGAGCAATCAGGGCAATGTAGATGGTGCCGAGCGCAATGGATGGCAGAATCAAATGCCGAAGCCATGCCCAGAAGCCTTCGCGCAAGGGCGTGTAACCTTGCACCGGCAGCCAATCAAGATCGATGGCAAACAGGTAGATCAAGACGTAAGCCAGCACGAACACCGGCATGGAAAATCCGGCGACGGAAAAGAGCATCACCAACCGATCGATGAGCTTGCCCGCTTGCCAGGCGCCGATCACACCCATCGGTACGGCAACGGCAACGGCCACGATCAGCGTGCACAGGGCCAACGACAGCGTCGGGCCAACACGTTGACCGATCAGCTGCGTCACGGGAAGATTGGTGAAAATCGAAATGCCAAGGTCGCCCTGCAGCACGGCCGAGGCCCACACCCAAAACCGCGTCAGAAAAGGTTGATCGAGGCCGAGCTTCTGGCGGATGCGCTCGATGTCCTCGACCGTGGCGATGTCGCCGGCGATCACCGCCGCGGGATCGCCCGGCGTCAGGTAAAGCAAAGAGAATACGAAGAGCGCGACCATCCCGATCACCGGGATGGTCGCCAGCCGTCGACGAATGGTATAGCCGAGCATGTTGCTCAGTCAGCTCGCGCCTATTTCTTCTCCACATTCCACAGGAAGGCCACCGGCGAGATCAACAGGCCCGAGACGTTGCTGCGATAGGCGGTTGGAATGACGAACTGCGCCGTTGGAATGAAAGGTACCGTTTCCCAGGCATGCTTTTGCATGTCCTCGATCAGTCGCTTCTGTTGCCCGGCATCGGTGGCATCGAACCAGGCATTGCGCAACTCCTCCATCTTCGGATCGGTCGGCCAACCGAACCAAGATTTCTCGCCGACACCGCGCATGGGATAATTTATCGCGGGATTGGTCATATCGGGCCCGACCAGCCAAGTGTGAAAGATGTTCCAGCCACCCTTGTCGATCGGCTCCTTGACGGCACGGCGGTTGATCAGGGTGCCCCAGTCGTTGGCCGCCAGCTCCACGTTGAGACCCGCGGATTTGAGGATCTCGGTCGTCACCAGGCCCTGACTATGCACGATCGGCTGGTCCGTCGCCGACAACACGACGATCTTTTCGCCCTTATAGCCGGCTTCCTGAATGAGCTGCTTGGCCTTCGCCAGGTCGCGCTTTCCCGTCAGCACCTCGGAGCCGACTTGGCTTTCCGCGGGTGAGCCACAGGTGAAGAACGACGGGCAAGGCTTGCCTTGCTTGGCATCGCCGGCGATCGCCAGCGCATAGTCCTGCTGGTTGACAAGATAGAGCAAGGCTTGACGCATCTTGGCATTGTTGAAGGGCGGATGCAGCTGGTTGAAACGCAGCAAACCGATCGAGCCGAGGGGATCGGTATTTTCCACCTTGATGTCCTTGTTCTTGGCCAGCAGCGGCACCAGGTCGGGCGGCACCATCTGCCACCAATCAACCTCTCCGGCGTTGAGCGCGGCGGCAGCCGTGGCCGAATCGGGAATGTAGACCCACTCGACGCGGTCGACCTTCACGATCTTACCGCCCGATGCCCAGGAGGGAGCCTCCTTGCGCGGCAGGTAGTCGGCGTTTTTCGCAAACACAACCTTGCTACCGGGCACCCACTCCTCTTTCAGCATTTTGAAGGGACCGGAGCCGACCGACTCGGTGATTTGCGTAAACGCGTCGGTCTTGGCGACGCGTTCGGGCATGATGAAGGGAACGTTCGAGGAGGGCTTTGCAAGCGCGTCCAGGGTGAGCGAGAAAGGCTTCTTCAGTCTAAGCGTGAAGGTCTTGTCGTCGACGGTGGACCAGGCCTCGGTCAAGTCCGCCAATTTTTGGCCGAGGGCGTCGCGCTTGGCCCAGCGCTCGATCGAGGCGATGCAGTCCGCCGATCTGACCGGCTGGCCATCATGCCACTTGAGGCCATCACGCAGGGTGAAGGTGTAGGTGAGCTTGTCGTCGCTCAGGCTCCACTTGTCCACCATTTGCGGCTGGACTTCGAACTTTTCGTTCACCGCGAACAAGGTGTCGTAGACCATGTAGCCGTAGTTGCGCGTGATGTATGCCGTGGTCCAGATCGGATCCAGGCTGCGCAGATCTGCCTCCGGCACGAATTTCAGGGTTTTTTGCTGCGCGGCGGCAGGACCGGTCGGCAGGCTGCTGCCGGCCAGCGCCGATACCAACCACAACGCCGCCAATGCGCTTCGGGTCTTCGCGGACATGATACCGTCTCCCTTCGCCGGCTAGCCTTGTCGCTGACGCGCGCCGTCGATCGCCCGCAGCCCAGGAAAGCCTTATGTTAGAAGGGGTTTGCCGCGGGCACCAGCCGCAATTTGGGCGCAAAATGCCTAAGGCTTGCTCAGGGCAAGGCCATTTCTGACCGGCGCAAAGACGAGAGCGAGGCAGCATGCAAAGCGCAAACCTCTACCATTTCGCGGCCGATCCGGGCCGCGTCGCCGACCTCGCCCGCCAGATCGCCGACAAAAGGCTGTCGCCCGTCGCGCTCGTTGGCGGCTATCTCGACCGGATCGCGGCAGCCGATCGCAACGTCGAGTGCTGGCGTCTCGTCGATGCCGAGCGCGCGCTTAAGACCGCTGAGGATCGCGAACGCGAAGCGGCGAGCGGGGCAATTCGCGGACCCCTGCATGGCATCCCGGTCGCCATCAAGGATATCATCGATGTCGAGGGCCTGCCGACGCGTGCCAACAGCGCCTCGCGCGCCAGCGCCGCGGCCGCCAACGGTGACGCTGAGATCGTGCTGTCATTGAAAACGGCGGGCGCCATCGTGCTGGGAAAAGTGCACACCACCGAGTTTGCTTTCTTCGACCCATCCCCCGCCCGCAATCCCCATGACGTCAGGCACACACCCGGCGGCTCGAGTTCGGGCTCGGCCGCCGCCGTTGCCGCCGGCATGGTGCCGATCGCCGTTGGCACGCAAACCGTTGCCTCGGTAAACCGGCCGGCCGCCTATTGCGGCATTGCCGCCTTCAAGCCGAGCACGCGCAGCCTGTCGACCTTTGGCATCACGCCGCTGGCGCCCAGCTACGACACGCCGGGCTTCTACGGCTGGAGCGTGGCGGATGCGGTCTATGTGTTCGAGGCCGTGGCGCCGCCTTTCGTCGGCATCCGGCACCGCGTTTCGGCGCCGGCAAAGCTTGCCGTTTGCGTCCCCGACGACCCCCACATTGCCGATGCCGTCCCCGAGATGAAGGCCGCTTTGGCGCGCTTTGCCGATGCCCTGGCCAACGCCGGGCATGCCGTGGAAAGGCCACCTTCGCCCATTTCCTTCGAGCGCCTTTATAACCTGCAGCGTTCGACCACGGCCTTCGAGGCCGGCCGGGCGTTGCGGCATTTGCTGCAAGAACCCGCGGGCAGCGTCGGCGAAAAGATCATGAGCCTCATCGGCGAGGGCCTCGCCATTGCTCCCAGCCGATACCTCGAGGAGCGCTGCGAAATCGATTTCTTGCGCTCGATCTTGTTTGCCGAACTCAAGGCCGACGTCTTTCTCTGGCCAGCAACCCCCGCCGGCGCGCCGGCGGGATTGAGCTGGACCGGTGATCCCAAATACATCTCACCCTGGACGGCGCTCGCCGGCCCGATCGTATCGGTGCCCGCCGGGGTTGCAACGAACGGCCTGCCCATCGGCTGCATTCTGAGCGCGCGCCCGGGGACCGACCGTGAGATGTGCGCATGGGCCCGCCAACTCGTGCAAGCCATCGGCTAAATCCGAACGCACGGGGTAGCGCGGCGAATGGGTCGCGCCCGGCCTGTTTCGGCTATTTCGCCCAGAACTCGACAAAGGCATAGCCGCTGCCTTCAGCCTGGGAGTCGAAGAGGCGCGAGCGGTGACTGATCTCGATCTGCTTGACAGGTTGTGCCGATTTCAGGTCGACGGGACCAAATGAGCTGCCCCCGGCGACCCTTTGCCGTTCGCCGAATTCTTCAGTCGAATCGTCGGCGTAGATGACCTTGACCCGGTTCAGCGTGATGGCCCGGTTCTTCACATCCAGGCGCAAGCTCTTAAAACCGCGGTTGCGTGCGACCGACACGACGTCGGTTTCGTAGCCCAAACCGCGGCGGATGCTCAAGAACAGCGGTGACTGACCGCCGAGATAGAGCCAGCCGTTGTTGGACGTCGCAAAGGCGCCGGTCCCTGATCCCGGTTGAAACCAGCTTTCGGCGTATTCGCCCCAGATCTCCAGCCGAGGCTTGCCGCGTCGGGATTGGCCGGGATAGACGAACGTGATCTCGCGGATGAAACGATCGCCCTTGAGCTCCAGCCAGGGCGAGCGTTCGTCGGTGCCGACTTCGGCGTCGACGGCGAGCGCATCGGATTCCCCCCCGGCATAGGTCACGCGCACTTCTTTGATCTGCACGGCCGTGCCGAGCGCCCGCAGCCGGAGCCTGGCAAATCTGCCGTATTGCCGGCCGAGCTTGAAGACATCCGTATCGGACCCAGTGCCGACCTCATGCACGCCAAACAGAACGTCACCGGCACCGTCGTCCTCGCCTCCGCGCGCAAGCGCCGTTGCAGCCGTCGGTGCGGCTGCGACCGCTGCCGGCCTGCGTGACGTCGGCTCGGGGCTGGCAATGGCGGGGGCCGCCGAGACAGCGCGCATGCCCCACAGCTCGACGTTGGCGGGTCCCGCCGCTCCAAGATGCAGGCGATAGGAAAGGTCGACGTGGCGCACCAGCTGCCCATCTCGGCCCAATTGGATCGGCCGCGAGCGCTGGCCTTTTTGCAACTTGAGCCGGCGCTTCTCAATACGCGGCGCGGGGCCGTCGGTGACCACCGTCACGCGGTCGATGTCGATCAATCGGTCGACGCCGACGAGCATCAGCGATTGGAACTGACCCTTGCCGGCTCCGACCTCGATGCGATCCGTTTCTTTCTTAAGGTCGACCGAGCGCGTGCCAATCCAAACCCAGTTGGGCGACGCCGAGCGGACGTTCGGCACCTCCGGTGAGGCGCGCAATCCCCACAACTCCACCTTGGCCGGGCCGGCCGCGCCCAGATGCAGGCCGTAGGATAGGTCAACGTGCTCGACCACGCCGCCCGCATGGCTGAACCTGATGGGGTGGGAACGCTGTCCGCGCTCGAGCCGCAGGTGCTCCGCGTCGATATAAGGCTCGCCATCCGTGGCGATGGTGACGCGATTGATGTCGATGCGACGGTCGACGCCGACCAGCATCACCGACGTGAAGCGCCCCTTCCCCGCTCCAACGCTGAAGCGTTCCTTTTCCTTCTTCAGATCCACCGCCCGCGTTTCGAGCAGCACCCAATTGCTATCGAGCGTGCGACCCTGGCTTCGGCCGCGGTCTTTTGCGCTTGCCACCGTCGATGTGGCCGCCGCGCCGATAATGAGCGCAAGAAGCGCCGCGAGTGTCCTCAACAGCATGGTCCTACCCCCTCCACCTAGCGCTCCGCATTTGTGCACCCCGACCGCGTCCGGGTGCAAGCCGGATCCGATGGCGAGCGCCAAGCCCGGCCGGGCTGGCGTGCCCCGGGGAGCACGCCTTGGTTGTGCGCAAGGGTCGCGCACGCTCATCGCTCGCCTGCTCGCGCGTCTTGTTGGCTCAGCTTGTTGGCTTAGTGTTGGCGCGACGGGGCGATCCGAACCGGATCAAGTCCGTGTCACGCACGATCCCACCCTTGGCGCACGGAAATATGCCCACATCGAACGGCCGCGGCTGCCTGCGTCGAAGCCGGCGGCAGGTCCGCGCCGACCCCTGGCGCGCATCGTCCCATGGCGACAAAAAAGGGCGACAAAAAAGAAAGGGCGCCTGGCGCTATCGGGGGACAGCGCGGCGCCCAATCCTGGCCTTCGTCTGTGT
>DASTMQ010000610.1:0-2978 GCA_035714005.1 Hyphomicrobiaceae bacterium
CGATCCATTGCACGCCTCCCTAGTTTCTATTGTTCTGCCAACCAATGAGCCGCCCACGGCCTTCCCGCCTAGCGAACAGCGCCGCTGAGCTTTTGCAAGCCGCCGCTGGGCATACGGCCGTCTAGACACCCTCACTGGCGCAACAGAAATTGACCACCCACCGGTGGCGGGCAGAGGCTCAACGCTGCCCCTTCTTCCACTTCGCCGCAAGATCCAGGCTCCGATGACGCGCCCCGGGTGTCACAAGGCTCAGCGCCGACCTGATCGAAAAGTGGGTGGCATGTTCTTGAAATGCACACCGCCCCACCTTTCCGACCGCGCGGCCATCCTCGGCGCGATACCGAGCTCGGCGTGTCAGCTCTTGGGGCGCATGCTGTGCGTTGCTTCCATCATCAGGCGGCCGAGTTCCTGGGCCTGCAGGGTGTAATTCTGCATTTGCATTTGGGCGTGGCGGCTCTGAATGCCGATCACGTCGGTTATGTCCTTGGCGTTGGCCAGCTCGCTCGCCAGATTGAAACAAGCCTCCGCGTTCTGTTTGGCGAACTTGATGGCGCGGTCCTGCACCACCTGGAAGCTGGAGGTCACCGCATTGGCGGGCGTGGCGCTGGT
The DNA here is from genome assembly GCA_035714005.1 of Hyphomicrobiaceae bacterium. GTDB lineage: Bacteria > Pseudomonadota > Alphaproteobacteria > Rhizobiales > Hyphomicrobiaceae > AWTP1-13. The sequence goes on from DASTMQ010000610.1 coordinate 610, forward strand.
CCACACGCCCATGGCCTGGGCCACCGCGTCCATGAACTGCCCATAGGCCGCGCGGGCCGTTTCCACGTTCTTCTCGGCCAAGTCTCGAAGTTGCTGAGGTATTTCGAACGGCTGGGGCTGAGCCATGACTTTTCTCCGCGGGTGTCCAGGGGGTCGAGAAGGCATTGTAACGCGCGGCAGGTCCGAATCCCACCGCTTGCTGGGGCCGCCGACCAGCCGGCCGCGGCCGCAGCCCTTGACGCGTGGAGGCAGGCGGCCTTTGTCCCAGAAAATCAATAGCTAATGGGATTGGCGAGGTTCGGCCGATGAGCCGCCAAATGCCCTGATCATGCCGTGCGCTGGCGTCGGCTCAAGTCATTCCGAGCCCGACCCGGCGTCGGTGCCCGGCGCGCGACCCCGCCCTTTGCGGCCGTAGCTACCCTTGCCCGTCTTCGGCTTTACGACGCGCGGCGCCGTCGCCGGCAAGCGCAAGCTGCGTGCGAGCGGATTGAGCCTGCGCGCTTGCCTCTTGCCGTTTTTCACCATGGTCGGGATTAGCGCTGATTTTGCCGACGCGGGTCGGCCACGTCCTCGATCACCAACTCGCGCCGGTTGCGACCATTCCAAGTGTCGCGCCGCAAATAGCCGGCCACGTGCAGCGGCAGCCCCGCCGTATCGAGCAGAGCCTCGCCCAGGGGTTGGCCGGCGGCACGAAAAGCGACGGCATCGAGCCGCGAGCCGTCGCCGGCTTCGAGCGCACAGCGCACGTGCAGCTCCCCGATCCTTTTTGCAAACTTCACGCGGTGCGCCGGGAAGGCAAAGCGCGGTTGGGGATTGCCCTGGCCGAACGGGCCAGCCTTATCGATCAACGCCATTAGCTCGTCCGTCACGCTCGTTGGCGTCAGGGCGCCATCCACCAACAGCGCGGCTGCCGCCCGCGCCGCGCGTGCGCCCGGGGCAAGTGTTGCCTCGAAGAATACAGCGAGTTTATCGAAGTTCGTGCGTGCCACGGTCAGTCCCGCGGCCATGGCATGCCCACCGCCTTTGCTCAGGATTTTGGCCGCTACGGCCTCCCGCACGGTTGAGCCGATATCGAGGCCGGCGACGGAGCGCAGCGAGCCCGTACCCTCACCGTGGGCATTCCAGGCGATGACGCAGGCCGGCCGCCCGAAGCGTTCGACAAGCCGACTGGCGACCAAGCCAACCACACCCTTGTGGAACTGATCGCTGCCAATCAGCAGGATCGGCACATCCTGGTTCTGCTCGATCTGACACTCGGCAACCACGAGCGCCTCCTCGAGCATGGCCGCCTCAATGGCCTTGCGTTCCCGGTTCAATCGATCCAGCAGCACCGCCACGCGCGCGGCTTCCGCCTCGTTGACCCCGGCCAGCAGGCGCGCCCCTAGCGCGGCATCGCCAATGCGCCCGCCGGCATTGATACGCGGACCAAGCACGAACCCCAGATGATAGGGCGTGGGCGCAACGGCCAGCCCGGCCGCATCGGCGAGCGCGCGCAGGCCGAGGTTGCCACGCAGCCGCATGACCTGCAGACCCTTGCTGACGTAGGCCCGATTGAGCCCGGTCAGGGGCACCACATCGCAAACCGTGGCCAGGGCCACCAGGTCGAGCATGCCGAGCAGGTTGGGGGCGGCGCCAGCGGGCACGGCGCGTCGGCGCAACTCGCGCGCGACGGCGACCAGCAGCATGAAGGTCACGCCGGCGGCGCAGAGTTGACCTAACCCGGACAGATCATCCTGCCGGTTGGCATTGACCAGGGCGTGGACCTCCGGCAGCCGCTCGTCGGCCTGGTGGTGATCGATGACCACGACGTCGACGCCCCGCTCACGAGCTACCAGCAAGGGCACATGGCTGGTGGTTCCGCAGTCGACCGTCACGATCAGCCTTGCCCCCTCCTCGATCAGGGTCTCGATGGCTTCGGGGTTGGGGCCGTAACCCTCCGTCATACGATCTGGAATATAAATGCGCGCCTCGAGCCCGTGCGCCGCCAGGAAGCGCTTGAGCAATGCCGAGGAGCAGGCGCCGTCGACATCATAGTCGCCAAAGATCGCCACCTGCTCCTTGCGAGCGATGGCATCTGCCAGCCGCGCCGCGGCTTTGTCCATGTCGCGCAGGGTGCTGGGATCCGGCATCAAAGCCTTGAGGCTTGGATCGAGCACGTTTGGCACCTCCTCGAGAGCTATGGCGCGGGCCGCAAGCACGCGGCCGAGCAGCTCCGGCAAGGCGTAGCGCTGGCTGATGGCAATGGCCGTGTTGATGGCGGGGCCCTCAAGCCGTTCGCGCCATTGCATGCCGCGGACCGACCGCTCAACGCCAAGGAAAGCGCCTGGCGCGACCTCCTCGCCTCTTATTTTGCTGCGAACCGCCCGCAT
>DASTMQ010000611.1:0-9015 GCA_035714005.1 Hyphomicrobiaceae bacterium
CGAGACCAACAAAAACCCCAAGCCATTCGTCTGGACTGCAGACCCCGACAAGGTTCTCGCCGCTGTCAAACGTGGGAAGCAAGCGTTAGAGTCGATCCACTAGGTGACCGCTATCACCTCTTCGACGGCGTGCCGAGTTGCGCTTTGCGACAAGTGGAAAAAGAGGCGAGGATGAGTACCGTGCAATCGCTCGACAAACGATTTGCGGCATCGCCAAGGCGTGGGTTGCGGGATCCCTGAGCGAAAGTTTTAGCGGGCAAGCGCTGCGGGTCCTTGGGCTCATGCACTGATTGGGAGCCAGTGCGAGCCAGTGCCGAGCTCGCCGCGCCGGAGCCTGGGTAGCAGTAAAGACACGGGCGACGGTTTGCCGGGGCAAAGCGCGCGCCCCGTGTCTTGCCGCGCGCCGACACAATCCACGCCTCCCATATTTGGCGCGCCCGGCGTTCACGCTGTGGTTGGTCGCAAGGCTTTGCGCTGTGGTGCGCGAAGGCTTGTCACAGGCCGCGGCAGGTGCTTGAAAATAGCTGCAGGCGGGGCAGGCTCGCGTCGATCGCGCGGCTCCGCCACAGGAGGAAACGGACCAATGCACAAAATTAGCCGTCGTGCCATGCTCGCCGGTAGCGCTGGGCTGATCGCCGCGCCCCGCCTGGCCCTTGCCCAGGCTGCCAAGCCGCGCCTGACCGTGATCTCCCAATGGTCGGCCGGCAGCGATGGGGCGGCCATTACGGCGCTCGGCAAGAAATTCGAGGAAAAGGGCGGCATTTGGCAGCACTCGCCCGTCCCCGGCTTCACCACCGAGATGATGAACAAGCTACGCGCCCAGATCATGGCCGGCGATCCACCGGCCTGTTCGCAGCTCAAGGGCCCAGAAATTGCCGCCTGGTCGAAGATTGCGGCGACCGTCAATCTCGACGCGCTCGTTGCCGCCGCCAACTACGAACAGGTTGTGGCCCCCGACCTTGCCAAACTGCACAAGCCGGGCGGCAAGTGGATCTCTCTGCCGTTGCAGATCTACAGCACCAACATGCTGTTCCTGTCCAAGCGGGCGATGGACAAGGCCAAGGCCGACAAAATTCCCGTCACTTGGGCCGAATTCAATGCGCTTGCCGAAAAGATGAAGGCGGGCGGGGTCACATATCCGATTGCCAATGGCGGCACCCGCCCCGATGACGGGCAGAAGTTCGAGGCAGCGCTTGCCGGTATCAGCCCTGCCGTCTACCGCACGGCCATCATGAAGCTCGACGAGAAGGCGTTGCAGGGCCCCGAGGTGAAGGCTGCCTTTGCGCAGGTCCGCAGCATCGCCAACTGGATGGACCCCAACACCGCGGCCCAGCATTACTCCATCAACTTGCAACGCTTTATCGCCGGTGACATGGGCATGATGATTCAAGGCGGCTGGGCGCAGGGCGTGCTGCTCAACGCAGGCTTCAAGCTCGACGATTTTATCATAGCCCCGGGCCCCTCCGACAACGGCAAGCCGGTTTTCTTGCTGAATGCCGATGCCTTCATCTTCTGGCAGCGCAAGGAGCCCGATCTGCAAGCCGGTCAGACGCTGATGGCCCAGCTCGTCATGGATCCTGGGATCCAGACCATGTACTCGCAAATCACCGGCTCGATACCGGTGCGCACCGATGTGGACCTCTCCGGTGCGGGCTGGTCGGACGGACAACGCCGCACGGCCGCAGCGCTCAAGGAGGCCGTCGCCGCCAACCAGGCTGTGCTCAGCCTGGCGCACAATATGGCGCAAGAGAACGGCATGACGGCGGCCGTCATCGACGTGCTCACCGAATACGTGAAGAACAAGGCGATTACCCCGGACCAGGCGGTTGCCCGCCTCAGCAGTGCTGTCGAGGGTGCGCGTTGAGCAAAGCGATGCCTGCGGCCGCGCCGACGGACCAGCGGCGCGGTGCCGTTGCGGTGGCGCGTCGCCTGCCGGAGCTCCTGACGATCTGGATTCCGCTGCTGCTGTCGGCGGGGCATCTCACTGCATTTGCGCTGTGGACGATCTGGCTCTCGTTCACACCCTCGACCCTGGTTCCGGTCTCGGGCTTTGTGGGTCTGCGCAACTACACGGCCATGCTGGCAACGCGCAATTGGCAGATTGCGTTCGACAACCTGTTGCTGTTCGGCAGCGGCTTCGTGCTGTTGAGCGTGTTGACCGGTCTTGGGCTCGCCATTCTGCTCGACCAGCGCATTCGCGGCGAGAACGTGCTGCGATCGATCTTCCTTTATCCTTTGGCCGTCTCCTTTGTCGTCACCGGCACGGTCTGGAGCTGGCTGCTCAATCCCGGCATCGGCATCCAAAAGCTCGTCAATGGTCTGGGCTGGACCGCCTTTCGCTTCGACTGGCTGATCGACCGCGACATGGCGATCTGGACCATCGTGATCGCCGCGGTCTGGCAGTCCTCGGGCTTCGCCATGGCGCTATTCCTTGCCGGCCTGCGTTCGGTCGACGCCGACCTTATCAAGGCTGCGCAGATTGATGGCGCCGGCCCGATACGTATGTACGGGCGCGTCATTCTTCCCGCGCTTTGGCCAATCACGGTGACGGTGGTGGTGATCCAGCTACAGTTCGCCATCACCACCTACGACCTGGTCCGGGCGCTGACCGGTGGCGGCCCTGGAACCGCGACGCAGCTACCGGCACTGGTTGTCTACGATTTCATGTTCCAGCGCGGCCTGCTGGCGCGCGGCGCGGCGGCAGCGGTTCTGATGTTGCTCATTCTTCTCGCCGTGCTGCTGCCATACGCGGCGTGGCGATATCTGCAACGCCGGCAGTCCGCCCATGCGTGAGCCGACTTTCACGCCGAGCCGCGTGTTTATCTATCTGGTCGTCTCCTTGATCGCGGCGGCCTATCTCGTGCCGCTGCTCGTCGTTGTGTTGAACTCTTTGCGCACGGCCGAGGAGATCGCGCAGACCTCGATGATCGGCTGGCCGAAGCAGTGGGCCTGGGGCAACTACGTCGTTGCCTGGGGCGACTTCTGCATCGCCCAGACCTGCGCCGGCATCCGGCCCTACATGCTCAACTCCGCGCTCGTTACCATTCCCGCGACGATCATCTCCACCCTCTTGGGTTCGGTCGCCGGCTACGCCGTTTCGCTTTGGCGCTTCCGTGGAGATCGCTGGATATACGGTGTGGTCACGCTCGGCATTTTTCTGCCCCAGCAGATGCGTCTGCTGCCCTGGACCATCGTCTTGCGTGACCTCGGCCTGACCAACACGCTCACGGGCCTGGTGATGATCCACACCATCCAGGGGCTCTCCTTCACCACGCTGTTTTGTCGAAACTATTACATCGCCATCCCGCAGGAGCTGATAAGGGCCGCGCGCATCGATGGCGCCGGCTTCTATCGCATCTTCTGGCGCATCGTGCTGCCGCTTTCGCCGCCGATCCTGATCGTCACCGTGATCTGGCAATTCACCCACATCTGGAACGAGTTCCTCTATGGCGTGACGTTCACGACCGGCCAGCAGCAGCCCGTCACCGCCGCTTTGATCGCGCTCTCCGCCTCGGTGGCCGATATACCGCAACATGGCGTGCAAAGCGCCGCCGTGATGATCGCGGCCCTGCCCACTTTGCTGGTCTACCTGTTTGGCGGCAAGTACTTCGTGCGGGGTCTTACCGCCGGCGCCGTAAAATAGGAGATCCGATGTCGGCTCTCGCCGTCCGCGACGTGCACAAGAGGTTCGGCTCCGTCGAGGTGCTGAAGGGCATCAACCTCGAGCTGGCCTCGGGCGAGTTCACGGTCCTGGTCGGGCCCTCCGGCTGCGGCAAGTCGACGTTGCTCAACATCATCGCCGGACTCGAGCGCCAGAGCTCCGGCAGCATCGAGATCGGCGGGCGCATCGTCGATGAGGTTGCGCCCAAGGACCGCGATATCGCGATGGTGTTTCAATCCTACGCGCTCTACCCGTCCATGACGGTGCGTCAGAACATAACCTTCGGCATGGAGTGCCGTAAGGTTGCTCGCGCCCAACGCAATGAGGCGGTGGCGCGGGTCGCAAAGCTTCTCAAGATCGATGCCTTGCTTGACCGTAAACCAGGCCAGCTCTCCGGCGGCCAGCGCCAGCGCGTCGCCATGGGTCGAGCCCTCGTGCGCGATCCCCTGCTGTTCCTCTTCGATGAGCCGCTGTCAAACCTCGATGCCCAGCTCCGGGTCGAGATGCGAATGGAAATCAAGCAACTGCACCAGCGCTTGGGCTCAACAATCGTCTATGTCACCCACGACCAGATCGAGGCCATGACGCTTGCCAACCGCATTGCGGTCATGCGGCAGGGTGTTGTGCAGCAATTCGCCGACCCGGAAACCGTCTACAACCGTCCCGCAAATCTATTCGTCGCCCGGTTCATGGGTGCGCCGCCGATGAACACGCTCACCGCCCGCCTAGAGGCGGCGTCCGGTGGGGCCGTGGCGCTGATCGGTGAGGGCGAGGCGGCGATCCGGATCCCGGTTTCGCCCGCGTGCGCCGGCTGGGCTGGCCGCGAGGTCGTGCTTGGCATTCGGCCCGAATGCATCGCCGAGCCGACACGACATTTTGGCGATGCGCCTGATGGCGCGCTCATTCTGACCGCGCCGGTGGAAATGACCGAGCCGACGGGAGCGGAGACCATCGTCGTGCTGCGCCTTGGCGATGACCGCGCGCTCGGCCGTGTGGCTCCGGATCTGCGCTATCGGCTGGGCGAAGCGGCGCGATTTGCGGTCGATACCCGCAAAATCGTTCTGTTCGATCCGGCGACCGGTGACCGGATCGGATGACGGGATTTCGGCTGCGGCGTCATGGCCACCGGCACCGGTCTCGGTCGCTCTGATCAGCGCCCGCGAAATTTGGCTCGGCGCCTGCAGCGACACACTGGCCGACTGTGACGGCGCCTAGCGCCGTCCAAAACCTCGCCCGCCGCCAAAGCCAACGCGTCCAACGCCGCCGACGCGTCCAACCCCGCCGACCCGTCCAACCCCGCCGACGCGTCCAATGGCGCCGTAATGGGCGGCGCGGTAGCCGCGACCGCCGCCGTAGCGGGCGACGTAATTGCCTCGATAGCCCCGATAGCCGCCCCATCCCCGATAGCCCAAACCGCGCCAACCCCCATAGCCATAACCATAGGAGGGATAGCCCCCGCCGTAGCCGTAGCTGGCATAACCGTAACCGGGGTCATAGCCGTAATCGTCATACCCATAGCCCCCCGCATACCCGTAGCCACCGCCATACCCGTAGCCACCGCCATAGCCGTAGCCCGCGGGCGCAGCAAAACCATAGGTTACCGGGGCGTAGGCATAGCCAAAGGCGACCGGCGGGGCGTAGGCGTAGCCATAGGCCGCCGGAGCGCCATAGCCCGAGCCGCAGCCACAGCCACAGGAGCTATAGCCCCAACCGCAGGCAAAGGCGGGCGTGGCAAACAAGCCAAGCGCGGCGAACGGTATTGCGAGCGCAAGCTTGAGCATATGTCGACCTCCGGCTAGATGCGCCGCAATCGCGCGGCCTCAGGCGAGTGTACAGATCGGTGGCCGCCTCCAGTATCAGGGATAGTCTGTACGCATCGGTTCGTCGGAAGGCGGTTGCCGTCACGCCGGACCCTGCGCCCGCCGACACGTCTTTCTGCCCAAGGCCTGGGCCAGGAACGCCCTCCTCGGCGCAAGTGAGCACAGCGGCCAGGGCGAGCTCATCGCGCCCGGGGAGCTGTCGTGAGCTGTCGGGGTTAACCCCTCCCGTTTGTCGTGCTGGCACGGGCAGGCACGTGCGCGATGGTGAGACGGGTGGCGCGCGCCCCTACGCGCTGCGGGTTTGGCAACACCCGCCGCAGACCTTGAACGCATCGGGTGGCGCCGGCGTTTCCGGGAAGCGATCGAGCTCTGACGCCGCCGCTGGGAGGCGGGAGCGCTACTTTTCGGCCCTAGTATGGACTGCATCCGCAGGGAATTTCTGAAGCTCGCCGCCGCTTCCGCCGTGCTCGCCCCGGCGATGCTCGCGCGGGGGATGCGGGGCGCCGTTGCGCAGATCGCCGGCGCCGGGGCTGCTCCGGTTTTTGACGTTCGCCGCTTCGGCGCGGTGGGCGACGGCAAGACCATTGATTCGCCCGCGATCAACCGGGCGATTGCGGCTGCTGGCGCCAAAGGGGGCACGGTCTATGTTCCGGCCGGCACCTATGCGTGCTACTCGCTTCGCCTCAAGAGCGCGATTGCCCTCTACCTCGAGCAGGGCGCCACGCTGCTGGCTGCGGACACCCCGCACGAGGGAACCATCGCGGGCTACGATGCCGCCGAGCCCAACGCGCCCTGGGAGGCGTTTCAAGACTTCGGCCACAATCACTGGCACAATAGTCTGATCTGGGGCGAGAACCTGCACGATGTCGCCCTGTTCGGGCCCGGACTCATCTGGGGCCGCGGCCTGGCCCGCGGGCACGACGATCTCGATCTTCCGCTCGCCGAAGCCCCGGGCGTCGGCAACAAGGCGATCGCGCTCAAAAACTGCCGCAACGTCATCCTGCGTGACCTTTCGCTGCGGGCTTGCGGGCATTTCGCGGTACTGGCGACGGGGGTCGACAACCTGACAATTGACAATCTGAAGATCGACACCAACCGCGACGGCATCAACATCGATTGTTGTCGCAACGTGCGCGTCGCCAACTGCAGCGTAAATTCGCCCTGGGATGACGCCATCTGCCTCAAGAGCTCATTTGCCCTGGGTCTTGCGCGCGCGACCGAGAACGTCAGCATCGCCAATTGCTATGTCACGGGCGGCTACCAGGTCGGCTCGCTGCTCGACGGCAGCTTCAAGCCATTTCCGGAGGCCTGGGAAAAGCCGGACTGGCAGCGCACGGGCCGTATCAAGTTCGGCACGGAATCAAACGGCGGCTTCAGGAACATCGCCATCGCCAACTGCATTTTCGAGAGCTGCCGCGGTCTGGCGCTGGAGACCGTGGATGGCGGCAGCATGGAAGACATCAGCGTGGTCGGGGTTACCATGCGCGACATCCGCAACGCGCCGATCTTTCTGCGCTTAGGCGCGCGCCTGCGTGGCCCGAGCGGGAGCGAAGTCGGTAGCCTCAAACGGGTATTGATCAGCAACGTCACCTGCCATGGACCTCTCAACAAGATGCCCTCGATCATCAGCGGCATCCCGGAACACGCCGTTGAGGATATCAGGATCAGCGATAGTACTTTTCTCAGCGCTGGTGGCGGCACGGCCGAGATGGCTGCGCTGCAACCGGCCGAACGGCCGGATGACTATCCCGAGCCGGCCCTGTTCGGTCCATTGCCGGCGGCGCACTTCTATTTGCGGCATGTGCGCAATATTGAGATGAGCCATATCGAGGTTGCCAGCACCGCGGCCGACGCACGTCCCGCGTTCTGGCTCGGCGACGTGAACGGCGCCAACCTCCTCAACGTCAAACTTCCCCGCGCTGCCGGGCCGGCCTGCATGCTCAATGACGTCGCGGACTTCCACATGCGTTCCGTCCGCGGTTTCAAAGACCTTTCAATCGACGGCGCGGTTTCCCGTTTGGAGATCTAAAGCGTTCGCAAACATCGCGCCTCGGCGTGCAAGCGCCACCTGCGATCGCAGGCAATGGCTCTTCACCTGAACCGTTATCGCCGACATCCAGGCTGGGCAGATAGGTGAGCGTGGGCCCCGATGCTCAAGGCCCCGACCACCGACAGGGGCGCCGGCCGGGGGCCCAGCATCGCGCTGCAACGGTGCGGGTTGCGCGATCACGCAGCCCTTGACCTTGGACAGAACTGTCGGATGGGTCGAGCAAGCCCAGCATGATTTGCAACTTTCGGCGATACCACCCGTCCGAGCTCGCTTGGCTACAGTGGCGAGCAGACTTCTGCGCTCAATTGCAATAGTGTTGCGGGCCGGCCGGCAAGCGAAGTGGCTAGGCTCCAAGTGGCGCGCGCTGCGGCTCTAATCGCGTGGTTAGTAGATAAACATGGCTGATGCCGAGCATTCCGCTGAGACGCGAGGCAAGCGACTGGCCTTCGATCGTTATGTGCTGGACTTGGATCGGGGCTGTTTGCTGCTCGACGGCATCGAGATTGCGCTGAGGCCGAAGACTTTTTCCGTACTCCAGTACCTGGTGGAGAACGCCGGGCGACTCGTAACCAAGGATGAGCTTTTTGCGGCGGTGTGGTCAAATCTGTCGGTAACCGACGACACGCTGGTGCAGAGCATCGTCGAATTGCGACGAGCGTTGGGGAGTGATGGGTCGCGCCTCGTCAAGACGCTACCTCGCCGCGGCTACCGATTGGACTGTGGCTTAGCAGCTGGCGGGCCATCGCCGGCGAGCGAGCAAGCCCCACCAGGTCCTTTTCCTGCCGACCGGTATGGAAATGTTGCGCGCGGCCTCAAATTGGTTCGGACCGGGCTGGCGACGGCCATGGCTGGCGCGCGCGCAAACCTGCTGATCGGTTTGATCGTTGCGGGCTTGGCCATTGGCGGCGGCGCCTTCTTGCTCACGCTCGCGCCGTGGACAGTCCTGAAGGGTTCGCGCCATGGCGCGCATGCCTTGCAGGCGGCGGAAGACCTCAAACCCGCGATCGCCATTCTGCCCTTTCGCGACCAGAACCATGATCAAGCGCGTGAGTTTTTCGCCAATGGTTTGACGCAGGATGTGATCAGCGCACTGGGCCGCTTTTCGTCGCTGACGGTCATGTCCTGGAATGCGGTGTTGCCGTTGAAGGACAAGCCGGCGGGCGCCGCAGAAATTGCGCGTAGTCTTGGCGTGCGCTACCAAGTCGAAGGCAGCGTGTTCCAGGCCGGGGACCGGGTGCGGGTCACGGCTCAGCTGGTCAACGCCGATGGTCGCGTGCTCTGGTCTCAGCGCTTCGATGAAGCATTGGCCGATCTATTCGCACTGCAGGAGACCATAGCCACCCAGGTCGCCGGCGCGCTCGCCATCAGGGTCGTGCAGGTCGAGCAGCGGCGCGTCTTCGCCAAGCCGACCGCGAACCTGCAAGCCTACGATTACGTGCTCCGCGCCAGGCCGGCGTTGCAGCGGCCCACGCGGGCAAACATCG
>DASTMQ010000612.1:0-5035 GCA_035714005.1 Hyphomicrobiaceae bacterium
GGCCCGCCTCGAGCAATCCGACCAGGCTGGGGCTCGACCCGATCGCCACGTCCGCGGGCTCGCCCCGCTCCAAGCGGGCCGGGATCGAGGTGGGTGTGCCCGCGACCGAGCTGCCCCAATGCATCGCCAGCGTCAGGTTGCTTGCGGTCGCAAAGGTCGGCGCCAGCGCCACGAGCGCGGCCCTGAACCCGCCGGAACACAAGACGTTGAGTGCTGCCATCGCGGCCTCATCCCAGCCTAAAGGGCCGCTCGGCAAAGCCCAGCCACACCGCAACCGACCTGCCCGCACCCCAAGGCATCGGCGCACGCCTCGCCCACAAGACCTCGGGCAGAAGAGCTCGCGCACAAAAGCTCAGGCACAAGCCACGCGGGGCACAGGGCGCCCAGGCACGGCACTCAGCCAAAAGGCGGGGCTCCGGAGGTTCTGGCACGCCCAGAGCCAGGCCGTCCGCTTGACCCCGCGGTGCGCTTGACCCAAGCGGGTGTTGCGGGGTGTCGCCGACCCCGTTTCAGCCGCGCTTGGTCTTGCCGTCGGACACCACGTGCAGCACCTCCACCTTGCGGTCCGCCACCAGATCGCCAACCACCGGCCGGAAATCCTTGAAGTGCTGACTATCCTGATGCGCCTTGATGGCGGCGTCGTCGGCATAAACCTCGATCATCACAAAGCGCGTTTTGTCCTTGGGGTCCTGGACCACATCGAACTGCAGGCAACCGGGCTCATTGGCGAGGCAGCGCTTGGCCTGTGCCGTCATCTTTTCTGCAAATTCGGCCTCCTTGCCGGGTTTGGCGGTGAGGTAAGCAAGGATCGCACGCATGGTCTTCTCCTGTTGCAATGGTTTGCCGGTCAGCCGGTCACGTCGAAGAGTCTGGCCTCAAGCGGCCATGATTGGGAGAGCTCGTGCCGTTTCACAGGCCTCAGCTCGAGATGAATTTGAAGCCCTCGTCCCAACGCGTCATGCGGCCGGTCGAGGGCGAGGGGAAGTGGGCCATGCAGAACAGCGTCGGGGTATCGCAGAAGCGGCCGAACAGTTCGCGCCGCGACACGCCCGCTTGCTTGGAATCGTAGTCCACGCGCATGCCCAGTTCCGGATAGCGCGCCTGGATCGGCGAATGGATCATGTCACCGGTGATGACGGCATCCTGTCCGGACTTGCCGACGTGAACGGAAAAATGATCGATGGTATGGCCGGGGGTGGGGATCAGCTGCACCAGATCGTTCAAGCTGTGGTTGCTCTTGACGATTTCCGTGCGCCTGGCTTCCACGATCGGCAGCACGGAATCCGTGATCCAGGGATGGTTGCCGGGATCCTCCTGTTGCTTCTTGGTCCAGTGCGCCAATTCACGCTCGGCGAACACGTACTTGGCCTTCGGGAACGTGGGAACCCAGCGACCATTCTCCAGGCGCGTGTTCCAGCCGACGTGATCGACGTGCAGATGCGTGCACATGACGTAGTCGATATCGTTCAAGCTGAGGCCGGTGGCCGCCAGGCCTTTTTCGTAGCGGTCGCTGTTCAGCATGTTCCACATCGGCCGCTGCGGCCGCGGCTTGTGATTGCCGACGCAGGTGTCGATCATGATGGTGTGCTGGGGCGTTTGCACAATATAGCTCTGGATGCACAGCACCAGCTTGCCGCTGGCGGGATCCAGGTAGGTCGGCTCCAGCCAGGACCGGTTCGCCTCCAGCAGCTCCTTGCTGAGGCTGGGAAAGAATTCCAGCGCATCGAAAATCGGCGCCTGCTGCTCCACCACACGGTGGATGGTGATGTTGCCAAGTTTGATTGCAGACGACATCGCTCAATCACTCCTTACTGGCCCCCAAAACGGGGCGCGCTCATGGCCGCGATGGTCCGCCAAAAATGCCGCAACTGCAAGGCTCCGCTCAGGCGCCGAGATAGGCGCTTTTGACGTGCGGGTCCTTGAGCAGGGCGGCGCCGGTCCCCGTCAGCGTGACGCGACCCTGCTCCAACACGTAGGAGCGATCGGAAAGCTCGAGTGCCGCGTAGGCATTTTGCTCGACCATGACCACCGTCGTGCCCTGGCGGCGGATCTCCTTGATGATCTCGAAGGTGCGCTCGACGAGGTTTGGCGCCAGGCCCAGCGACGGCTCGTCGAACAACACCAGTTTCGGGCGTGACATCAGCGCGCGCGAAATCGCCAGCATCTGCTGCTCGCCGCCCGACAAGGTCCCGGCCGCCTGCTCGGCCCGCTCGCGCAGGATCGGAAAGCGCACGAGCAGAGCTTCCAAATCGGCGGCAATCTGCGCCTTGTCGGCGCGCAAATAGCAGCCCATTTCCAAATTCTCGCGCACGCTCATGTAGGGAAAGATGCGACGCCCCTCCGGGCAATGCGCCATGCCAAGGGCCAAAATGCGCCGGGCACTGGCGCGCGTGATGTCTTGGCCCAGAAAGGTGATGCGCCCGGCCGTGGGCTCAATGAGGCCCGACAAGGCCTTGAGCGTCGTGGTCTTGCCGGCGCCGTTGGCGCCGATCAGGGTGACGAGTTCGCCCTCGCCGACGCTCAGCGACAGCTCACGCACGGCAACGACCTTGCCGTAGCAGCAGGTGAGACCTTCAACCTCGAGCACGACTTCGCCCTTATCGCTGGCGCTGAGCGGCGGCGCGTGGGCCGAGGCGCCCCATCAGCCGGGCAGCCGGGCGATGGCCTCGACCTCCAGCAGGAACTCGGGCTTCACCAGCCGGTCGACCACCAGCAGCGTGTTGGGCGGGTATTTGCCGCCCGCAAACAGCTGCGGGAAGATTTCCCCCCGCGCCGCCATGAAGGCCGGAATGCTGTCGGCGCGTGTCAGGTAGGTCGTGAACTGTACCACCGCCTCGAAGCCGACGCCGAGATCGCGCAGAATTGCCCCGAGATTGCCGAACACCTGTTCGACTTGTCGGCCCACGTCGCCCTCGCCCACCACGCTTCCCTTGGCATCGATGGCCACCTGGCCGGCAATGAAGGCAAGCTCCCCGGGCGCGACGCGCGCAACGTGCGAATACATGCCCTGCACCGGCGGGGCACTCGGCGGGTTGAGATAGGACACGGCGGATTTAGCCATCCTCGATAAACCTCCCTTTGGCTGACGCCTGCGGCTCGCCGCCAGACCATGCCTTGACCGGCCCTCGCCGGGCAAATCAATCTCGCCGCTGCCACCGGCGGCGAGCCTTGGCTCTCCCTTGGCGCGCCGGGGCCTGCCAGCGGGCCAAACCGCGCCCCCCCAAGTCCGCGTCTCAAGTCCGTCTCCGTCTTAAGCCCGCCTCTGGCCCGCCTCAGGCGCTCCCGGCCGGCCCGCCGGGCGCCATCGGCCAGCCCGCGGCAGAACTGGACACGGCGGCGATCCTCGTCCAAACTTGCAGGCTCTAGGGGTCAACGAACATGAACGTGGGCAGCTTTTAAGGCTCCCTGTCCAGTTGGGGCAGTGCGAACGGGCGCGGAGCCGAACCTCTCCACGACGTGGCAGTGCGTAAGAACAATGACGCCGGTCTTGCGGTATCGAAATCCCGGCGCCGCGGCGCGCTGGTTATGCGACGCCTTCGGCTTCCGCGAGCACGAGAGTGCACAGGAGTCCGACCACCACGTCAAATACATCCTGCTGCGGCTGGGTGATAGCGGCATCCTGGTACGCCCCGTCTCCAGTTCGGTGTTCGACGATCTTATGGTCGAGCCGAGCGCGGTGGGCGGCGGCAACACGCACGTGCTTTATTTGCCGATCCCCGACGCCGAGCTGCATTGCGAACGTGCCAAGGCGGCCGGCGCCAAGGTCGAGCTCGAGCCCCAGGAAGACGGCTTGGGCGGCCGCTTTTATACCTGCCGCGACCCCGAGGGACATCTTTGGAGCTTCGGCACCAAGGATTACGGCCTGGGCACCGCGCCCGCTGCCGCCGCGCCGCTGCGCGGCGCGCTCGCGCCGGCGCGACCCGTGCACAGCACCCGCCCTGGCAAACGCAGCCTGTTTGCACGCGGCTTTGCCGTCGTCGCCATGCTGGGCGCCCTCGCAGCGGGCTGGCTCCTCTATGAAGCCTATACGCAAGGCGCCTTCGAAGCCGGCACGACCATGACGACCGCCGCGCTTGAGCGCGGACAAGCCGCCAGTGACCAGACTGCCCCCGGCAGCCGGATCCCCCCGCAAGAGGTCGCCCAGCTCACCGAGGAGCGCGACCGACGGCAGGCGGCCGAGGCGGCCTTTGCCGAGGCGACGGCAAAAGTGGCCGAGGAGCAGGCGCGTCGGTTGGCGGCCGAAACGCGCGCCGGCGACGCGGAGACCAAACTGTCGCAGATCAGCGCCGCCGCGGCCGAGGCGCGCCAGGCCGCGCAGCGCTTGGAAACGGAGACCGCGCGCGAGCGGGGCGCGGCGAAAGATGCGCTGACGGCCGCCGAGCAGCGGCTCGCTGAGCACCTGGCCGAGGCGGTCCGCGAAAAGGAAGCGGCCAGCAAGGCCTTGCGCGATGCCCAAGCCTTGCTGCGCGAAGAGAAAGCGGCCGGTGTCCGCGCTCAGGCCGCCCTCGAGGCCCTCGCGGCCGAGGCAGCCAACGAGCGCGCGCGCCAGGCGGCCGCCGCCATCGCGGCCAGCGCCGAGGCCGCCGCCAGCCGCCAGCAGCTGGCCGAGCTTGAACTGGAGCGGGGCAAGCAAACGAGCGAGCTGGAGGGTGCCTATAGCACGCTCAAGGCCATGCGCGGCGAGCTCGAAGCCTTGCGTGCCTCCCAGGCGGCGGCAAAGCAGGAGGCCGCAAGCGTGCCCGCCGTACCCGCGGTCGCGGTCGAACCCCAAGCCTCGCCCGCGCCACCGCTGGAGGCCAAACGCGTCGCGGCCGCCGAACCTGCCGCGCCGGTGGCCGCCGTCGAACCCCAGGGCGCGGCCGCGCCGCTGGCCAATGCGGCACTGCCCCCGGCACGGCCCACCACACCGTGTGCGCAGGCGGTACAGGGCAAGGTGCGGCTGGGCCCCAACGGGTCACGCCTTTGGCCGGAGGGGAGCTTGGCGCGCCTTTGTCACGGCGCGGAGACGTCGGTCGAGCCGGCGCGCTGCTTTGAT
>DASTMQ010000613.1:0-2021 GCA_035714005.1 Hyphomicrobiaceae bacterium
GATTGCGGACCGTTCGAAACATGGAGACCGGGAAGGAACTCACAATTTCAAGCTCGAAGGCGAAAGAGCTGATCCGCGAGGGTTGGATCGAAGTGAGGCCCGACGCGGCTGCGAAGCACGCGCCGCCGCCCGCGCCGAAGCGCAAGGGTTTTTGGAGCCGGTTGTTCGGTTGAGCTTGTTATGGCCGTGCTCGGCAACTTTAGGACTGCATCGAATAGACGCGCAGATGAGCTTTCCTCTGCCTCGCCGCGGCCAACCGCTGGGAGCCGCATTATTGGTGAGCCCGGTTGGGATCGAACCAACGACCTACTGATTAAAAGTCAGTTGCTCTACCACTGAGCTACGGGCCCTTGCGGGAAGACTAGCGCGGTTTGGCGGGAATTGCGCGGCTGTCGTGCCGGACCCCAAAAGCGCTTGGCGGGTCTGTGTAGGGGGCGCCCCGGGGCGGGTCAATAGACCGCTGGTCGCAAGGCCGCGGGCCGGTTTCTTGGCGCTGGTTCTTGGCGCTGTTCTTGGGGCTGGTTTGGGGCCGGCTTGCCGCCCATTTGACCTGTCAAAGCCGCCGCAATCAACCTATGGTCCACACAGGGAATGCTGCGGGCGGACGTAGCGCCAGTGAGGGTGAGATGCCAATCGTCAATCGCATTGCGGACCTGCATGGTGAGATCACGGCCTGGCGGCATGACCTGCACGCCCATCCGGAGCTCATGTATGACGTGCACCGTACGGCGGCGACCGTGGCCGAGAAGCTCAAGGCGTTCGGCTGTGACGAGGTCGTCACGGGCATTGGCCGCACCGGCGTGGTCGGACTGATCCGCGGCAGCAAGAGCAGCAGCGACGGCGACAAGGTCATCGGCTTGCGCGCGGATATGGATGCGCTGCCGATCGAGGAGGCGAACGACCTGCCTTACAGGTCGACCGTGCCCGGCAAGATGCACGCCTGCGGCCATGACGGGCACACCGTGATGCTGCTTGGTGCCGCGCGCTATCTCGCCGAGACGCGCAATTTTGCCGGCACCGCGGTCGTGATCTTCCAGCCGGCTGAGGAGGGCGGCGCTGGCGGCAAGGCCATGGTGCAGGACGGGATGATGGAGCGCTTCGGCGTCCAGCAGGTCTACGGCATGCACAACTTTCCGGGCCTGCCGGTCGGCGAGTTTGCGATCCGGCCCGGCCCGATCATGGCGGCGGCGGACCGGTTGACGATCGAGATCGAGGGCAAGGGCGGGCACGCGGCGCGTCCGCATCTGTCGATCGACACCGTCCTGGTCGGCGCGCAGATCATCAACCAGATCCAGTCAATCGTGTCGCGCAACGTCGATCCGCTGCAGGCGGCCGTGGTATCGATCTGCATGTTCCACGCTGGCAATACCGACAATGTCATTCCGCAGACTGCGCTCCTGAAGGGCACCGCGCGCAGCCTCGATCCTAGGGTGCGCGACCTTCTGGAGGCGCGCCTGCATGCGGTGGTTGAGGGCACCGCCAAGCTTTACGGCGCGACCGCCAAGCTCACCTACAAGCGCGATTATCCGGTGCTGCGCAATCATGAGCGCGAGACGTCGTTCGCAGCGTCGGTTGCTGGCGACGTCGTCGGCGGCTCGCATGTCAACACCGCCATGGTGCCGGTGATGGGCGCCGAGGATTTCTCGTTCATGCTGGAGGAGCGTCCCGGCGCCTTCATCTTCGTCGGCAACGGCCCGAGCGCAGGGCTGCATCATCCGGCTTATAACTTCAACGACGAGGTGATCCCGATCGGAACCTCGTACTGGGTCAAGCTGGTCGAGACCGCGCTGCGCGGCTGAGCATCGATCAGAGGATGATCCTGAAAAGCCTGCCCCGGACTTGATCCGGGGTGGAAGCCGGTTTTCGGAAAAGATCATGCTCAAACAAAAAGTTAGACTTTGATCCGGCCTGATCGGATCAAAGTCCAGAGCGGCACAGCGGCTTGCTTACTGCGCCGGCTCAGCGTGCTTCTCGGTCTGGAGAGCGGTCGGCAGCGTAGCGGGCGTCTCGGCGACGACCGC
>DASTMQ010000614.1:0-6159 GCA_035714005.1 Hyphomicrobiaceae bacterium
GCGCAGCCAGCTGTTGGGACCCGGACGGAAGCCTTTCAGGATGGCATCGAGCGCCGCGGCCAAATCCTTGAGGGCTTCGGCTCCCCCGTTGAGGGCCGACAGGGCGTCGATCAGGACGATTTGGCGGTCGAGGCGTGCAAAATGCTCGCGAAAGAACGGCTTCACGACCAGCGCCTTGTAGCTTTCAAATCGGCGCGCCAGCATTGCGGCGAGCGTGCCGCGTTTATGGCCGCGCTCGGCGTGGCAGGACAGTGGAAAGAACGTCAGCAGCGGAGAACCGGCAAGGTCGCCGGGCCAAAGAAAACGGCCCGGTCCCAGCCCGAGGCGCGCCGGATCGGCTAGGCGTGCTTCCGCAAGGTAGGCGGAAAAGAGCTCAGCACCGCGCTGTGCGGTGAGCTCGTCGGCGGACTGCTCGCCGCTAAGCGAGGCCGTATAGGCGAGCCAGGCCCGGGCCGCCTCGCCGCGGTGTCCGGCCTGGGCGGCGGCGAGCGCCCGCCGGGACCAGGCCGCAAACGTTTGCTCGAGCAGGGCGAGGTCGATCAGCCATTCGCCGGGATAGTCGACGATGTCGAGGTGGAGACGGCCGGTTCCCACCAGGCGTCGCAGCGGACTGGCCGGCGCATATTCGATGCTGAGGCGCAGTTGGCTGATCCGGCGTGTGCTGACGGGCCACTGTGGCGGGTCTTGGGCAAGCTGGCGCAAATGCTCTTCGTAGGCGAAACGCGGCACCGCATCGTCGGGCTGAGGCTCCAGGTAGGCGCGCCGGATGCGGCCCTGCGCCATCGCCGCGAAGAAGGGCAGGCGGCCGCCGCCAGTGAGGTTGCGCACCAGGGCGGTGATGAAGACGGTCTTGCCGGAGCGCGCAAAGCCCGTAACGCCAAGCCGGAGGCTCGGGGTCATTAGGTCGGTAACGAATGCGCCGGCACTTCTGACAGCGTCGGCGGTCGTGTCGCTGAGGTCGGAGAGCCGCACGTGCCATCCTTGCTTTCCCGTCAGCTAGCTAGGACGGCGGGACGACGACGACAAGGCGCCCGCGAGCGGGCGCCGTGCAGCGCGAGGCTAGCAATAGCCCGCTTCAGCGGTTGCCAAGGCTTGGCTCACAGCGGTTCGCCCATAAACACCGTGGAAAAGCACTTGTTGCGGGTGAGCGCCATGGTGGAGCAGATTTTTTCGGCGTCCGCGCGGGTGTCAAACGGCCCTGCCACCAGGCGGTAGGAGCCACCGTCCGTGCGCGGCGCAATCACGCGCGGCTGCAGCGGCGACAAGGCATCGCCGTGCTGATCGAGCAGCAGGCTCCAGCTCAGCTTCAAAGCCTCCACCGAGCGCCCGGCGCCCAGCTGCACGGCAAAGTTTGTGCTTGAGCGCGTCACCACCGGTTCGCCAAAGGTGATGGTGGCGGAGGCGATGCTGCCCGTCTCGATGGGAGGGGCGGCCTCCGGGGCCCCCTTCTCCGCTTGATCCGGTACCGACATTACGGCCGACATGACGCGGGTGCCCGATGCGGGCGCCGGCTCGGCTTTGTCGGCCGTCTTCGCCGCCCCGGGGCCCTTGGGCTGGGGCCGCTCGGCGGCCTTGCCCTTGCCGGCGACCGCCGCCGCCGGGGCATTGGCCACCGGCGCGGTGGTTGGCGGGGTTACGTCGCTGACGCGCCCTTCGAGTGCGCTGAGGCGCGTTTGCACGAGCTTGTCTTCGCTGACGCTGCGGTCGAGCGTTTCGCGGATTTCACCCAAGCTGCGCTGCACGTCGCCCACCGAACGGCGCACATCGCGCACCTCGGCGATGGCGCGGCTCGCCAGGCGGAGCGCCGAATCGGGCTCGGCTTCGGCGGTGATCTGTGGTCGGCGCGGGGGTGGCGACAGCCACTCCGGCTGCCAGACCAGGGTGGCAAGGTAGGTGAGCCCGCCCGCCGCCAACAGGCCCCAGACAAACAGATAGGCCTTGATGAAGCGCTCGGACCGCGGGGGATGCGCAACGTGTTCTGCCATAGCCAGCAGCGTCCTCATGATGCCAATGGGTGCGCGACTTGGACGCTGAACAGGGCGCTACCCGAATCGGGTACAACCGTGTCAAACCGCAGGGGGATTGGTCAACGCGCCCAATCCGTTTACCGAGCCCAGCCTGTGGACATGTGATGGAGGTGCCATAGGGTTCTGTTGCAGATAAGACCCAATGGGAGGTGTGGAAGGTTGGGGGTATATCCTGCAAGCCCACGCAACCTTGCCGTGAGCCCGACCGCCCCCATTTGCCTTCAACACCTAGGCGGATCTCGGCTCGGACCATCGAACCCTTGAGACTCTAGACACCCAAGACACCGATGATGCAACCGCCGCTCCTGATCGTGCTTCTTGCCGCCGGCATGGGCGTGCGCATGCGCTCCCGGCGCGCCAAGGTGCTGCATCGTCTGGCGGGGCGCTCGCTTCTGGGACACGCCTTGGCCCGTGCGCAGGCGGCCGCGGCCAGCCAGATCGCGGTCGTGGTGGCCCCCGGCATGGAGGCCGTGCGCGCGGAGGTTTTGGCACACGCCCCCACCGCGCTGCTGTTCGAGCAGGCGACCCAAGCCGGTACCGCCGATGCCGTGCTGGCGGCGCGGGGAGCCCTCGAGCGCCATCGCGGCGACGTGCTCGTGCTGTTTGCCGATACACCCCTGATCGAGGCGCCGACCCTGGACAAGCTGCTCGGCGCCCTGGGGCACGGGGCCAACATCGCCGTCCTCGGCTTTGTACCCGACGACCCAACGGGCTACGGCCGCTTGATCCTCGATGCCAGCGGGCGCGTCGTGCAGATCCGCGAACACAAGGAGGCATCCGCCGCCGAGCGCGCCGAGACCCTGTGCAATGCCGGCGCCATGGCCTTCCGTGTGCCCTCCCTGGGCGACCTCCTCGCGCGCATCCGCAACGACAACGCCGCCCAGGAATACTACCTCACCGATGCCGTCGCCCTTGCCAACTCCGAGGGCCTGACCGCGCTGCCCGTCCTCTGTTCGCCGCAGGAGGCGATGGGCATCAATACGCGCGAACAGTTGGCGATGGCGGAGGCCATTTTTCAGGCGCGCGCCCGGGCCAAGGCCATGCGCGAAGGGGTGACCCTGATTGCCCCCGACACGGTCTGGTTCAGCTATGACACCGCCATCGGCCGCGACGTCACCATCGAACCCAATGTGTTCTTTGGGCCCGGCGTCGTCATTGCCGAGGGTGCCGAGATTGGGGCCAACAGCCACATCGTCGGCGCCCGCATCGGGGAGGGGGCGCGGGTGGGCCCCTTTGCGCGCCTGCGTCCCGGCGCCGACGTTGGCGCCAACGTTCACGTCGGCAATTTCGTTGAGCTCAAGAACGCCAGCCTCGAAGCCGGCGCCAAGGCCAACCACCTTGCCTATATCGGCGACGCGCGGGTCGGCGCGGGCGCCAACATCGGGGCTGGCGCCATTTTTTGTAACTACGACGGCTTCAACAAGCATTTCACCGACGTTGGCAAGGGCGCTTTCATCGGCTCGAACGCGGCGCTCGTCGCCCCCGTCAGGATTGGCGATGGCGCCTACGTCGCCTCGGGCAGCGTCGTTTCCCGCAATGTGGAGCCCGACGCCCTGGCGATCGCCCGCGCCGCCCAGGAGCAGCGTCCCGGTTGGGCCGCCAAATTCAGGGCCCTGATGCAGAGCCGCAAGAAGAAGCCCTGAGCTGCGGCCCGCCGCAAGCAACCGCTAACCCTGTTTGAATTGAACATGAAAAAGCAAGCAACATTGTTTGTATTGAAGGTATTGGGAGGATCGGACTAGCTAGGCTGAAAGCAAGCCTTTGAGGCACGAGGCAAACCCATGTGCGGCATTGTTGGAATTCTGGGCCAACGGCCGGTGGCGCACGATCTGGTCGATGCGCTGCGTCGGCTCGAGTATCGCGGCTATGATTCGGCCGGTGTGGCGACCGTGGAAAACGGCCATCTGGCCCGCCGGCGGGCCGAGGGCAAGCTCAAGAACTTGGAGCAGCGGCTGGCGCAAGACCCCTTGAGCGGGCACGCCGGCATCGGTCACACCCGCTGGGCAACGCACGGTATGCCCGTGGAGCGCAACGCCCATCCGCACATGAACCAGCGGGTAGCCGTCGTCCACAACGGCATTATCGAGAACTTCCAGGAGCTGCGCGGGGAGCTGAGCGGCAAGGGCCACCTGTTCGAAACCGACACCGACACGGAGACGGTGCTCCACCTCGTCACCGACTATCTCGAGCAGGGCTTAACGCCGGTGGCGGCGGCGCAGGCCGCCGTCGGACGCCTGCGCGGCGCCTTCGCACTGGCCTTGATCTTCGCGGGCGACGACAATCTCATGATCGGTGCCCGCCAGGGGCCGCCGTTGGCGATCGGCTACGGCAACGGCGAAATGTATCTGGGCTCCGATGCCATTGCGCTCGCTCCCTTCACCGACACCATCACCTATCTGGAGGACGGCGACTGCGCCGTCCTCAATCGTCATGAGGCCCTCATTTTCGATCCCGCCGGCCGCCGCATCGAACGGCCCCAGATCCGCTCGGTGGCGAGTTCGCTCTTGATCGACAAGGGCAACTTTCGCCACTTCATGGCCAAGGAGATTCACGAACAGCCCGAGGTGATCTCCCACACGCTCGCCCATTATGTGGACTTTGCCAGCGGCCGCGTGGGCCTGCCCGAGTTCGGCCTCGACCCCGCCAAAATCAGCGATGTCGTCATCTCCGCCTGCGGCACCGCCTACTACGCCGGGCTGATCGGCAAGTACTGGCTCGAGCGCTATGCGCGCATTCCCGTGGAAATCGATATCGCCTCGGAATTTCGCTACCGCGAGCCGCCGCTGCGCCAGGGCGGCCTGGCCTTGTTCATTACCCAATCGGGCGAGACCGCCGATACGCTGGCGACCTTGCGCTACTGCAAGGCGCAAGGTCAGCCGGTGGCCGCCGTCGTCAACGTGCGCACCTCCACCATTGCACGCGAATCCGACTTCGTACTGCCGACGCTGGCCGGCCCCGAAATCGGCGTCGCCTCGACCAAGGCCTTCACCTGCCAACTGAGCGCGCTGGCCAGCCTGACGATCGCCCTTGGCCGGGCGCGCAATACCATCAGCGCCGAGCAGGAAAAGCACCTCGTGCAGGCGCTTTCGCAGGTGCCCCGTCACGTCTCGACCCTGTTGCGCAACGAGGCCGTCTTCGAGCGGCTCTCCCACGAGCTGGCCAAGGCCCGGGACGTGCTCTATCTCGGGCGCGGCGTCAGCTACCCGATCGCGCTCGAGGGTGCGCTAAAGCTCAAGGAAATTTCCTATATCCATGCCGAGGGCTATGCGGCGGGCGAGCTCAAGCACGGACCGATCGCGCTGGTCGACGAAAACGTGCCGGTGATCGTGGTGGCCCCCGAAGACGACTTGTTCGAAAAGACCGTGTCCAACATGCAGGAGGTGGCGGCGCGCGGCGGCAAGATCATTTTGATCTCCGATGCCGACGCCGCGCGTGCCGGGTGCAAGCTCGAAGCCCACATCGCCGTGCCGAAAGCCCATGCTTTTGCCACACCGCTCATTTATGCCGTGCCGGTACAGCTGCTCGCCTACCACACCGCCACCTTCATGGGCACCGACGTCGATCAGCCGCGCAATCTGGCCAAATCGGTGACTGTGGAATAGGCGGACAGGCCGAAAAGCAGGTTTGCCTCGAGCCTTGGAGTTGACGTAGGCTCGATCTTTAGGAGGTGTTTCGCGTCAAGCATACGGGGATGGGGAAAGGGCATAATGGCTCGAGACTGGCGCTTAGAGGTCCTAGTGCCGGTGGCCGCAGTTTTGGGGTTGGCCGCAGCCTGCTCGACGGGGGCGTTGGCGGCCAGCAAGGCTGCGGATGATAATGGCGCCGCCGGCGCGGAGGCCGAGCCGGGCACGCAGGTTGCACAGGCGAGCGCCAAAAAGAAGGCCGATCCGGCCGAAGCCCAGCGCGCCGTCGAGCACGCAGCCAAACTCATCGACGCCGGCAAGACCGAGCAGGCCGTGCAAGCTCTGAGCGCCACGCTCACGGGCGGCAACCTGCCGCCGGCCGTCATGGCGCGGGCGCTGCTCCTGCGCGGCATCGCCTATCGCCAGCAAAAAAAGCCGGCCCAGGCCATCGCCGATTTCACCAGCGCGCTCTGGCTCAAGGGCGGCCTCAGCGAAAGCGACCGAGCCGA
>DASTMQ010000615.1:0-9488 GCA_035714005.1 Hyphomicrobiaceae bacterium
CGCGCTCGGCCATTCTTAGTCTGGTAGTCGTCGTCATCGTCGTCGGTCGGGCCCATGATGATGGCGTAGCCGCCGTCGAGATCGACCTCGTTCCAGTCGAGATAGAGTGCCTCCGACAGCCGACAGCCGGTGCCGATCAGAAAGGTCGCAAACGGGGCAAAATGCTCGCTACAGGCGGCGACAAACTTTTCCGCCTCATCCGGCCGCAGCCAGCGCGTGCGTCCACCGCCGACTTGCGGCCGATCAAAGTTCGGGACCACGCAGAGCCCGCGCTTGGCGGCATGCCGCATCACCGCGGTGATCGGCGTGTAGATATTGGCGATCAGCGTGGCAGGCTTGGCGTTAGGATATTGCCTCGCCAGTTTATCCAGGCAGTTCTGATCGATGTCGCGCAGCACCTTCTGCGCAAGCTCGGTGAGCTCCTGCGGCTGCTCGGCCTTGTAATCCTTGTAGAGCAGCCGCCGCAGAAAGCGCAAATCCTTGCCACCCTTGCCGGCCTCCAGATAACTGCGCGCGGCGTCTATGAACTTGGCGGTGGCTTGCGCGCCATAAGTATGACGTTCGAAGATTTCCTTGCGGCACTTGGCGAGGATTGCTTCCGCTTCCTTGCGGTCAGCAGTTCCCGTACTGCGGCGGACGTTCTCGCCAAACTCGGTTCCCATGATGTACCAGTCCTTGCGGCCTGGCCTTTTTTGCAGTTCGAAGGGCATTTGATCGCCTCGTAAAGCGCGCTGGTTTCAGCGCTGGTGAACAGCCAACGACCGCCCGCCTTGGGCCAGCCGAGGCGCTTCAGATGCTGGCGCACCGTGCGCTCGTGCATCCGCAACGCCGCCGCCGCTTCCTTTAAGGTCCAGATTTCGATGGGAGCGGTCATTGGTCATTCCCCGGCTTTATCACGCTATGTGATAAGCGTCAATGTCCTTGTTCTTGCACCAAGGTTAATTCAGGTTTCTCCAGCATTTCCAGTGCGGGCGCTCGGCCTCGGTGAGGTCTTTGGGGGTGAGAAATCCCCGATGCACGGCGTCCTCCAGCCAGGCGCCGGCCTGGTCGGCATTCAGTTTGAGTTCGCGCATGACGAGGCGCAGAACCTCTTTTTCGTCGAGCCAGTCTATTTTCATCTGAGCTCCGTCAGCGTTGCGTGGGTCGCCAGCCTTGAACGGCTTAGTGATCTGCCCGGCCCCGCAGGCTGGCTTTCTGTTCTCGACCCCCACGCTGGCCGATAAAAGGCGGCCGGGCGGCTGTCATCTTATCTCTTTTCATCCTTGCAGCAGCAGCATGGCCCCCGCGTCGTTTCGCGGGCCCGGCCGCTCAGAGGTTTCATCGATCTCCACCGGGGAAGCACGCTTCGGCCATTCGTACTTCTCGCGCAGCGCCGCCTCGGTGGCGTCGACTTCGGCGAGAAACCTCATGCACTGTTTTTCGATAGCATCGATCACCTGATCGTGGCGCATGACGCGCACCACCGACAGCCGCATCGGCTCGGGGTAGTGCGGATTGTAGGAAACAAAATCACACCAGGCGCGGCCGGTGCATGCCATCTGGAACATCATCTGATCGAGGTATTGACCCTCGACCTTTTCCGGCCGCAGCAGCGTCTCCATGTGCGTCGCCGGCGTCGGGCATTTGATCTCAAGGAGGCCGTCGTCGCCGACAAATCCGTCAGGCGATGCGCCCGACATCGCGATGCTCGGGTGCTCGATGAAGCCCACCTCGATGACATCGACGTTGCGGAAGAACGCATAGGCCGCGCGGGCGTCGGGCTCGAGCTCGCTGCCGGCGAGCATGGCGGCGGACTGATAGGACGGGAACGGCACGCCGGTCATTCGTTCCAGCACGAGCTCCGCGAGATACTGCTTGCGCACGGCCGGCACGCCGCCGGTGCGCAACACAGCCATCCAGTCGCTGGCGCGTGAGGCGGTGGCACGGCCGAGGCGCGCGGCGTGCCATTCCGGCGTGTGTTGTTTCATAGGCCGCGCTGTTGTTTGATGTTGAGCGCAAGCCGGTTCATCACAGGCTGATATTTCGAGCGCGGCAAGTCCTCCAGCTTGGCGATATCGATCGCTGGCTCCTCACACACCCGTTTCTCGGTTTGTCCGGCCTGTTCGATGCGCTCACGCAGATACTTGAGCTCCTCGGCGGTGATCACCTCTTCCGGCTCGCCGCCGTCGGTGTCGGTGGTGGCCGAGAGCCCGAGCGCGGCCTTCAGCGTGTAGCGGCAGAGATAGGTCAGCGCGGAGCCGATCGCCTGGATGGGATTTTTGGCGCCGCTGGTGTCGGCCGGGCCGGCGAGGCTGTTCTCCTCGAAATATCCATCGCGGTGCTCGACCCGGCAGGTGACGATGATCACGTCGGGGCGAGCGTCGGGCACCTTGGTGCCCCAGCGATAGGACAGTCCGTGCTTGGAGAGGGCCGGCACCACCTGGCGCTCGATGTCGTCCAGGGTTTCGTAGCGGTAGGCGGGCCGGCCCTGGCCCATCCGCACCTCGCTGGACTTGAAGATGGGGCCGATCTCGGCGCGCGCCTTGGCGATGGCCTGATTGAACGCCTTGCGCGCCTCATTGCGCTCCCAGCGTTCCTGCATGTTGAGCAGCCGCTCCAGGGTCATCGGGTCGGCACCGTTGGCGACCGCGCGCGCGATCATTTCCATCGGCGTGGCCGGCAGCGTCGGCAGATTGGCGTGCGGTTCGTCGGTCATGTTACAACCTCTGCTGGTCGCGAACGTTCGCGCGGCTTTAAGCAGCCCATTCTTCGCTGCGCGTGTAGTCCAGCTTGCGGACACCTTTGGATCGGTTTGGTGGGAATGGCGCAAAGTTTCTCGGGCGGCAGAAGACGATGCCGCCCGAGAAAGTCCGCCTCTTTGCGGGCAGCTTCAGTGCAGCCTCGGCCATGGTCAGCCTCCCTTCTTCATTTCCCGCTCGATGTCGCGGATGATGAGATCGCAGGAGGTGTTGAGCATGTCGCGCAGGTGCGCAATTTGGTCGACCAGTTTTTCGCGCAGGGTCGGCTCGGCCGGGCGCTCGGCGTCAAGTTCCTCCAGCGCGCTGCGGCGGACGCGCGTGCGCTCGCCGGTGTCGTCCCATTCCACCAACACCTCGCCGTCGCTGAATTCGCTGACGATGCGGCCGACCGTTTCGGTGCCGACCACGTAGTCGTTCCTGACGCGCACGCGCATACTTCTGCTCCTGGGATGCGCGAGCGTATGACACGTAGCGTGCGAGAACAAGCCCAACTATCACAGCCTGTGTGTAGCGGGGATCAATTTTTGATTTTGGCAATTTTTCTGGTGGCCTTGGCGGGGTCGAAGCCGATGGCCTGAGCGAGCGCCAAAAACTCCACGTAAGCAATGCGGCGTTGCCCGCGTTCGATCATGGCAACCCACTGCTGCTGCTCGCCGAGTTTGTTGGCAACATCGATCTGGCGCAGCCCGGCAGCGCGCCGTTTTGCCCTGATCAGTGCCACTAAGGCGGCATGCTGATTGGTCCCAAGAACCTTCACGCTTGCCATTGAAAATGGTTCCCTCGCGTACAACAAAAAAGATGGGTGACTTACACATAACGATGGCGTTAAATTTTGGTTGTCATCTACCGGACACATCAACCCTCAATTGGTAGCCACAGGCAACCAATTCACCCTCAAAAAACCGCTAGGGAGGCAGTCAAATGCACGACCAGCAGCACAAGAGCGATGGCCAACTCAAGGCCGAGTGGGACCGTTTCCGCGCCACCGAGCTCAAGCAATTAATCTACCCGCAGTCTCCGGTGCTGGCCGATGCGCTTAAGGTCTTGGAGCAATTGCATTTGGGCATCGAATGCCTCTATGCGGCAGAAGAGGCGTGCGGGCAGGTGACCGCGTCGTGGCGCGCAATGATGCTGATCTGCCGTTGTCTGAGCGAGTTGCAGGCGTATTGCAGCGACAAGCAGCATGCGCTGGAGATATTGCGCCTGCTGCGCATCGAGCTCAAATTTCAGTATCAGGAGGGGGTGCAGTGCGAATTCAGCGGCGACCGCGAGCATACGTTGCGGGTGGTCAGCTGCTAGGTTTTCTGACCAGAAGACGTTGGATTTCTTCGCGTAAACGCAGGCTGGCATCGCCGCGATAAATCCAGTCCATGGTGAGGCTGCAGGTGCGGCAGAGTTCAAGCGCGTGGTCGATGCTGATGCGGCGGCGGGCCATTTCGTAATTGGTGTAGGCTGACCCGTGCGAGACTGACCCCATGCGCCGGCACATTTCGGTGGTGGTGTGGCCCAGTGCCTGACGGGTGATGGCAAGCCGTTCGGCAATCGCGTGCAGCGAGGTCGGATCGAGGTTTCTGCCGGGTCTGGCGGCTGGCACCTTGCGGCCCCCTATATCTAGCCCGGAATGGGCCAGTGTTCCTGCATCACAATATGTGATAAGTCAAGCTACACACAGCGTGAGTTGACCTAATGACACGCTGTGTGTAAGTGTTGCTCGGCATGCCGACACAGAGCACCAGAGAGGCCATCACCGCGCTCGGCGGTGTCGTCGCCGTCGCCAAGTTGTGCGGCGTCGGGCGCAACGCGGTCAGCAACTGGTATCGTCGCGGCTTCCCGGCCGAGACGTACGCCATTCTCGCTCCCCGCCTGCGCAAGGCCGGCTGCGAAATTTCGCCGACGCTGTTCCGGCAATACACCGGCGCGCCGGTAGCGGCGCCACTCAAGCTCAAGCGCAAGGCACGCAAGGCGCGGCGCAGGAATGGCAGGCGGCAATGATGCATCTGCTGGAGGTAGCGGCGCTGGAGACGCCCATGATGCTGTCCAAGTCGGGACTGCATCCCTACGAAGAAATGCTGCTGTACTGCTTGCGCGAGTTCAAGACCCGCGGGCCCAAGTCGCGGGCTGCGGTGCTGGCGGGCGATGTGATTGCGTTGTCGCAGCGGGTGCCGGTTCGCATGCTGGCGCACGGCTTCAACAAGAGCGAAGCGCAGGTTGCGCGCGACCTGATCAGGTTGGATCGCGATCTGGAGTACGGCCGACCGACGTAGGGGTGCGAATGCCCAATCTGCACACCGACACGCCGTGGACAAGCGAGCGGTGCGAGGTGTTGCGGCAGTTGTGGGGTGAAGGTTTTTCGGCCGGGCAGATTGCCGCCGAGCTCGGCGGCGTGACCCGCTCGGGTGTGCTTGGCAAGGTGCATCGGCTCGGGCTGGCAAAACATCGCGGGCCGGAATTCAGGCCTGGTCCGCCGCGACCGCGCCGGCAACGAGTGAGGCGCCGCATGTTGATACCGACGCCACCGCCGCTGCCGGCACTGCGCGCGCAGCCGCGCCGGCTGCAACTACTGCAGTTGCGCGACCACCACTGCCGCTGGCCGATCGGCGACCCGCACGGGCATGCGTTTTATTTCTGTGCCGCCGATCGCGTGGCCGGCGTGCCGTACTGCCCGTTCCACATGGGCAGGGCGTTTGCCAAACCACGGGGCTCGCAATGACCAGTCGCAAGGCGTTCGGTGCGATCCTTGTGGAGTGCGCGCGCCTGGTGGATAGCGACGGCAACAATTCCGTCACGGTGGAGTTCAGCAACATCCACGACGAGGCGATGGCGCACCGGCTGGCGATGTGGATCAACCAACTGCTGAAGGACCACCTGCAGGAGCTCGGCAACGAGGTGATCCAGCCGGCGTCCAAGGAGGCGCACTGATGGGTCACCAACGGCTCGACAACGGCGAATACATGATGCGGGCGTATCGCGCGCTGGCCGAGCAGCAGCAGGCACTCAACCAGACGAACCCGTACCTGCCGGGGACGCCGGGCGAGCGCGAGGCCGAGGACGTCACTGGGCTGCGCCTGCTGGAGGAATTTTTGGCGAAGCGGAAACGTGACCAGGGAGAGTGACATGGCGATCAGTGGAAACGGCCAGGAGCTCGAAGCGCTGGAGCAGCAGTGGCTGAGTGGACAGCCGATGAAGGCGCCGCCGCCGCCGGTGCAGGCCGAGGCCGCGACGGAAACCTACGACGCGATGATGCGCGGACGCGACACGGTGCAGATGCTGCGCGACATGGCGCGCTACAACACCGACGTGGCCAATGCGATCGAGCGCACGATGGCCGCCTGGCATGGTCACACCCGCCGGCTGATGGGCGAGCTCGGAAAATGACGGGCAAGATCAAACATTTCCTAGTCAGCGTCCCGGTGGGTGGTGGCTACATGCACGGCTATGTGATGACGAACGACGAGCGTGTGCTTTCGCGCGTCGGCGAACATCTGATCGAGGAGGCCGAGAAACGCGGGGGCAGGTGTTGGCCGCCGATCATTCTATCGACGCGGCTGGACGATGGCTGGAAGATCGTGCGGGAAATTATCAACAAGCATTGCGGCGCGGGTCCGCGCAAGCACTGGAAGAAAGTCAGGGACTTTCATCTGACCGGCTGGGCCATGCGTGACAGCGAGGCCGACAATGACCGTCTGATGGAGTTGCATTGATGAAGCGCTACAGCATCATGGTGGTGCAGTACGGCGCCCGCGGTGAGAGCGAGCTCTGTCAGGTCGAAAGCGACCCGCATGCGGTGGCGAAGGCGGCGGCCGAGAAGATGCTGCGGGTGAGTGCCGGCAATCGCATGCACTACACCGCCAAGTACACCTCGGTGCGCGTGATCGATCACGAGGAGACTCGCCATGAGTGACGTACCGCGCGCCAAGGCGATCATCGATGCGCTGCTGCGCCTGCACGACATGGACCCGTTCGTGCGCAAGGGATTGAATAGTGCGCGGGCGCTGCTCGAGCGGGAACGGCCGGCATTTCGGGCGCGGCGCAGCTTGCCGACGATGACGCGTGCGGACGTGGCCGAGGCGATCGAGCTGCGCCGGCGCGGCTGGCCGCTCAACCGGATTGCGCGCCATCTTGGCACCAACATCGGGCGCGTCTCGGAGGCGATCAATGGCCACCGCGACGGCATATAGCCTG
Organism: Hyphomicrobiaceae bacterium; assembly: GCA_035714005.1. Classification (GTDB taxonomy): domain Bacteria; phylum Pseudomonadota; class Alphaproteobacteria; order Rhizobiales; family Hyphomicrobiaceae; genus AWTP1-13. The sequence goes on from DASTMQ010000615.1 coordinate 6,921, forward strand.
GCCGAGCTCGTGGCCTGCGCCGAGCGCGAGCTCAAAATCCGCCTGCGGGTCTATCCTGGGCGGGTGATGGCGGGGCGCATGTCGCAGCGCGAGGCCGACCGGCAGATCGAAATGATGGCGGCGATCGCGGGCCGGCTGCGCGAGGTGGCCGAGCGCGAGCGCGAGCAATTGCTGCTGGTGTAGTCCACAGCCTTCCACAGCCTCCCACTTACTTTTCGCACGCGCGGTGCGAAAACCTTTGACCGCGATTGCGAACCAGTTCTCCATGGGCGTGCCGCCGGGACAGCGGTCGCTCCGTTGCCCATTCTCCAGCGTGGGCTCACCGCGCGGCAACCTGCGCTGGAGGGCCCGATGCTCAAAATTCCTGGCTTTTGGCCGCCAATCGACCCTAACGACACCGATCTGCCGATCGATTTTTGGTCCTACGGCGACAACCTGCCCCATCCCGAGCGGGTAAGCCCGGCGCAGTGGCGGCGATACTGGCACAAGAAGGCGGTCCAGCGCGGGCTGATCACCGAGTTCTCAAAGCCCCGCCCAGGTTGGTGGAAGGAGAAACATCGGGAGGGCGCATAGTGGCCGGCGTCGTGCCCTTCTACGTCGACCGCTGGCTTGCGGGCACGCGCGGGCTCTCGCTTGAAGAGCGGGGTGCCTTTGCCGACTGGATTGCCAGCTACGGCGCCCGCGACGGCGTGTTCCCCGACGACATCAAACTATTTGCTGAAGTGTGGGGATGCGATCCGAGGGTCGCGCGGCGCCTGCGGGCACAACTTCTAGCAAAGGGTAAGCTCTATATTGACGGAGAACTTGTCCATAACTTCCTGGCTAAGTCCGTCGTAGCAAAAGTAATAGGCAAGTCCGCTGTACGTGCAGATGCAGCATTCAAAAGATGGAAAAACCATAGAGAAAACAACGGGGGGCACAATGCAAATGCATCTGCAAATGCATCCGATGAAACCATGCAAATGCATATGCCTAGCTCTAAAACACCTAGAGAGAACTATTCTTCCCTCGGAGAGAGCCAGCAGACCCCCCATGTGGATAACCCACCGGAGGGCTCGCGAGCTCCGCTCGCCGACGGCTCGCTCGCTCGCCCTCCTGAAACCCTCGCCGACCTCAACCAGCGCATGGGATGGTCACCAGCAGGTACCCGAAAGCCGTTCACGTGAAACACCGCAAGAAGCTGTCCAATGAAGAAAGTTCGCCAAACCCCTTTACAAAAACCGGGGGGTCAAACCGACCCGCAACAAGGGGCCCCAGCCCAACCAAAAATAGCCGGGGGGTATCTCACAGCAGGCGATAATCCGTTTGTCGGACTGTCAGGGTGGAGGAAGGCCGGCGGCCCATTGATGCCCTCGCCCCCCATAGATGCCCAATCCCCGAGTAGGGCATCTATGGCCCCAGAGGGCATCTATGGAGCCGGAAAGGCCGCCAGCTTGCCCCCGAACACTAACGCACGGGTGTGGGGCCCGCGCCACCTCCTCGATGGAACGGGACTGCTGACCACCCGCTCGCATACCGGGGGGGGTCGAGGACGGCCGGGGCCCCTGGCGACCGAGGCCGAGGCGCACCAGGCGCGCACCACTCGACGTGACGTCATGCAGAAGCACAGCAATATCAATGGGTTATCCAAGCCGCCGATGTCCTTGCATAGGACATGGGCAGGCTCAACCGGACCATTCGGCTACCGGGCTACCGCGCGGACCGCCTGGCCCACTCGCGAAAGGACGGCGTTTCCCTTGACACCGGGCCAGTCACTTAGGAGACGGATTGTGCTTAAAGATAGGCACAATTTAATGCTGATTTTGCAAGGCTTTGCGGTGTTGCACGGTATGTGAGATAGGTTTTGGGGTCAAATCAGGGAGGCTTTGGGCGATGAGCAAGACGGGACGATTAGCGGCTAAACTGCTTGCGGATCGGGAGGCGGCAAAGGAGCGAGAGGCTGAGCGAAGGCGGGTCCGAGAGCGAATTGTGCCTGAGTTTGAGGCGTTCAAGGTTGGGAGGTGGATTAGGCTTGGGGGTGGGTTGGGGCGTGTTGGTGAGTGGGGTTTTGTGGTTCAGTGTTTGAGTTGCGCGGTTCCGTTTGAGAGCAAGGGTTGGGGCTGCTGTCCGGGGTGCATGGCGGAGCCAGCGGAAGCCCGTAGAGCGGGGTCGGCTCCTGCGCAGCCCCGACTGCCTGCGGCGACCCCTGACCCGGCTCCTGCGCCTTCTGGCGGGATTTCACCCCTCGAAAATGCCCAGAAACAGCAACTGATAATCGGTCCACGAGATTGGCCGGTCATGGTTGTGGGGCCGAGGTTGCCAAATCACCGGACTGTCCCGCTTGGTCGCGTACGTGTTCGACCTTGGGTGGAGTGAGCGCGCATGCGACGTCGCCGAGGACGACCCCGCAAGGCTGGCCCGCGCACCCGCGGTGGACGGCGGCGGTTACCGGCGGTGTCGACCCGTGAGATAGCCGCGCAAATGCCGCATCGGCGCGGGCTCGGCGAGCGTGCCGTGGACCAGCGGGCCGAGACGGAGCTCGGCCGGCTGGTGCTACGCGGTACGCTAACGGCTGATCAGGGACTGGCG
>DASTMQ010000616.1:0-4217 GCA_035714005.1 Hyphomicrobiaceae bacterium
CATTGATGTTGGCGATGGCAATGATGAGGGCCGCGAGCGACGGTTCATCGTAGTTGCGTGCGGCCTCGGTCCAGATTTCGTCCGCTACCGGATCCGATCGGTCGCTTACCCGCGTCAAGGCCTCCGTCAGCGCCAGAGCGGCGCGCTCGGCGTCCGTGAAATAAGGTGACTCGCGCCAAGCCGCCACGGCGAACAGGCGCTCGTCCGTTTCACCGGCCTTTTGGCAAGGCGGGGGTGCATGTCAACGCAAGCGCTGCAGCCGTTGATCTGGCTCGCCCTAAGGTTGATGAGTTCGAGCGTCCGCTCCGGTACGCCGCTCTTGCGGGTTGCTGCGGCAAGCGCTTGCAGGGCTTTCATGGCATCGGGATAGACCATGGCGGGGTGCGGCATCCGAGCATGCATGATTTGCTCTCCTTCACGTGTCTTTGCTGAAACCGGGCCCTTGTGCCCGGATTTGGCTTCTGACGAAGAACTCCCGGCCCGACGTGTCACATCGGCGGGATCTTTCTCGTCATAGGCATGACGGATGACGCTGAGGAAATGTGACCAATGCACGAAACGAATTGGCTGCTGGAGCAATTTGAGACCAATCGGGCGCATCTGCGCGCGGTCGCTTATCGCATGCTGGGGTCGCGAGCTGAGGCGGACGACGCCGTGCAGGAAGCCTGGCTCAGGCTCGGCCGTTCCGACACCAGCGCGGTCGCGAACCTGACCGGCTGGTTGACGACCGTGGTCGCCCGCGTGTGTCTCGATATGTTGCGCTCGCGCAAGACCCGTCGCGAGGAGCCAACCGTTGAGGATGCGGCCGAGACCATCGCGGCCGACGATGACCCTGAGCACGCGGCGCTGCTCGCGGATTCGGTCGGTTTGGCGTTGCTGGTCGTGCTCAAAACGCTGACACCCGCCGAGCGTGTGGCTTTTGTACTGCACGACATGTTCGATCTAGCCTTTGAGGAGATCGCACCGATCATCGGCCGCTCACCGGTGGCCACCCGCCAGCTCGCGAGCCGAGCACGTCGCCGGGTGCAAGGAGGGCCGCTCAACCCCGACGACAATTTGGCCCGACAGCGTGAGGTTGCCGCCGCTTTTCTGGCTGCATCGCGCGACGGCAACTTTGATGGGCTGCTGGCGGTGCTTGATCCCGAGGTCGCCTTCCGGGCCGATCGGGCGGCCGTGCAAATGGGCGGGACAGCCGCACTCAACGGCGCCGCCGCCGTGGCCCAGACGTTCAAGGGCCGGGCGCGGGCGGCACGACTGGCGCTCGTCGATGGCGCCGTGGGGCTCGCCGTCGTGCTGCAGGGACGGCTGCGCGTCCTCTTGGCGCTCACGATCGCCGACGGCAAAATCACCGCGATCGACGCAATCGCCGACCCGGAGCACATTGCCCAACTCGACGTGCAAATGCTGACCGACTGAGCGCTTTCTGCCTTGCCTGGATGGGGCCCTGGATCTGGGCCCTGGATCTGGGCCCTGGATTTGGGCCCTGGATTTGGGCCCTGGATTTGGGCTTGTGAGCGCCGCACGATCGATCCCGGCTTTGGTGGCCGCCCGATGGCTCGGCGGAGATATCCTGCTGGCGCGCCGGCAGATGCCGTGAAGGCGAGCGGCTGCTTTCTTACCTTTCATACCAAAGTGTGATCCGAGCACGCGCACGTACGATTGGCCTTGAGCGCAGCTTTGAGCATCGTCGCAGCCCATGAGCTGGCTGAGCCTTGCCAACCAACCGTTAGCCGGCGCGCAGGAACGGGAAGGTGGCCATGGCCATGGATCCAGCAGCGCCAACGCGTCGAGAGCTTTTGCGCATCGCGGCAAGCGCCGTTGCCGCCGGGGGTGGCGCCAGCCTTTTGCCCGCGCCTTCGGCGTCGGCTGCGACGGCTGAGGCCGTTCGCCCATTCCGCGTCCACGTCCCTCAGACGGCGCTTGCCGACCTCCGCCGACGCATTGCCGCGACACGCTGGCCCGATCAGGAGACCGTATCCGATCAGTCGCAGGGTACGCAGTTGGCCAAACTGCAGGAGCTGCTTCGGTATTGGGGCAGCCGCTACGATTGGCGCAAGGCGGAAGCCAAACTGAACGCGTTACCTCAATTCATGACAACCATCGATAGCCTCGACATTCACTTTATTCACGTGCGTTCGCGCCACAACAATGCGCTCCCCATCATCATCTCGCACGGATGGCCAGGCTCCATTATCGAGCAACTCAAAATCATTGGCCCTCTCACGGATCCGACCGCGTACGGCGGCAGCGCCGAGGACGCATTCGACGTCGTCATCCCCTCCTTGCCCGGCTACGGCTTCTCCGCCCGGCCGACGGCTAGCGGTTGGGACCCGGACCGTATCGCGCGCGCCTGGGCGGAGTTAATGACGCGTCTGGGCTACAGGCGGTACGTCGCCCAGGGCGGGGACTGGGGCACCCCCATCTCCAGCGCCATGGCACGCCAGGCCGCCCCCGGCTTGCTCGGCATCCACATCAATCTGCCGGCGACCGTGCCGCCCGAGGTGGCGGCCGCCCTCGCCGGCGGCCCCGTGCCGGCCGGCCTTTCCGACAAGGAGCGCGCGGTCATCGAAGCCCTCATGGCGAGCGCAAGGCGTGGGAACTCGGCGTATTTCACCATGCTGACGGCCCGCCCGCAGACGGTCGGCTACGGTGCCACGGACTCGCCCGCCGGCCTCGCAGCCTGGATCCTGGTGCATCCCGGTTTCAAGGACTGGACGTATGGCGCCGATCCCGCCCAGTCCCCCAGCAAAGGCGACGTGCTCGACAACATCACGCTTTACTGGCTGACGAACACGGCCACCTCCGCTGCGCGGCTCTACTGGGAAAACGGCGCCCGTGGCAGCGTCATTGTCGCGGCGGCGCAAAAGACGGCTGAAATTTCGCTTCCGGTCGCCATCACGGTGTTTCCAGACGACGTCTATCGCGCCCCGGAAAGCTGGGCCCGGCGCGCCTATCGCAACCTGATCTATTTCCACGAGGTCGACAAAGGCGGCCACTTCGCGGCCTGGGAGCAGCCGGAGCTGTTCAGTGCCGAGTTGCGGGCAGCCTTCAAATCGTTGCGCTAGTTCGGCGCACGCGCTGGAGCGCCGGGCTCCCCGCCGAGTTCAGGTCAACCCTTACCCAGGTGTTTGAACAGCAAAGGAAGTGCACATGAAAACAACTACCGCCATAGCGGCCGCATGTTCATTGCCGCAAGCGGCATGGCCATGCACATGGCAGGAGCTCAGCAGGCGGGGAGCAAACGGACCGACCTGCAGCAGCACGACCTCAGTGCTCCCGGACGCCAGGTCATCCAGGTGCGCGTCGATTTCGACCCGGGGTATGTCGCCCCTGATCATACCCACCCCGGCGAAGAGATCATTTATGTTCTCGAAGGCACGCTGGAGTACCGGATCGGCGGCAAGCCGGTGACGGTAAAGGCCGGTGACGTCTTGTTCGTCCCGGCCGGCGTGGTCCACTCCGCCAAGAACATCGGCAGCGGCAGCGCCGCGGAGCTCGCCACCTATGTGGTCGAAAAGGACAAGCCGCTCATCACCCTGGTGAAGTAGAGGGCAGGCGCGCAATCCGCCTGGGCAGGCCAGCGCTGTGGTCGCCGACATGATCGCCGCCGCTGGACCAGCCCGTGCAGAATTCATCCTCATTCGTTATGCACCTTGAGTACCGAGCAGCACCGCAATCGCCTGCTCACCATGACCGAGAAAAGCCATGACAAAACCGACATACGACAAGCAGCTCACCGCCCTCCTCGTGATCGACCCCTATAACGACTTCATTTCCGAAGGCGGCAAGATATGGGGGCGCATTCGGGCCGTTGCCGAAGCCAATGACTGTGTTTCGCACATGCTGCAGGTCCTTAACGCCGCGCGCAGCGCGCAACTTCCGGTCTACTACGCCATGCATCATCGCTACCGGCCCGGTGACTACGAGACTTGGAAATACATTGCGCCCATTCAGAGGGCGTCGTGGCGAAACAAGACCTTCGAATACGGCACCTGGGGCGGCGAAATCCGTGCCGAGTTCGTGCCCAAGCCGGGTGAGATTGTCGCCAGCGAGCATTGGTGCTCCAGCGGCTTTGCCAACACCGACCTGGATTTGCAGCTGAAAAAGCACGGTATCCACCAGCTGATCGCCATTGGGCTGCTCGCACATACCTGCGTCGAAGCGACCGTGCGCTATGCTGCTGAGCTCGGTTACGACGTCACCGTCGTGAAAGACGC
>DASTMQ010000617.1:0-21651 GCA_035714005.1 Hyphomicrobiaceae bacterium
TTTCCCAGCGATCCGCTGGCCGGCAATGCCCAGTATTGGCTGGGCGAGTCGCTGTTTGTGCGGGGGCAATACCGGTCCGCGGCAGGTGCCTTCCTCAAGGGCTACCAGACCTATGGCCGCAACGCCAAGGCGCCGGAGAGCCTGCTCAGGCTCGCCATGTCGCTGCAACGTCTGGGACAGAAGGATGCGGCCTGCTCGTCCTTCAACGAGCTGGCGAGCAAGTACCCGAGCGCTCCCCCGCACGTGAAGACGAGCGCCCAGGCCGAGCGACAGAAGGCGGGTTGCTGACGGCAGCTTCGCGCAGCGGGGCGGGCTCACCCGTGCTCGAGGCGTGCGGCCTCTTGTTGATGGATGGCTCGGCGTGGTGATGGGTAGCTTGGCGCTGAGCCGCGACGCGGGGCTCGCCCGCGAGGCCTACCGGCCCGATGTGGACGGCCTGCGCGCGCTCGCCGTGCTCGCCATCTTTGCTTTCCATCTTGGGCTTGCCGGTTCCTCCGGCGGGTTCGTCGGCGTCGATGTGTTTTTCGTGATCTCGGGCTTCGTCATCACGCGCGGCGTCCTGCTCGAGATCGACGAGCAGCGCTTCTCGCTCAAGGATTTTTACCTGCGGCGTGCGCGCCGCATTCTGCCGGCGCTGATCGTGACGCTGCTGTTAACGCTCCTCGCTGGCTGCATCATCCTGTCGCCATCCGAGACGCGAGAGTTTGCCGGCAGTGCCTTGGCGAGCTTGGTTTCGGCGGCCAATGTCTTCTTTCACGACCGCACCAACTACTTCGCCGACGCCGCCCACTACCGACCGCTCCTGCATACCTGGTCGTTGAGCTTGGAGGAGCAGTTCTATCTGCTGTTTCCGCTGCTCCTGGGCCTGCTCGTAATACGCGCGGGGCAGGCCCCGGCGCGTGTGCTGGCGCTGCTTGTCCTGCTGTCGCTGGGCTGGTGCGTGGTGGCGGGCCTGTTCCGGGCACGCCATGCCTTTTACATGCCGATGGCGCGCTTCTGGGAGCTCGGCGCGGGGGCCTTGATCGCCTGCGCGGAGGCGCACCGGTTCAAGGTCCCGCAACCCACGCTGACGGGGTTGGCGGGGTTGGCTGGGATCGCCGTCAGCGTGGCGCTGCTGGACGGACCGGAGACCCCGACCTGGATGATGCTCGGGCCGGTCGCGGCCGCCGCTGCCGTCATCCTGTCGGGCACCGCCGGCGCCGGCCCGGTGCATCGGCTGTTGTCGGCGGGGAGCGTGGTGGCGATCGGACGCCTATCCTATGCGATCTATCTGCTGCATTGGCCCGTTATCGTGTTTTGGCGCATGTGCGTTGCCCGACCGCTCAACGGCCTCGAGCAGCTCGCGATCCTGGTCGGCATTCTGATTGCGGCCCAGCTCCTGTGGCGGTTCGTCGAAAAGCCGTTCCGCGCTGGCAGCGGGCTTCCCAACGCCGCGGCCATGACGGCGATCGGGGTCGGTTGCCTTGCCGTGCTCGCCTTGGGCCTGCTCTTGCGCAGCGATCGTGCGAGCCTGTGGAGATTGAGCGAACCTGCGCGCCGTTCCGTCAGCGAACTGCGCACCGCAGCCAAGTCCAGGCCCCCCTGCCGCCGGGATGCCACCTGGCTTGGCGACGCGCCGGATGGAGCCAAGGCCTGCCGTTGGCCGCCGCAGCCGAGCGACGGCTCCGATCTGGTCATTTGGGGTGATTCGCATGCGGGGGCGCTGGCACCCGAATTGGCGCAGGCGTTGTTGGCCTCGCGCGATTTCAACTCGGCGGTGCTCCTCAGCATGCCCCACTGTCCGCCGCTGAAAGGCGTGTCCTTGTTGGGCCCCAAGGTCGACGGCGATTGTGCAAGCTTCGTCACCGCCGTCTTGGCCGCAATCGCCAAGCACAAGCCGAAGCTGGTGGTGGTCGCGGGCCGCTGGGCTAACTTTTCCTCCGACGTGCGCTCACCCGGCGACGGCGGGGAAGCCGGTCGCATCGCCGATGCCGACAGCGGCCAACCCATCGGCCTCGCCGAGGCGCTGCGCCGGACGCTCGATCAGCTGGCCCCGCACGTGGAGCACATTGTGCTGATCGGGCCGGTGCCCGAACTCGAATACAATGCGCCGGCAACCCTGGTGCGCGCCCTGCGGGGGCTGTCCGAGCTGCCAGCGGTCCGGCGCCCAGACTTCGAGCGCCGCCAGCGCCTGGTGCTGGCCGCGCTCGCCGACGTCGCCGCGGCGGGGCGCGCGTTGGTGCTCTATCCGCATGCCGTGTTGTGCGATGGGGTAACCTGTGCGGTCGCCGACGGCGTCCGCCCGCTTTATAGCGACGACGACCATTTGAGCGCCTTTGGCGCCGAGCGCGTGGCTCGCGCCTTGGCCCCGCGCTTGCTAAAGTCGTTAGCACTTCCGGTCGGCACGTCCGGTTCGCCCTGACGGCGCGGCCCCCTAAAGCGAACTGCCGGCAACGGCCGCCAAGGCGCGGCGTGCCTCGCGGGGCATGAGGCCTATGACGTCGGTTGATCTTTCGATTGAGCGTGCTCGGCTCGATGGCCTGTTCGGCGACCTCATCGGCAAAGCCGCCGCGGGCGTGGCGCTCGCCGTCTCCGGCGGCAGCGACAGTACTGCGCTCATGGTCTTATTTGCGGAATGGCTGGCGCGGAGCGGACGAACGCCGACCGAGGTCTTCGTCCTCACCGTGGATCACGGCCTGCGCCCGCAATCGCGGGCTGAGGCCGAGTGGGTGGCGCAGATGGCCGCGGGGCTGGGGTTTCGCCATGCCATTTTGCCTTGGACCGGGCCCAAGCCGAAAACCGGCGTGCAGGCGGCCGCGCGCGCCGCGCGCTATCGCTTGCTGGCACAGTTCATGGGCACCACGGGCCTCAGCGTCCTGGTGACCGCCCACACCGCCGATGACCAGGCCGAAACGCTGCTGATGCGCTTGGCGCGCGGCAGCGGTCTCGACGGTCTCGCCGCCATGGCGCCAAGGGCGCCGCTCGATGCCCCGACGCCTGGCCTTGAACGGGACATGGTGCTGGCGCGACCCCTGCTCGGTATCGCCAAGGCGGCCCTCACGGCGGCCCTTGAGGCGCGCGGCGTGCCCTGGTTGGACGATGCGAGCAATAGCGCGCTCGTGTTTGAGCGCAGCCGATGGCGGGCGGCTGGCGATACGCTCGCCCGCTTAGGCCTGAAGCGGGACAGTTTGGCCTTGAGCGCGCGCCGTCTGCAGCGCGCGCGCGCCGCCCTCGATTGGGCGCTGGCGGAGTTTTGCGCCGCCGCGGCCGGTCGCTATCGGGTCGACCCGTGCGGCTTCATCAGCATCGATGGGGAGGCCTGGCGGGCGCTGCCAAGCGAACTCAAACTGCGGGTGCTGGCGCGGGGGATCGCCGCGGCGGGCGGCGCCGGCCATCCCCTGCCGCTGGCCAAACTCGAGGCGCTGGCCGACAGGCTCGCCCGCTCCACGGCGGGCCGATGGACCCTGGCGCGGACCGCCGTCCGCGCTGCGCCGGGCACGATCGTGCTCGAGCGCGAACCCGGTCGCCGGCCGTGCCCGGAACTCGCCTTGGCGCCCGGGCAGCGGGGGCTCTGGGACGGCCGCTTTTGGGTGGCGGCCGGGCCTGAGCTTGGCTTTTCGGTCGCCGTGCGCGCCCTGGGTCCGGCGGGGCTGGCGGCGCTGCGCCGTCAGGTGCCGCTGCCCGTTGCCGTGCCAGCGGGGAGCTTGCGCGCCTTGCCGGGCTTCTGGACCGAGGCGAAGCTATTTGCCGTCCCAAGTCTCGCCTTCCCTCAGGTTGGCGGCCTGGTTTCGGCGACCTTTGCCCCGCTGGCCGGCCCCGCTGAGGGCCGGGTTGGCGATCGGTGGGAGGGTTCGTCTGGCCCTGTCGGCCCTTAGGCTCTGGCGCCCCGCGGTCGGCTTGGTGGCGCAACCTTGCCCGTTTCGGGGCGCTGGTTGAGCAAAATCCCCGTCGGCGGGAGCCTAAACTTGGCAAAGTAGTAAGAGGCCCCTATGTTAAAGTGCACGACGGGCCCGGGGATCATGCCGGCAGCGTGCAACAGCTGGGATCGCGGCGGCGATTTGGCGTCCCAGGCCATCAAGGATACTCGATGAACTCGAATTTCCGGAACCTTGCCATCTGGGTCGTGATCGTCCTGTTGTTGATGGCTCTTTTCAATTTGTTCCAGAATCCGAGCCAAAGTCGCCGCGGTAACGAAATCAGCTATTCGGAATTCCTGGCCGGGGTCGACAGCGGCAGCGTCTCGGAAGTGACGATCGCCAAGCATCGCATCACCGGTTCATTCCGCGACAAGAGCAGCACGTTCACCACGGTGGCGCCCGACGACCCCAGCCTGGTCGAGCGGCTGACCAAAAAGGGCGTGAAGATTACCGCCAAGCCGCCCGAGGAGGACGTGCCTTCCATTCTGGGCGTGCTGGTGAACTGGTTCCCGATGCTCCTCTTGATCGGCGTGTGGGTGTTTTTCATGCGCCAAATGCAGTCCGGTGGCGGCCGGGCCATGGGATTTGGCAAGTCGAAGGCCAAACTTTTGACCGAGCGGCATGGGCGCGTCACCTTTGAGGACGTGGCCGGCGTCGACGAGGCAAAGTCCGATCTGCAGGAAATTGTCGAGTTTCTTCGCGATCCGCAAAAATTCCAACGCCTTGGTGGACGCATTCCGCGTGGCGCCCTGCTGGTCGGCCCGCCAGGGACCGGCAAGACGCTGATCGCGCGCGCCGTCGCCGGGGAAGCCAACGTGCCCTTCTTCACGATTTCGGGCTCCGATTTCGTGGAGATGTTCGTGGGCGTCGGCGCCTCGCGCGTGCGCGACATGTTCGACCAGGCCAAGAAAAACGCCCCCTGCATTATTTTCATCGACGAGATCGACGCGGTCGGTCGCCACCGCGGCGCGGGCCTCGGCGGCGGCAACGACGAGCGCGAGCAGACCCTCAACCAGCTGCTGGTCGAGATGGACGGCTTCGAGGCCAACGAGGGCATCATCATCCTGGCGGCGACGAACCGCCCGGACGTGCTCGATCCGGCGCTGCTGCGCCCCGGTCGGTTCGACCGCCAGATTACGGTGCCCAATCCCGACGTGGCGGGTCGCGAGAAGATCCTGCGCGTGCACATGCGCAAAGTGCCGTTGGCCCCCGACGTCGATCCCAAGGTGATCGCCCGCGGTACGCCCGGCTTTTCCGGTGCCGACCTCGCCAACCTGGTGAACGAGGCGGCGTTGTTGGCGGCGCGGCGCAACAAGCGCCTGGTGACGCAGGCCGAGTTTGAGGACAGCAAGGACAAGGTGATGATGGGCGCCGAGCGCCGCTCCATGATCATGACCGAAGAGGAAAAGCTCGCCACCGCCTATCACGAAGGCGGCCATGCGCTCGTCAATCTGTTGGTGCCGGGCAACGATCCCCTGCACAAGGTCACCATCATTCCGCGCGGGCGCGCCCTCGGCGTGACCATGAGCCTGCCCGAGCGCGACAAGCTCTCCTATTCCAAGCAATGGTGTGAGGCGCGCATCGCTACCATGTTCGGCGGCCGGGTAGCCGAGCAGCTCGTGTACGGTGAGGACCACCTCAACACGGGGGCCTCCAGCGATATCATGCAGGCGACCGAGCTTGCCCGACGCATGGTGACCGAGTGGGGCATGAGCGACAAATTGGGTCCCCTGCGCTACAACGAGAACCAGCAAGAGGTGTTTCTCGGTCACGCCATCACGCAGCGCCAGAACATGTCCGAGGACACCGCCCGGCTGATCGATGAAGAGATCCGCCGCATTGTTACGGAGGGCGAGCGCAAGGCGCGCGAGGTGCTCGGGGGCAACCGCGACAAGCTCGAGGCGATCACCCAGGCGTTGATGGAGTACGAGACCATCAGCGGCGAGGAAGTGAACGCGCTGATGCGCGGCGAAAAGATCGTGCGTGCGAATGACGACGAGGAGTCGAAAGGACCGGCTGGACCGGCGGTACCGGCGGCCGGCAAGATGCGGCCGTCGCGGCCGGAACCGGGCCCGGGGGGCCTGGAACCGCAGCCGCAAACTTAAACAGAAAGTCGAGCTTGGGCCTGAAGTGGGCCCGAAGCGGGCTCGAAGTGGGGTTGGGCCGCCAGGGCGCCTTCCTTTCGTCCTTTTTGCCTCGCTTTGTTGGTAGCAAGCGTGGGGTTGCGTATGACGCGCCGCTAACGGCGGCCAGTTTTTTTGTTTGTTGCTCGCGGGGGGTGACGGCTCGGCGCACATGATCGAGGGGGCGTCGTGAAGAGGACGGGCGGGCAAGGGGCAAAGCGGGTGGAAACCACCATCCGTCCGAGCACCACACGCACGTTGAGCAGGCGGCCGCCGGCGGCGGTGCAGCCCTGGCGCGGCGGTGCCGTGCTGCTGGCCAAGGCGCTGGCGATCAGCAGCGTCCTCATGGTGTTGGCGGGCGGTCTATTCTATGCGCGGCTGCTGCACGGGCCGGTGCCATTGGCATTCCTGGTCGAGCCGCTGCAGCGGGCGATCGCCGAGGAGCTGGCGGGCTTCGCCGTCGAGATCGACGACGTCGCCGCGCGGCTCAACGATCGCCATCAGCTCGAATTCGAGCTGAGCAATGTCCGCATCGCCGACAGCACCAATGCGCCATTGGCGGTGGCGCCCTCGGCGACGTTTTCCATCAGCCGCCGGGCGCTGCTGCAGGGGCGGATCGCGCCCGAAAGCGTCGATTTGATCTCGCCGCGGCTTCTGCTCTATCTGGGCGAGGACGGCAAGCTGTCGTTGCAGTTTTCCGCCCCGGCGGAGGCCGCCGATACCGACAAGCGCAAAGGGGCGGGCAGCGCCGCCAGCCAGAGCAAATCGAGCGCGTCGGCCAGCGTCGCGGAGCTCAGCGACGGCAGCCTCGGCCGCATCGATCTCATCAAGATGCTGTCGGAGGCCTCGGCGCGGGCGCGCCGGCGCGAATACGCCACCGCCTACTTGCGCGAGGTCGGGCTGCGCTCGGCCACCCTGATCGTCGACAACGGCAGCCGCAAGAGCATCTGGCGCCTGCCGGAGCTCGACATTGATCTCGACCATCGCCGCAGCCGCAGTTCGATTGCCGGGCGCGCCAAGGTCGAATCGCTGGCCGGGCCGTGGAGCCTCAACTTCCGCACCTTCGAGGCGGAGAAGGCCGGAACGCTGCAGCTCGCCGTTTCGGTGCAGAACCTGGTGCCGCGCGGCTTGGCGCGCACCTTGCCGCATTTGGCGGCGCTCGAGGGCTTCGATTTGCCGGTGTGGGGTGAGGCCTACCTCGATCTTTCCAGCGACGGCGATATCTTGGGCGGCCGGATCGGCATCGATGCGGCGCCGGGAACCGTGGCGCTGCCCTGGCTGGCAGAAACACCCTTTGGTATCGATGGCGGGCATCTGGAAATCTCCTACCAGAGCGGCGCGCGCCGCTTCGAAGTTGCCCCCTCGGTGCTGGTGTGGGGCGACAGCCGCCTGCAGTTTGCCGGCAGCGTCCAGCACGACGCGCACGCCCCGGAAGGGCCCGCCTGGGCCTATGCGTTCAAATCCGAGGGTGGTTGGATCGGCGCGGAGCTGCCCGCCCACGAGCGCCTGCCGATCGACGATTGGTCGGCGCAGGGCTTTCTCGCGCCCGAGCGCGGCCGCGTCGTGCTCAGTCAATTCCTGCTGCGGGCCGGCGGTGCCGAAGTGAGCGCGGAAGGCGACGTTGCCGGTATGGGCATCGCGCCGACGGCACGGCTGGAAGGCAAGATCGGCGCCATGCCGGAAAAAACCTTCAAGGCCCTATGGCCCGCGGCGCTGGCGCCGCAGAGCCGCGCCTGGATCGGCCAGCGCCTCGTGCGCGGGCAGCTGCAGGGCGGCGCCTTCAAGCTGACCTCCGGGGAAGAGTCCCAGGGCGGGGAGCGCTCGGGGCGCCAGAGCGCGGCGGACCGCGTCTCGCTCACCCTGGTGGGGAGCGACCTGGCGCTCCGCTTGAGCGATCACTGGCCGGCGCTCGAACTGCCGCGGGCGCTGGCGCGTCTCGATGGTCACACCTTTGAGGTGTCGGCGCCCGAGGGGGCCTTTGTCGCCAGCGACGGGCGCCGCATCACCGTCAAGGGCAACTTCAGCGTCGACATGCAAGAGCCCATGCCGCGCACCGGCCACATCACGGCAAAAACGCAAGGGCCGGTGTCGCTGGCCTTGGAGATGCTGGCGCAGGAACCCTTCAATGTTCTTGAGGACAGCGGGCTCAACCCGGCGACGGTCGACGGCAAACTCGAGGCCCAGCTTTCGCTGGCGCTGCCTCTGCAGCACACGCTGGCGCCCGCCGACCTGAAGATCGACGGCAAGGTGCGCATCAGCGATGGCCGCATGCCACAGCTGTTTCCGCCCTACGACGTCAACGGCGCCAATATCGTGTTGGAGGTGACGGATACGGCCGTGGAGGCGCGCGGCGACATGCTGATCAAGGGCGTGCCGATCAAGGCCAACTGGCAGCACGTGTTCGGCGTGCCGCGGGACAAGCAGCCGCCGCTTACGCTCACCGCCAACCTCGATGCCAACGAGCGCACGCAACTCGGCCTCGACGTCAACGATATCGTGCAGGGTGAGCTCGCCGCCGAGATCACGGTGGCGCGCGATCAACGCAATGAACAGCGCGTGCACTTGCGCGCCGATCTGGCCAACGCCGAGATCGTGCTCGACAGCATCGCCTGGAAGAAGCCCAAGGGACGCGCCAGCACATTCCAGTGCGATATCGTCAGGAACGGCACGACGCATCCGATCGAGCTGATGAACGTGCAGCTGGTCGGCGACAACGTGGCAATCGAGGGCTGGATGGGCGTGGGGCCGGACAACCGCGTGCGCGAGTACCGTTTCCCCAATTTCTCGATCAACGTCATCACCAGCCTTCAGGCGCACGGCAAGCTGCGCCCCGACGGGGTTTGGGAAGTGACGGCCAAAGGGCCGCGCTATGACGGCAGGGATCTGTTTCAATCGTTCTTTGATGTCGCCGGCCTTCACGATCGCGACAACAAGGCGCGCCCGGGCCTGGATCTGCGCGCCGAGATCGATACCGTGGTCGGCTACAACGACGGCGCGCTGCGCAACGTCAAGGTGTGGCTGCAAAAGCGTAACAACAAGCTGACGGCGCTCGATACGCGCGGCGCGCTGGAGGGCAACAAGGCTTTCGCCGCCGTGCTGCGGCCCGAGCCCGGGCAAGCGCGGCTGCTGCGCGCGGAGGCCAACGATGCCGGGCAGCTGTTCAAGCTGGTGGGGTTTTATACCAGCGCGGTCGGCGGCAGCATGAACCTCGAGGTCAACCTCGAAGGCGCGGGCGTGGCCCAGCGCACCGGCACGCTTTGGGCCAAGAATTTCGTCTTGCTCGGCGATGCCGTCGGCGGCGATGTGCTGGTGCAGCAGGCCGACGGCGCCGTGCGGCCGATCGGGTCGGCGGACAGGCGTGGCATCGTGCGCGAGCAATTTGCCTTCGATACGCTGCGCGTGCCCTTTTCGGTGGGGCACGGACAGTTTCTGCTCAACGAGGCCCGGCTCGAGGGGCCAGTGCTCAGCGCCAATATGCGCGGCAAGATCGATTTCCGCTCGCAAAATCTCAACGTCGGCGGCACCTTCACGCCGCTGGCGGGGCTCAACACCATGTTTCGTGGGCTGCCGCTGTTCGGTCCCTTGTTGACGGGGCCGCGCGGCGATGGCGTGTTTGCAATGACGTTCGCCATTCAAGGCACGATGAGCTCGCCGCAAATCATCGTCAATCCGTTCTCCGTGATTACGCCCGGCGTGACGCGGGAGATCATGCAAATGGCGCCCGAAACCCAACGCATCGTGCCGCGCGACAGGCCGCAGGGGCGCAGCGAAGCCGCCCCGCGCGCGCCGAGCGCACCGGCGACGGCGACCTCCAACACCGGCTTTGAGCCTCGGGTGCAGCCCGAGATCGGCGGCGGCTGGTCGGCCGAGGGCGAGCCGGCCGCCCCCGCCAAGAAGCGCTAGCGCCGGCGCGCCGGCGTCGCGTTCCTTGCCGCGACCTTTGTTGCAAGCGCACAGCATGCCATAGTTCGCCCAAGCGCCGCGGCCGCGGCGCTTGGGCTTTGGCATGAGCGGGCCGATCGTGCCTCGCACGGGGAAAAAGATGGACAAGCGTAAACTCGGAAATTCGGGGCTTGAGATTGCGCCGCTGATCTTCGGTGGCAACGTCCTGGGCTGGACCGCGGACGCGGCGGCCTCCTTCAAGCTGCTCGACGGTTTTGTTGCGGCCGGCTTCGACTGCATCGATACCGCCGACGTCTACTCCAAATGGGTGCCCGGTCATCGCGGCGGTGAATCCGAAACCATTATCGGCGATTGGCTCAAGGCGCGCGGCAACCGAAGCAAGCTCATCATCGCCACCAAGGTCGGCATGGAAATGCCGGGCATCGGCCAGGGCCTGCGCCGGTCCTACATCATGGCGCGGGTGGAGGAGTCGCTCAAACGCCTGCAGACCGACTATATCGATCTTTACCAGTCGCACAGCGACGACAAGGAAGCCCCGCTGGAGGAGACGCTCGGCGCCTATCAGCGGCTGATCGAACAAGGCAAGGTGCGCGCCATCGGAGCCTCGAACTACGAGGCGCCGCGACTGGCGGCGGCGCTTAAGACGAGCGCCGCCGGCAAGCTGCCGCGCTATGAGACCCTACAGCCGCTCTATAATCTATCCGATCGCGCCCCGTTCGAGAGCGCGCTGGCGCCGCTATGCGTGCGCGAGAACGTTGGCGTCATTCCCTACTACGCGCTTGCCGCCGGTTTTCTCACCGGCAAATACCGTGCGGAGGCCGACTTTTCCAAAAGCCCGCGCGGGGCGCGCATGGCGAGCTATCTCAACGACCGCGGCCGGCGCATCCTCGCGGCCCTCGACCAGGTGGCGGCGCGCTTTGGCGCCAAACCCGGTCAAGTGGCGCTGGCCTGGCTGCGCGACCGTCCGGCGGTGACGGCGCCGATCGCCAGCGCCACCAGCATGGCCCAGCTCGAGGAGTTGACGGCTGGGATCAGGCTTCGGCTCGATCCGGCGGCGACCGAGGAGCTCGACAGGGCGAGCGCATGATGGGTCCCCATGATGGGTGTCGGCGGGGGCCGAGCCGTTGCGCTCGGCCTCGCCCGCCCAAGCCGCTAGACCGCCTTTAGCAACACATGGCGCTTGCGGCCGAGCGAAAGCTTGACGACGCCGTCGACCAGGTCCTTGGGCGTGAGTTTGGCATTGGGGTCGCTGAGGGCCCAGTCGTTGACGCGCAGCCCGCCACCCTCGATTTGGCGCCGCGCCTCGCCGTTGGATTTGACGAGCCCCGCCTGCACGAATGCCGCCAGCACGCCGAGCCCGGCGGCGAGTTCGGCCTTGGCAATCTCGACGGTTGGCAGGCCCTGGCTGGTGGCGCCCTTCTCAAAAGTCTCCTGGGCGGTTGTTGCCGCGGCTTCGGCGGCATCGCGGCCATGCAGCAGGGCAGTTGCCTCGGTGGCAAGCACCTTCTTGGCCTCGTTGATCTCCGCACCCTTGAGCGCTGCCAACTTGGCGATCTCGGCCAAGGGCAGAAGCGTGAACAGTTTGAGGAAGCGCGCAACATCGCCGTCCTCGGTATTGCGCCAGAACTGCCAGTAGTCGTAAACCGCAAGCAGATCCCGATTGAGCCAGACCGCGCCGGCCGCGGTCTTGCCCATTTTGGCGCCCGAGGCCGTGGTCAGCAGCGGGCAGGTCAAGGCGTAGAGTTGCTGGGTCCCCATGCGCCGGCCGAGATCGATGCCGGTGACGATGTTGCCCCACTGGTCCGAGCCGCCCATCTGCAGGTTGCAGCCGTAGCGCTTGGCCTGTTCGACAAAATCGTAGGCCTGCAACAGCATGTAATTGAACTCGATGAAGGACAGCTCCTGGTCGCGCTCCAGGCGAAGTTTGGCCGAGTCCATGGTGAGCATGCGATTGACCGAGAAATGTCGACCCACATCGCGCAGGAACTCGATATAGTTGAGCGGGGCCAGCCACTCGGCGTTGTCGAGCATCAGCGCCGGCCTGTCGCCGTCGCCGAACTGCAAGAAGCGAGCGAACACCCCCTTGATGGCGTCCTTGTTGGCCTCGATCGTGGCGATGGGAAGGATGCGTCGGGTCTCGTCCTTGCCGGAGGGATCGCCGACCCGGGTGGTGCCGCCGCCCATCAGCGCAATGGGCTTGCCGCCCGTCTTCTGCAGCCAGGTGAGCATCATGATCGAGATCAGGTGGCCGATGTGCAGGGAAGGGGCGGTGCAATCGTAGCCGACGTAAGCGACGACCTCGCCGGCCAGCGCCAGGCGATCGAGGCCGTCGAAGTCGGAGCACTGGTGGATGTAGCCGCGCTCGGCAAGCGTCTGGAGAAAGTCCGATTGGTGTTGGCGCATGGTGCGGGCGGCGGAGTGCAAAGGGCTGACAGCGATCGCGTTGACACCGCCTACACGTTTCAGGCGCCGAAGGCGAGCGGAACATGCGAGGGGAGCCCGCAATGGCCAAGATGATGCGTGCGATCGGCCTGATGAGCGGCACCTCGATGGACGGCATCGACGTTGCCCTGATCGAGACCGACGGAGCCGATCGCGCCACGCGCGGCGCCTTTGCCAGCTACCCGTACGATGAGGCCTTCCGCCAGCGCCTGCGCGCCGCGATCGGGACCGCGGCCGGCCTCGTCGGCCGGCACGAGCGACCGGGCACCTTGGCCGCGGTTGAGGCCGAGCTCACGCAATTGCATGCCGAGGCGGTCCAGCGCTTGTTGGCCGAGGCAGGCACGGCGCCGGCGCAAATCGATATCGCCGGCTTTCACGGCCACACCGTACTGCACGCGCCCGAGCGCGGCTTGACGGTCCAGCTTGGCGATGGCGCCGGCTTGGCGCGGCGGCTCTCGATCGACGTGGTCTATGACCTGCGCGCGGCGGATATAGCGGCCGGCGGCCAAGGGGCTCCGCTCGCCCCGGCCTATCATGCGGCGCTGATGGCGCGGCAGCGGCGGCCGGTTGTGATCGTCAACATCGGCGGGGTTGCCAACGTCACCTGGATCGGTGCGGCGGGCGAATTGTTGGCGTTCGACACCGGGCCCGGCAATGCCATGATCGATGATTGGATGCAGCGCCGGCAAGGCCTGACGCGCGACCAGGACGGGCGGCTTGCCGCCAGCGGGCGGGCGCGCGGCGAACTCGTCACCCAATACCTGCGCCATGCCTATTTTGGCGAACGGCCACCCAAGTCGCTCGATCGCAATGCCTTCGGGCTCGAGCTTCTCGCCGGGCTCGGCGACGCCGACGGCGCCGCGACGCTGACGGCCTTCACGGTTGAGAGCATTGCCCGCGCGCGCGAGCATTTTCCCGAACAACCCCACCTCTGGATCGTGTCCGGCGGCGGCCGTCGCAACAAGACCTTGATGGCGATGTTGGCGGGGCGGGTCGAGGCCGCGGTGGCGCCGGCCGAGGTGGCCGGCATCGACGGGGATGCAATGGAGGCTGAGGCGTGGGCCTATCTCGCCGTGCGTTCGCTCAAGGGCCTGCCGATCAGCTTTCCCGGCACGACGGGCGTGCCGGCGCCGCTATCGGGCGGTGTCATCGCCCGCAGCGCCCCGCTGCCGCCCAGCGGCCCCCCTGTCTGAGACCTCGTGGCTCGCGATGGGCTGCGCGCGCCAAGTCGCGCGCGCCCCCAGGCGCTCTGGTGAGCACGGGCCGGCTTATTCCTTGCGTTCCTGCTCGAGCTCGACGATGCGGCGGTCGACATAAGTGCCGGTGACGGTAACGAGCTCATCGATCTTGTCCTGGAAAAAGTGATTGGCCTCGGGCACCACCGCGTGCTCGATTTTCACGCCCTTTTGTACCTTGGTCTTGGCTGCGAGCTCGCCGACCGAGGCGGAGGGGACGACGCGATCGCGCTCGCCGTTCACAAACAAGCCCGAGGACGGGCACGGCGCCAGGAAGCTGTAGTCATAAAGGTTGGCCGGCGGCGCCACGCAAATAAAGCCGTCGATCTCGGGCCGCCGCATCAGGAGCTGCATGGCGATCCAGGTGCCAAACGATACCCCGGCAATCCAGCAGGAGCGCGAATCGGGATTTTGCAGCTGCAGCCAGTCGAGCGCGGAAGCCGCATCGGAAAGTTCGCCCGGTCCGTTGTCGAAGTAGCCTTGGCTGCGTCCCACCCCGCGGAAATTGAAGCGCAACACGGAAAATCCGCGCTCTACGAAGAGATAGTAGAGGGCATAGACCACCTGGTTGTTCATCGTGCCGCCGAATTGGGGATGCGGATGCAGGATGAGGGCGATCGGGCTGTTGCTGCCGGCTTCATGGTGATAGCGGGCTTCGAGGCGTCCGGCGGGCCCATTGATGATCAGCTCAGGCATCGGTGACTATTTTCTCGCGAGGCTAGGGGATCAGCGTGAGGACGGGGCTGTGGGCAGCGCCGCCAGGAGCCGCAAATATACTTGACTTGCGTGCTCGGAATTTCCATATATCCATGAAGTTTAGAACAGTTCGAAAGAGCTGGAGGGCTTGCCCCTCGGGTGGGAACTGCTCAGGGCCCGTGTCATAGCACGGCCAGGGGTGGCCAACGCAAGAGGAAGCAACAAAAGGGGCGGGTGAGCACCTGCAGAAGGGTGGCACCTGAAGAGGGCGCGGGCACCTGCAGCCGTGGAGTTGCCGTTGTGGAGTTGAACACCAAGGGCCGCTACGCCGTCATGGCCATGGCGGATCTCGCCAAGTACGGCGCCGGCGAGGCGCTGCCGCTGTCGGCGATCGCAGAACGCCAACAGCTTTCACTGGCCTATCTGGAGCAGCTGTTCGTCAAGCTGCGGCGCGCCCAGCTGGTGGAGAGCGCGCGCGGGCGTTCGGGCGGCTATCGTTTGGGCCGGCCCGCGGCCAGCATCAGCGTTGCCGAGATCATGGCCGCGGTCGAGGAGGGGGTGCGCATGACGCGCTGCCATGGCGAGGCGGCGACCCCGTGTGTGGCGGGCCAGCGCTGTCTCACGCATGGGCTCTGGGACGCGCTTGGTGAACAGATTTCGGCCTTCCTCGACAGCATCACCTTGGCCGAGGTGATCGAGGGTATTCCGCTGGCCAAGCAGGCCAAGCGGATAGGCGATCGGCCAGCGCTGCAGGTGGCGGCAAAATGAGCGGTGGGCGCACCTATCTCGACTGGAACGCGACGGCGCCGTTACGGCCCGAGGCGCGCGCGGCCATGCTGGCGGCGCTTGATTGTGTCGGCAATGCCTCCTCGCCGCACGCCGAAGGGCGTCGCGCCCGCGCCCTGATGGAAGGCGCGCGCGAACAAATTGCCGCTTGCCTCGGGGCCGACCCTCGGCGCGTCAGCTTTACCTCGGGGGCGACGGAGGCCGCCAATTGGCTGCTGCGGCCCAACATCGGCACCCCCTCGAGCAAGCCGCTCGACCTACTGCTGGTGGCGGCGACCGAGCATGCCTGCGTGCTTGAGGGGCATCGCTTTGCCGCCGGGCGGGTTGAGCGCATCCCCGTCGATGGCGATGGCATTGTCGACTTGGCCTGGTTGGAGCGGCGCCTGGCCGAGGCGGTGGCCCGGCAGGGTCCCGGCACGACGCTGGTGGCGGTGCAGGCCGCCAACAACGAGACCGGCGTGCTGCAGCCGTTGGCGCCGATTGCCGGCTTGCTGGCCGCGGCGCGGGCGCCCTGGGTGTGCGACGCGGTGCAGGCGGCGGGGCGCATTCCCCTCGACGTCAAGGCCATTGGCCGTGGCGCGCTCTTCCTTTCCGGGCATAAGCTCGGCGGCCCCAAGGGCGTCGGTGCCGTGGTCTTTGGCAGCGACGATTTTTATCCCGAAGCGCTGTTGCGCGGCGGCGGCCAGGAGCGGCGCCGGCGCGCGGGTACCGAGAACGTCGCCGCCATTGCCGGTCTCGCGGCCGCACTGGCGGCGGCGACATCGGAAGCCGGCGAGGCCGGCCGACGCAGCCAGCGCTTGCAGCGGCGCTTCGAGACCGGCCTGCGCAGCCTTAGCTCCGAGGCGATGATCTTCGGTGAGGCCGTGCCCAGGCTCGCCAATACGACCTGCTTTGCGCTGCCGGGAATTGCCGCCGAGACGGCGCTGATCGCGCTGGATTTGGACGGCGTGGCGGTGAGCTCGGGGTCGGCATGCTCCTCGGGCAAGGTTGCAAATAGCCAGGTGCTGGAGGCCATGCAAGCGGCACCGGCGTTGCGGGCTTCGGCCCTGCGCGTCAGCAGCGGGCGCACCAGTGGCGAGGCGGAGATCGACGCCTGCCTTGCGGCATTGCGCCGGCTCGTTGAGGGGCAGGCCAAACGCCATCTCGTAAGGGCAAAGGGCGCACGCAAGGTGGCATGAGCCTGGCCGTGAGGCGAGCCTGGCTGTCAAAGGATTGTGAACTAAGCGGAGACCGGAATGGCAGCAGTTCAACAGACGATCGATCAGGTCCGAAGGATCGATGTCGACCAATACAAGTACGGTTTCGAAACGACGATCGACACCATCAAGGCCCCCAAGGGCCTCGATGAGGAGACCGTGCGCTTCATCTCGCGCAAAAAGGGTGAACCCGGCTGGATGCTGGAATGGCGCCTGGAGGCCTATCGGCGCTGGAAGACCATGACCGAGCCGACCTGGGCCAACGTGCGCTACCCCAAGATCGATTTCCAAAACCTGCACTACTATGCCGCGCCAAAGTCGAGCGAAGGGCCAAAGAGCCTGGAGGAGGTGGATCCGGAGCTCTTGCGCACCTACGAGAAGCTCGGGATCCCGCTCAGGGAGCGCGAGATTCTGGCCGGGGTCAAAGGCGCCCGGGTGGCCGTCGACGCCGTGTTCGACAGCGTCTCGGTGGTGACGACCTTCAAGGCGGAGCTGGCCAAGGCCGGGGTGATCTTTTGCTCGATTTCGGAGGCCCTGCGCGAGCACCCGCAGCTGGTGCAGAAGTACTTGGGTTCGGTGGTACCACAGTCGGACAACTTTTATGCGGCGCTCAACTCGGCGGTGTTCTCCGACGGCTCGTTCGTCTACGTGCCCGCGGGCGTGCGCTGCCCGATGGAGCTGTCGACCTATTTCCGGATCAACGAGAAGCAGACCGGCCAGTTCGAGCGCACCTTGATCATCGCCGACAAGGGCGCCTACGTCTCATATCTGGAGGGCTGCACGGCGCCGATGCGCGATGAGCATCAGCTGCACGCCGCCGTCGTCGAGCTCATCGCTTTGGATGAGGCGGAGATCAAGTACTCGACGGTGCAGAACTGGTACCCGGGCGACAAGGACGGCAAGGGCGGCATTTACAACTTCGTCACCAAGCGCGGCGACTGTCGCGGCCGCAATTCCAAGATTTCTTGGACCCAGGTCGAGACCGGATCGGCGATCACCTGGAAGTATCCAAGCTGCATCCTGCGCGGCGACGGTGCGCGCGGCGAATTTTATTCGATCGCCATTTCCAACGGCTATCAGCAGGTCGATAGCGGCACCAAGATGTTGCACCTCGGGGCCAACACCTCCAGCCGCATCATTTCCAAGGGCATCGCCGCCGGCCATTCGCAAAATACCTATCGGGGACTGGTCTCGGCCCACCGCAAGGCCAAGGGCGCGCGCAACTTCACCAACTGCGATTCGCTGCTGATCGGCGATCGCTGCGGCGCCCACACCGTGCCCTACATCGAGGCAAAGAACGCCTCGTCGCATTTCGAGCACGAAGCGACCACCTCGAAGATCTCCGATGACAAGCTGTTTTACTGCAGGCAGCGCGGCTTGAGCGAGGAGGAGGCGGTAGCGCTGATCGTCAACGGCTTTGTGCGCGACGTGCTGCAGCAGCTGCCGATGGAATTCATGGCCGAGACGCAGAAGCTGATCGGCATCTCGCTGGAGGGCTCGGTCGGATGAGCCGCTTGTCGCCGGCCGTGGCGGCCATTGCCAGGCTCGGTGGTGCGGCAAAGGAGCATTGGCGTTGGCACAGGTTTTAACAAGAAGGGTCGCACGGAGCGGAGCAACCGGCCGGCAAAAACTTCAAGTGGTTCGCGATGGAACCGGGCGGTGGGTAGGCCGCGCGGATTGTTCGAGGAGATGGCAGATGCGTGATGCGGCGGAAATGATATCGGCGATGGTGCTGGCCCGAGTAACGCGTGAAATGGACGAGAGCGAATGCAAGCGGCGCAATGCCCTATCGAAGACCAGCCCCGGCTTCGTGCTGCGCCCGGGCGACGTCGGCACCGTGGTCGAGACCTTCGGAACCAACGAGGCGTTTCTCGTCGAATTCAATAAGAACGGGCATGGCGCCGCCAACTCCTGCGACTGGATGGGGGTGCTCTATCCCGCCGAGATCGAGGTCACGCAAGCGCGCCCCGACAAGGTTTGAGGTCATGGGGGGCGCTGGCGCCGCCCCATCGCCGTTGCTGCTGGAGAAGACCAAGTAATGCTCAAAATCGAAAATTTACGCGTCAAGCTGGCGGACGAAGACAAGCTGATCCTCGACGGCGTCAGCCTTGAGGTGCCGAAAGGCCAAGTGCACGCCATCATGGGTCCGAACGGCTCGGGCAAGTCGACGCTGGCCTACGTGCTGTCCGGCCGGGACGGTTATCAGGTGACGGACGGTCATATTCTCTGGAATGGCGAAGATCTGTTGGCGCTCGAGCCCGACGAGCGCGCCGCCAAGGGCGTTTTTCTGGCATTCCAGTATCCGATGGAGATCCCGGGCGTCGCCACCATGACGTTTCTGCGCACGGCGGTGAATTCCGTGCGCAAGCAGCGGGGCGCCAAGGAGTTCACGACACCGGAGTTTTTAAAGCGGGCCCGCGCCGAGGCCGCGCGTCTTAACATGGCGGACGACATGCTCAAGCGCCCCCTCAACGTCGGCTTTTCCGGCGGCGAGAAGAAGCGCATGGAAATCCTGCAGATGGCCATGTTGGAGCCGTCGCTGTGCGTGATGGATGAGACCGATTCCGGCCTCGACATCGATGCGGTGCGGGTGGTGTCGGAAGGCGTGAACCGGCTCCGATCCAAGGACCGCGCCATGCTGATCATTACCCATTATCAGCGCCTGCTGAACTACATCGTCCCCGACCGTGTGCACGTGATGGCCGCCGGCAAGATCCAGAAATCGGGTGGCAAGGAGCTGGCGCTCGAGCTGGAGAAGTCGGGCTACGCCGAGTTTCAAAGCCGGGCGGCTTGAAACGCCGCTCCGGTTTTTAAAAAAAAGTGAACGTGAGATGACAGTGGCCATAGCAAGGACGAAGGCCGAGCAGGCCTTCACCCAGAACTTTGAGGCGGCCGCGGCCAAGCTGCCTGGCGGCCCCGCCGTGGCGGCGGCGCGCCGGGCGGCGATCGGCGCCTTCGCGGCGCTCGGCCTGCCGCATCGGCGGCTCGAGGCCTGGAAGTACACCGACCTGCGCTCCGCGCTCAAGGATGCCCCGCCCGCCGCGGTCGGCGCCCTCGCTTGGCCGCTGCCCACGCCCGCGCAACTTGAGGCGGCGCTTGAGGATCTGGCCGCGCTCGATGCCCACCGTCTGGTGTTCGTCGACGGCGTCTATGCCCCCGCCCTGTCGGCACCAGCCACGCTGGCCGGGCTCCGATTCGTGCCGCTGGCTGAGCGGTTGGCCAAAGCCGAAGGCGCCTTCGGCGCCGGCCTGGCGCCGGCCGCCGAGGAGGACGCCGTGGTGGCGCTCAACACCGCCTTCATGAGCGATGGCGCCGTGATCGAGATCGCCCGAGGCGCCGAACTTGCCAAGCCGGTGCTGCTGCTCTTCATCCGCACCGCTGGCGAGGCGCGCCTGATTACCACGCGCAATCTCCTCAGCGTCGGCGCCAACGCGCGCCTGAGCCTGATCGAGGCGCATTTGGGCCTGCCTGGTGCCGCCGCCGGGCAGAGCAATGCCTTGAGCGAACTTGCCATCGCCGAGGCTGCCCAGGTGACGCACGTCAAGGTGACGCTGGCCGGTGAGGCCGAGAGCCATCTGGCGACCTCAAGGCTCAGGCTCGCCGCCGGCGCGCGCTATCGTGCCTTCCAGTTCACCGCCTCGACCGGCCTGGTGCGCAACGGCGTCGCCCTGACGTTCGCGGGCGAGGGCGCCAAGGCCGACGTCTCCGGCTGTTTTCTGGGGCGGGGAAGCGAACACATCGACACCACGCTGGTGATCGACCACGCGCTTGCCGGTTGCGAAAGCCGCGAACTCTTCAAGGGCGTGTTGGCGGACCGAGCCCGTGGCGTGTTCCAGGGCAAGGTGATCGTGCGACCCGATGCGCAGAAGACCGACGGCAAGCAGATGGCGCAGGTGCTGATGTTGTCCGAGGACGCCGAGTTCGATTCCAAGCCCGAGCTCGAGATCAACGCCGACGACGTGGTGTGCGGGCACGGCTCGACCTCGGCGGAGATCGACGAGGACCTGCTGTTTTATTTCCGCGCCCGAGGTATTGCCGCCGAGGACGCGCGCGCCCTGCTGATTGAAAGCTTCATCGGTGAGGCGATCGACAAGGTCGACGAGGCGCTGCGCCCCGCGCTGATGGCCGTGGCGCGGCGCCGCTTGGCACAATTGAGCAGTTGAGGTGACGCCGTTGGCAACGGCGGAGGATGGCAGATGACCGCGATGATCAAGGGCGTCGAGCTCAAGGGCGGTGTTAACTACGACGTCGACACCATCCGCACGGATTTTCCCATTCTTTTCCGTGAGGTTTACGGCAAGCCGCTCGTTTATCTCGACAACGGCGCCTCGGCGCAGAAGCCGCGGCCGGTGCTGGAAGCCATCGAGCATGCCTACAAGATGGAATACGCAAATGTGCATCGCGGGCTGCACTATCTTTCCAACACCGCCACCGCCCGCTTCGAGGATGCGCGCGAAACCGTGCGGCGCTTTCTCAATGCCGCCGCGCCCGAGGAGATCATCTTTACGCGCAACGCCACCGAGGCGATCAACTTGGTGGCGACCTCCTTCGGCGGCATGACGATCGGCGAGGGCGACGAAATCATCGTTTCGGTGATGGAGCATCACTCCAATATCGTGCCCTGGCACTTTCATCGCGAGCGGCGCGGCGCCGTCATCAAGTGGGCGCCGATCAGCGATCGCGGCGAATTTCTGCTCGA
Organism: Hyphomicrobiaceae bacterium; assembly: GCA_035714005.1. GTDB lineage: Bacteria > Pseudomonadota > Alphaproteobacteria > Rhizobiales > Hyphomicrobiaceae > AWTP1-13. The sequence goes on from DASTMQ010000617.1 coordinate 20,977, forward strand.
TCGCTTCGAGGCCCTCATCGGCCCGCGCACCAAAATGGTGGCCATCACCCACATGTCGAACGTGCTGGGTACCATCGTGCCGATCAAGGAGGTCGTCAGGATCGCCCACGCCCGCGGGGTTCCGGTGCTGGTCGACGGCAGCCAGGCGGCCGTGCACATGACGGTGGATGTGCGCGATCTCGATTGCGACTTTTATGCCTTTACCGGGCACAAGACCTACGGCCCGTCGGGTATCGGCGTGCTCTACGCCAAGCGCCGCCATCTCGATGCCATGCCACCCTACATGGGGGGCGGGGAGATGATCGAAAGCGTGCAGCAGGACGCCATCAGCTACGGGCAGCCACCGCACAAGTTCGAGGCCGGCACGCCCCCCATCGTGCAGGCGATCGGCCTGGGCGCCGCGCTCAACTACATGATGCAAGTCGGGCGCGAGCGCATTGCCCGGCACGAGGCCTCCCTCAAGGACTACGCGCACGAGCGCCTTGCCGCGCTCAATTGGCTCAAGCTCTACGGCACGGCGGCCGACAAGGGCGCCATTGTCGCCTTCGGCATCGACGGCCTGCATCCGCACGACATTTCCACCATTATCGACCGCTCCGGCGTGGCGGTACGGGCCGGCCACCACTGCGCCCAACCGCTGATGCAGCGGCTGGGCGTGACCGCCACCTGTCGCGC
>DASTMQ010000618.1:0-13662 GCA_035714005.1 Hyphomicrobiaceae bacterium
TGTTCGCCCTCTCGGGCATCGAGGGCCGCCTGTTCGTGCCGCTGGGCATTGCCTTCATCGTCTCGATCTTGGCCTCGCTGCTGACGTCCATCACCCTCACGCCGGTCCTGGCCTACTACTTCCTTTCGGCTCCGCAGAGCCATGGAGGCGGCGACAGCTTGCTGGTCCGGTACCTGAAGGCGGGCAACCACAGGCTCCTCAGCTGGGCGTTCGACAACTCCGCAAAGCTGTTGGTGTTCGTCGCTGTCGGCTTGCTCGCGGCCGCCGCCGGCACCTACCTGTTGCCGCGCTCCTTCCTACCCGCGTTCAACGAAGGCACCGTTCTCGTCAACCTGCAGTACAACCCCGGCATCTCGCTTGCCGAGTCGAACCGGCTGGGAACGGTCGCCGAGCGCCTGCTGATGACTATCCCAGAGGTGAAGAGCCTGGGACGTCGCACGGGCCGGGCCGAGCTCGATGAGCACGCCGAAGGCATTCACAACACCGAAATCGACGTTGACTTGGCAGGCTCGCAGCGGAGCAAGGAAGACATCTACGCCCATATGCGTCAAAAGCTTGCGGTGCTGCCCGCCGCCGTCGCCATCGGACAGCCGATCGCTCATCGCATCGATCACATGCTGTCGGGCGTCCAGGCGCAGATCGTAGTCAAGATCTTTGGCGAGGATCTCGACACACTGCGCACGCTCGCCGAGGGCATGCGAGCACGCATGCAATCAATCCCGGGGCTTGTCGACCTGCAGGTCGAGAAGCAGGTCCTCATCCCTCAACTCAAGGTCACCCCCAATTACGAACGTATCGGGCTCTACGGCATCACGCCGGCGGCCCTGACCGAGGCCCTTGACGTGCTCTCGAACGGCCGCGTCGTGTCGCAGATCGTCGACGGCAACCGCCGCTTCGATGTTGTCATGCGTCTTTCCGACGATCACCGTTCCACCACCGGTCTGCAGGACCTGTTGGTTCCGACACCACAAGGCTTCGTCCCGTTACGCCTGATCGCCAGGGTGGACGAAGGCGACGGTCCTAACCAAGTGCAGCGTGAAAACGCGCAGCGGCGCATCGTGGTGCGGGCTAATGCCGACGGCCGCCGAGACATGGCGGCGATTGTCGGTGACATCAGACGAACCATTGCCGAAAGCCAACTGCCGGCGGGCTTCAGCACGCAGCTGTCGGGCCAGTTCACGGCCCAGGAGGAGGCCGCGTTCGTGATCGGCATGCTGTCGCTCGTCTCGATCACCCTGATCTTCATGGTGCTCTACCAGCGCTACCAGTCTGCCGTCTTGGCTGGCATTGTGCTCACCACCATTCCGCTTGCACTGATTGGCAGTGTCATCGCGCTCCTACTGGCCGGGCAGCCCCTGTCGGTCGCGTCGATGATCGGCTTTATTACACTCGCCGGCATCGCCGCGCGCAACGGCATCCTCAAGATTAGCCACTACATCAATTTGGCCCTGTTCGAGGGCGAGACCTTCGGCCGAGCCCTGGTCATGCGCGGCAGCCTCGAGCGGCTCACTCCCGTACTGATGACGGCGCTGTGTGCCGGGCTCGCCCTTGTGCCGTTGCTGTTTGGCGCCGGCGAGCCTGGCCGGGAAATCCTGCATCCCGTGGCGGTCACCATCTTTGGCGGCCTCATCAGCTCAACCTTGCTCGACACTCTGCTCACGCCCGTCCTCTTTCTGAAGTTCGGCGCCAAGCCACTGCAGCGGATCGCAACCGCTCGGCAGGCCGCGTCACCCGCCTCCGAGCCGCGTGTTGCCGAGGTGTTCTGAAATCACGCCTGGAGACGTACAATAAAAAGGGAGCATTCAGCATGCGCATGTTTGTGTTGGCCCTGGCGGGCGGCCTCGTCGCGGCAGGGCCCGCGCTAGCCCAAGCCACCGGTCCGAATGGCGGTCTGGTCGGCGGCACGGGCACGCATCAGACCGAACTTGTTGTTAGCCCGACCGAATTGGTGGTTTACCTCCTGGAGAACAGCAAGCCCCACAATACCGCGGGGACGAGCGCCCGCGCCGTCGTGCAGCAGTCCGGCAAGACAACCACGCTCAACCTTGCCAACCAAGACGGCAAGCTCGTTGCCAAATTGCCCGTGGCATTGCAAAAGGATGCCATCGTCGTGATCACAGGCAAGGACGGGCACGGCGACCAGTTCAACGCCCGCTACGTGATCAAGTAAGACCCCGCGCCCGAGGGCCCGGATCCATCAGCCGCGGCGTCGCCCAGAACTGCTGGGCGGCGCCGAACGCCTCGCCCGGTTCCGAGGAAGTCCGAATTGCCGCACGCGTGGCACTCGCCCGCTCGCGAGCAACCGAGCCTATGCCTTGCAAATTGTGCAGTTGGCAGCGCTCAGCACGGAAGTTGTGCCCTCTGCCCGAAGGCGTCAACCTGCCAGCTGCGCGTTGAGGGTTCCGGGCACGAAACTCCGTTGAGGCTAGCCTGCCACCTTGTCCATTGCCGTCAAGATGGCGTTTAGCCGTTTCTCGATTGCCGCGCGCATTCCCGGATGCGTAAATACGTAAAGTTCGTCCGCTTTGATGGCGGCGACAACCCTGGCAGCGACCTCAATCGGGTCGATCCCCGCCTCAACGCGTGCCGCCACCTGCGCCAACACTGCTTCTGCCGGGCTTCCCGGCTCAATTCGCTGCTTTGGACCGTAGCGCACCGGTCGATTGCGTTCGCTTGCCGCGATGTTGGTACGAACAAACTCCGGACAGAGCACGCTTACCCCAATGCCAAGGGGTTTGAGCTGCGCGGCGAGACCCTCGGACATGCTGACGACGGCGTGCTTGCTCGCACCGTAAGCATTGAACCATTGGCCGGCCGCAATGCCGGCCATCGACGCCGTGTTGACAAAGTGACCTCCTTCGCCGTGGCTGCGTATATGAGGAAGGAAGGCGCGAATGCCGTGCAGAACTCCCATTACGTTGACGTCGAAGACCCATCGCCAATTGTCGAGCGAGATGTTGTCGATGCCGCCGCGCGCGCCGACACCGGCATTGTTGCAAACCACATGCACGTTTCCAAACGCCGCGTAGGCCGCCCGAGCGGCGGTTTCGACGCTGCCCGGGTCCGAGACATCGCAGCTAACGCCTCGCACCACGCCAAACCTTTGCAGGCTTTTGACGGCCACCGCCAATGCTTCCGCCTCAATGTCAGCCAGCATGACCTGCATGCCCGCCTCCGCAAAGCCGCGGCCAAGGGCGAGCCCGATCCCGCTGGCGCCGCCTGTGACGAACGCCGTCTTACCGGTAAGCACTTGCATGACTGTCCTCCCCTGGCTTAGCGCTGGCCGCGGAAATTCAGGTGCACACGCCCGTGCTTAGGCGACCACAGGCGCGAAACGATGGCACACTGGCGCGGGACGTTTCGCGCGCTCCAGCGCCTGGAGCTTGTCTTCTCCCAGCCACGGCCTGTTGCCCGCCGGCGGACCTCGGGGTGCTCGCGTTGCAGCTTACACTCGATGCCGCATAAAAAAAATGCCAACTCCCGTCGCGATGGCGGCGCGTGCCGGCTTGCCGACAGTAGCGCACTCGTCTCACGCCTAAGTTTCTAGTGCGAGCCCGAGTAAATTTGTCCAAAGGGCGGTAGCTGCCGCCTCGATCTATCCAGGTTAGCCCCGCAGAATGATCGCCATGCCTCCCGAGAGCGACGCCCACGCGGAACAGCGACATCGACTGCTCGATGCGGTCGCCCAGATCTGTGCGCGGTCCTGCGTCCCGGTCGCCCGGGGCTGGTTCTCCCCGTACGGCTACCCGGCGTCGATAGCGGCGCTCACGTGCGCGGCCGCTGACGGCTCGTGGGACGCCATGCTCACCGTCGTGCGGGCACATCGAACCCCCACTGAGCACCGGGCCTACAATAAGCCGTGGAGCCGGGACCCTCGCACCGGTTACGACCTGACCAGCGGCGGCAGGGTTCTCTACGAGTTGCAGATCCACGAGGATGATGACGGTGCAGGTGGCCACGGGCCTCGGCCGCTCGTCATCTTCGAGCTCTTTGAGCAGGCTCAGGCGGTGGCCGACGCGCTGATCGAGTGGTGGCGGCGACCGGTTCAGTTCCGCGCACGTCCCCCGTTTCCAGACCAACGCGCCCGGCAACACCGCGCCGCGCGGATCGCAGAGCACCGGCGCAGGTGGTCGGCTTCTCCGCGCGTGCATTTCGACGAGGCAGCCTCGGTGGCGGCCGAGGCGGCCGCTATCGACCAGGTTGCGCTGGCGCTGCACTTCCCCCGCGATCGCAGCGGCCGCTTTCTGCGTTCCGCGGTGGTCGCCCTCGCTTCGCTCGATGGCGCGCCACCGCACCTGCGCAGCCGCTGGCTAGCCGTTGGCGCCAAGGGGGACGAACTCCATGTCACCATCCAGGATTTGATTGGTGGCAACCAGCTCTACCGCTGGAATTTGACGCCATGGCTGTGGGACCGCCGCCATGTCAACGCCTCCCCACGCGATCGCTGGCAGCTCGACGATAGGGCGCAGGCCGAGCCTTACCTCGATGCCCTTGCTGCGGGCCGGGTGACGCAGGCGCTCGATCTCGCCGGCGTGGGAGTGGACGATCAGTTGGCGAAGCTGTTGCGAGGTGAGCCGACCCGCAACTACCGAGCCAACCTGACGGAGAAGTGGGTGGCCAACCTTTACGAGGGTCTCATTGAGTCTGCACCGTGGCGGTTCTCGGCCGCATACGCTGCGTGGCTGGCCGAGCGCGGTGGACGTCAGGCGCCGGCTCCAATGTTCGGCCTGAAAGGATTGGCCCAAGCCCGCAAACCAAAAGTGATGCTGGATCGAACGCCATCGGGAACCACCCTGCGATTGAAGTTCAGCGGTGGCAATCTCGTATTGCCCAGCGCTCTCTGGACCGTTCCGTCAGATCTGCTGTGGGCGTCCGATTGAAAATTCCGCTCCACATGTCACGGGTGGCCCCAGCGGCGCGCAAGTGCCGCTGGAAAAGGCTCGTGACGTCGGTTCTGTCTCATAGAACCGTGGCGGCGACGGGCGAGAAGCAGGCGAAGCCTGATGGCCGTTAGCTCCTCGAGGTCTTGTCGCGATCCCGACGGCTTCCCCGAGCCCCTGGCCCAACCCATGCGGCAAGCGGGCGCCCGGCGCCGGCTGCGGTCAATGTGTAGCGGCCATAGGACGCTCTGGCCCGATTGCAGCGCCTTCCTACATGCCGACTTGAAAAAGCCCGGGAATTCGACCTTCGCGCTAAGTGGAGAGCAAAAAATGCGTCAACTCATACTCACGATCTTGAGCGTCAGCCTCTTGTCGCTACCGGCCGCGGCGCAGTCCAACCATAAATCGCCGTGCCCAGCTGGCTATGACGTCGTAGGGAAGCTCTGCCAGGACAGCTCCACCGGAGACATCGTACTGCCCAACTAAATAGGGCCAATTAAATAGGGCCAACTCAATAGGCGAGGTGACGAGCGGCGCGGTCTGCAGCGTCGCGTAAAAAAATTGCGCTCCGGATGCTTGGGGGAAGACCGGCGCGCCGAGCCGCTGGCGAGAGGGGGATCGCCGGCGACGATTTGCCGGCTGCAGATCGACAAATTGGCGTTGCTGACGGCAAGCGTGCTTTCGGGGGAGGCGCGCTGCCCACAACGACCCAAGCGCCCCGGACCCGGGAGACCTGAGGCGCTTGCTACTCATCTGTGAAGCCGAACGACAAAGGCAACCCTCGGAAAAAAAGCGTGCCTAGTGACGGTCTGTCGGGCCCGACGAGCTGTCTCAAGCAGTCTCGCCAATCAATCGGCCTCGGCATCGCGACGTCTGTCGCAGCGTGCCGCGACGGCGAGGCGCTGGTTGGGAAGGGCGAGGCCATTTTCAAGATATGGGACTAGGCCAAGGATCACCGCCACCATTGCTTGTGGCTTCCCTTCGTGTTCGAAGCACACCACCCTAGGATAATGGGCCGACACTCAGACCCAGCGCGACCGACGCTCTTGCAGATGCGGGAAGCAGCACCATGGCTATGGGTATGGTGTTGCAACGTTCACTGCCGCCATAAGGCACCTATGGCGCTTGCACCGCTGATTATCCGGTGGGGCGGCGACGCTTCGAGTGACCTGCTGCGGCAATCGGCTCGGTGCAGCCGCTGCGGGAGTAGGGGTGCCGACCTTCAGCACCCGAGCGCGACCTCAAGCGACATCGGGTTGGCCTTCCAGGCGCGGGCGCAGGATTGGTCGTCCTGACGCCGGCGGTCCAACGCGCAACGGCGGCCGGCACGGGCTTTTCCGCGCTCAATCTGCCGGTGGCATGGAACGCCCGAGGCAAGGCGATTTGTTGCCGGGCCGAGCACAATTGTTGTCCTCCGCCCATGCAATCCGCGCGCGCGCGCGCGCCCCGCATTTCCACCCCACAACAAGCGCGAGCGGACGAGGACCGCAAACGCGCCCTCTCCCTTCTCCTCCGCAGCTGTAGCCGATCACCAACCGGCCGCCAAGTGCCGATCGCTTGCGGCGGCAGGTTGCCTGCAGTAGCAAAAATTGTCAGCGCAGGCCTGTGGTAAGACGCTCGCCGTCTCGCCATATTTCTAGCACTCGGTCTGTTCTTGTTCCGATCCGCGGTTGTGGAGAATGACGATGTCAGGCGCTTTTGCAGGCTTCGAATTGGTCCGCGAGCAATTAATTCCGGAGCTCGATACCAGCGCACGCCTGTTCCGGCACACCCGCACCGGGGCGGAGCTGCTATCGCTCGCCAACCGCGACGAGAACAAGACCTTTGCCGTTACATTCCGCACGTTGCCCGCCGACGATACCGGGGTTGCGCACATTCTTGAGCATTCGGTGCTCAGTGGTTCACGCAAGTACCCAGTGAAGGAGCTGTTCATGGAGCTCCTCAAGGGTTCGTGCGCGACCTTCATCAACGCCATGACCTTCCCGGACAAGACGTGTTATCCGGTCGCCAGTACCAATCTCAAGGACTTCTATAATCTCGTCGACGTCTACTTTGACGTCGTGTTCAACCCGCTTCTCGAATCCTACACCCTAGACCAGGAAGGCTGGCACTTCGAACTCGAAGACCCTAAGTCGCCGCTTTCCTACAAGGGCGTGGTCTTCAACGAAATGAAGGGAGCCTACGCACAGCAAGATGCCCACATCGCCGAGCAGGTCGCGCGGGCGCTGCTGCCAAACACCATTTACGCCCACAGTTCGGGCGGCGATCCTCGCCACATTCCTGAGCTGAGTTACGCTCATTGGCGCGCCTTCCATCAACGCTTTTATCATCCATCCAACGCCCGCATCTGTTTCTGGGGCAATGATCCGGAAGAGACGCGTTTGCGGATCGTTGCTGAGGCACTCAAGCCCTTTGATCGCCAGCCCGTGTCGGATACGATTGCGCTGCAACCACGTTTCACCGCTCCGCGCCACTCCAAGGGTCTGATTCCCGCGGCGGCCACCGACGTGCAGGATGGCAGGGGTGCCGTCAGCATAGGTTGGCTCCTCTCGGAAGGCAGTGACACGCCAGAAGTGCGCATTGCCATTCGTGTGCTGAAGGAGATCCTCGTCGGCTCGCCAGCCTCTCCCCTGCGCAAGGCATTGCTCGATTCGGGCCTCGGCGAGGACTTAATTGACGGCGCAGACTGGGACGACCTGCGCCAGCCGCTTTTCGTCACCGGCCTAAAGGGTGTACGCGAGGCAAACCACCATCGCGTCGAGACGCTCGTTGTTGACACACTGGAGAACCTGGTCCGCTCGGGCATCGATCCGGCGGCCATAGACGCCGCGCTCAATTCCATCGAGTTCGTGCTAAGAGAGAACGGCACCTGGGCCCGCGGTGTCGGCACCATTCTACGTGCACTTGAGACATGGCTCTATGAGGGTGATCCGATCGCCGCACTTGCCTTCGAGCAGCCCCTCAAGGCCGTGCGCGCCGGCCTTCAGGAAAATCCCCGCTACTTCGAGCAAATGCTCGAGCAATACCTGCTTAACAATCCCCATCGCTCGATCATGCAGCATGCGCCGGACGCCGAGCTCCTGACGCGTCAGGAGGCCGAGGAAAAGATGCGCCTTGCCAACATCCGCAGCGCTCTCGGAGGCGAACAACTCCAGGAAATCTTGGGCAAAACCGAGGAGTTAAAGCGCCGGCAAGAGACCCCGAACTCACCGGCAGCGCTCGCCAAGCTGCCGATGCTGCAGCTTGCCGATTTGGACAGAAAGAACTCCGCCATTCCGCGCGAGGTGATGTCCATGAGAGGAACGCCGATCCTGCACAATGACCTCTCCACCAACGGCATCGCCTACCTAGATGTTGGTTTCGATCTGCGGACTTTGTCCGGCGACGAGCTCGCCTATGTGCCCGTGCTGGGGAGGGCGCTAACCGAACTCGGTACCGATAAAGAGGATGAGGTCACGTTTGCGCATCGCATTGCGCGGCATACGGGCGGGATCGAGCCCCATGCGTTCGCGCTCACCAAGACAGATGCCAACAACACAGCGGCTTGGCTGGTCCTGCGCGGGAAGGCCACGACGGCGAAGGCAAATGAGCTGATCGCGATTTTCCGCGACCTGCTGCTGTCCGCGCGTCTCGACCAGCGCGAGCGCCTGAACCGGCTTCTGCTCGAGGAAAAAGCACAGCTTGAAGCGAGCCTCTCGCCCAGAGGCAATTATTATTGCGGCTTGCGCCTCAAGGCGGCGGCAAGCGAATCTGGTTTTGCCAACGAGCAGATGTACGGCGTCAGCCAGCTTGCCTTCTTGCGCCAGCTTGCCGCCGAAACGGAGACCGACTGGCCCGCAGTGCTCGCTCGCCTGACCGCCATTCGTTCGAAGCTGATTGTGCGCTCTTCAGCAATCGCAAACGTCACGGTGGATGCCAAGGCGTGGACTTTGTTGCGAGGCCAGATCGAGGCACTGCTCGGGTGCCTTCCCGATGGCAATCCGCCGCCCACGGTGTGGCAACCGTTCGCCAACCGGCGCAACGAAGGACTTGTTCTGCCCACCCAGGTCAATTACGTCGCCAAAGGCACCCGGATCCTCGATTTTGCTGGACGACCGAATGGGTCGGCGCTGGCCGTCTGTCGCTGGCTGTCACTCGCATGGCTGATCCCAAAGATCCGCGAGCAAGGCGGCGCCTATGGTGCGTCGTTGGATCTCGAACGCTACTCCGGCTATCTCGCCATGACGTCCTACCGCGATCCGAACCTGTTGGAAACACTCAAAACATTCGACGGTACGGCGGCCTTTTTACGTACCCTCGAGCTTACTGAGAGCGATCTCGCGCGCAGCGTCATTGGTGCCCTGAACGGTGTCGATCCATATCAATTGCCGGGCGCCAAGGGCTTCACGTCGCTAATGCGTTACCTCGTTGGCCAAACGGAGGTTGAACGGCAGACATTGCGCGACGAGTTGTTCGCCACCACAGCGAAGGATTTTCGCAACTTCGCAGACGTCATGGACGCCGTTCGCGATCGTGGCCAAATCGTTATTATGGGCGCGGAAGACACACTATCTGAGGCCAATCGTGCGCGGGGCGGTGACTGGCTCACGGTCACAAACGTTTTGTAGGCGTGCTTGAGCAAAGGGGAATAAGGCTCCGCGAGCCTTTGGCGCGCGCCGCGCGGCCGATCCCGAGCACCCGCCCATTCAACCGAGCGCGGCAATCACGTCGTCGGCTTTGGTCACGGCGGAGACATTCTGCAGAGCGTAGTTGATCGAGGCGCGGTGCCAGTCGGCATTCATGGTCGAGCAGCAGTCTTCGGGCACAATCATCAAGTAACCTTTGTCGGCGCCGGTCCGGGCGGTGTGCTCGATCGACATATTCGTCCAGGCGCCGGTGACAATGACGACGTCGCGGCGCTCGCTCTTCAGCACCGTCTCGAGCCTGGAGCCTTCCCAGGCGCTCATCCGCATCTTTTCAACCACGTGATCACCGGGCTTCGCCTCGAGGCCGGCGACCGGCGCTGCGCCCCAGGTGCCCCGCACCATGGCTTTGGCTTCCACGAGCCCCTCGAACAGCGGCGCATTCAACGTGAGGCCGGGCGCGCCCGGTTCCACCACGAACCACACATGGATCACCATCACCCCGCGCTTGCGGCACGCCTCGGCCAGCCGCATGGCGTTCCCGATCGCGTTCTGCTGCTTGCAGTGCGCCGGCGAACCCGACGCAGCGAAGGCACCACCCTCCATCACGACGTCGTTCTGCATGTCCTGAATGATGAGGGCGCAACGACTGGGATCCAGCCGGCCGAGCGACTTGGAGGAAGAGGCCGATTGCGGCGGCGGCGGCGCGGCTGCGGGCGGCGCAGGCGACGGCCGCGGTGCGGCCGGCGCCTGCTGGCTGGGACGCGTTGAGGTGTCGTCCGAGCGCGGGCGCATGTAGGGCTCGAGCCGCGGTCCCACCTTGGTCTTCACCGAATACACCGAGTGCGTGGCGCACATAAACAGGGTGCGGAAATCGGGTCCGCCCCAAGCCAGGTTGGCGACCATTTCGGGCACCCGCAGCTTGCCGATCAGCTCGCCCGACGGCGCAAAGACCCACACGCCTCCCGGCGCCGTGCACCAGATGTTGCCGCGCGAGTCACACTTCATGCCGTCGGGCAGGCCTGGCTCGCGATCCGAGGCGAGGCCGCTGGCGAACACGCGGCCGTTCATCAGCGAGCCGTAGGTGGTGACGTCGAACACGCGGATTAGCGCCTGCACCGTGTCGTTGACGTAGAGACGTTGCTCGTCGGGTGAGAAGCACAGGCCATTCGGCTGGTCGAACATGTAGCGCTCCACCAGCAGCTCGGGCGCCCCGCCGCCGGGCGGCACGCGATATACGCCCTGGAAACCGAGCTGCCGCGGCCGCTCCACTCCGTACACCGGCATGCGCCCGTACCAGGGATCGGAAAAATAGATTGAGCCGTCGGATTTCACGGCGACGTCGTTGGGGCTGTTGAGCTCGTAGCCGTCGAAATGCGAAGCCAGCACCTCGCGCTGTCCATCGGGGCGCTCGCGCACCAGGCTCGAGGTGGCATGCTCGCAGACGATGAGGTTCAACTGCTCGTCGTAGGTCATGCCGTTGCACTTGTTGGAGGGGCGCTTGACCTCGCGCACGCCGCCGCGCTGATCCCAGCGCCGGCGCACGTCGGCCGGCATGTCGGAAAACAGCAGGTAGTGCTCGACCGGATGCCAGATCGGGCCTTCGGTAAAGGTGAAACCGGTCCCGACCTGGCCGACCGCCGCCCAGCTGTCGATCAGCTCCTCAAACTCGCGCTTGACCACCACGTGCGACATTTGCCTGCCCCTTGCTCGCTAAGCCGGGAACCAATTGCGCGGCGCCAGCGACTGCGTCAGTGGCCCGGGCACCTGGTCCTGCAGGCGGCCGACGATCTGGCCGCCCTCCACCTTGGCGGGGCGGTCGTGCACGGGCAACAGAAACTTCGCCTGGCTCAGAAGCTTCTTGATTGCCGCCTTCTCCTGGCGCTTGGTGGTGCCGTGATTGCCGGTGACGCGCGGTTCCATCCAGCCGATCTCGTGGTAAGGCTCGATGATCTGGTCGTTAAAGTCGTAGATCACATCGCCGCAGATGGTGGCGATACCCTCGGCCGTGTGCACGTGCACATTCATGGAGCCTTCGGTGTGCGCGCCCGCCGCCTCGCAATAGACGCCGGGGCAGATCTCGGTAGGGCCGGAGATCTCCAGATCCAGGAACCGCATGGCGCCCTTGGTGTGCAGCCGGTCGATCAGATGCTTGATGTCGGGCAGCGGATACTGTGGGTGCATGAGGCCGGAGACCGAGTATTCCATCTCGCGCCGGTTCAGGATCACCGTGGTGTTCATCGGGAACAGATCATCCTTGCCGGCGTGGTCGATATGCAGGTGCGTATGCATGACGTAGCGCACGTCACCCATGCGCACGCCGTGGCGCTTCAGCTGGTTTTCAATCATGTTCTCGTGAAACTGCAGGCCCCGCATGCCCAGCGTTTCCATGATCTGGTTGGAGCGATAGCCGGTGTCGACCACCATCGGCCACGGTCCGCCGAGGATCAGAAAACCCAGCGTTGGAACCCGCCGCGTGCGGCCGCAGCCGCGTCCGAGCACGAGGAAACTGCTTTCGAGCTCGATATCGCCGTAGTCGAGGATTTTGATTTCGAGGGGCATGGGCGATCCTTCCCTTTAAACCGGTGTCGTTTGTATTTGCGCCGGTCATGCCGCCCTCGCTTGTGCGAGGTTGAGGACATGCTGGCAGAGGCGTTCGGTAGAGCCGGCGTCGGCCAGCGCGTCGAGATGCGGCAGGATCGATGTCAGCGCGGCGGTTTCGGGCCGGTAGCCGGGATCGGCCGCGAGCGGCGTCATCCAGGAGAGATGCCAGGCGCGCGCGGCAAGCCGCTTTACCGCATCGGTCATTGCCTTGGCATCGCCGCGCTCCAGGCCGTCGGAGAGGATCAGCACCACGGCGCCGCGCGCGCTGCCGGCAAAGCGCGGCACGGCCAGGAAGGCCTGCAAGGCATCGCCGATGCGGGTGCCGCCGTCCCAGTCCGAAACCAGCCCGGACGCGGTCGCGAGCGCCTGCTCTCGGTTCTTAAGTTGCAAGGCCCGCGTCACACGGGTGAGACGGGTGCCGATGGTGAATACCTCGATGCGATCGGCGGCCCGGACCAAGGCATGGGCGAAGCGCAGATGCGCCCCCGTGCGCGCCTTCATCGACCCCGATACATCGATCACGAGCAGGATGGGGCGTCGGCGTAGCCGGCGGCGAAGGCGCGGCAGCTTGAAGATCTCGCCGTCGTTGCGGACGGCTTCTCGCATGGCTCGCCGCAGGTCGAGGCTGGCACCGCGCCGGGCGGCGATGCGCCGATATCCGCGCCGCTGCGGCAAACGCTCGGGCAGCGCACGCTGGAAACCTCGCAGCGTGGCGGCTTCGTCGTCAGGTCCGAAGCGGCGCCCGGACAAGGCCTCGGCCGCCGTTGCGACCTGGCCGGCCTCGTTGCTGTCGTCGGCGGCGGGCGGCTCGAACCCGCCCGGACGCTCCTCTTGCATGCGCAGCTCGCGAGCATCGGGCTCAGCCGTTTCGCGGCCCAGCTCGACGGCGCCCAGGAAGTGGGCGTCGAACAGCGCCTCGAAGTCCTCGCGCCGCTCCACCGGGGGTGCCAGGGTGGCATGGGCGGCGCGGCGGACGTGCTCGAGACTGCGCGGCCCGAGCAGCGTGATGGCGGCAAGGAACGCCGTGGTCTGCTCTGGCGCCGCGGCAAAACCGTTGGCGCGCAGCAAGCTGGCAAAGGCGACGAACGGCGCCGCCGCGGCGGGGAGTTTGGTGGGCATCATGCGGCGGCCCCGGTGAGGATGGCATCGAGGCGCCCAGCGATGTGCGCGTTATCCTCCTCATCCTTGATGGCAACCCCGATGGAACGCTTGAAGGCGTCGGGCCAGGATGCCCCGCCCCTGGCCAGCACGGTCGCCGCCTCCGCCCAATCGACGGCTTCGGCAATGCCGGGCGGTTTGGTGAGCGGCTCACGCCGCAGCCGTGCAACGGCGGCCACCACGGCGCGGGCGGTGTCCTCGGCCACGCTGGAGGCGCGCAGCATGATGATCTGTGCCTCGCGCTCGGGCGCCGGGTAGCCAATGAAATGATAGATGCAGCGCCGCCTGAGCGCTTCGTGCAGCTCGCGCGTGCGGTTCGAGGTGAGGATCACCACCGGGCGCTCACGCGCCGACAGCGTGCCGCGTTCCGGGATCGAAATGCTGAAATCGGACAGGAA
>DASTMQ010000619.1:0-5427 GCA_035714005.1 Hyphomicrobiaceae bacterium
ATACGGCCAGCGCCGGCCATCGGCGGCGACAATTTGCAGCGCATCCGCGGCATCGATGCGCCCATGGCGCAGCGCCTCGCCGCGGCCGGCGTCAGCCGCTACGCTGAGATCGCGACCTGGTCGGCGGCAGAGGTGGCACGCTTCGATCGCGACCTGGCAGCCGATGGACGCATCGCCCGCGAGAATTGGATCGAGCAGGCGCAAATTCTGATGCGGGGGGGCGACACGACATTCTCGCGCGCCTTTGATCGCGGAGCGCCTGCCGAGGTAACGGCCCCGACGCCGGTCGCGCCAGCGCCGGGCGAGGCGGTCGCCGAGGCTGCCGCCGATGCCGGCGGCGCGCGGGCGGCAAGGCCGCTGCTGCTCGGTACGCTGCGGTCCGTGCGCTCGCAGGCTTATCAGAACCCGGAGCCGGGGCCCGAAGCCGCCCACCGCGTCGGCTCGCATAACCGGGTGGTGCGTGCTGGACCGCCGCAAGACCTCAAACGCATCCGTGGCATCGGCGTCTTGATCGAGCGCCGTCTCAATGCGATGCAGATTGCCAGCTACGAACAGATCGCCAATTGGACGGCGGAAGACATCGAGCGCGTAAGCCGCACGCTCGACTTCAAGGGCCGGATCGAACGGGAAAATTGGGTGGAGCAGGCCCGTATCCTTGCTTCCGGCGGTGCCACGGAGTTCTCCCGCCGCGTCGATCGTGGCGATGTCGAGACCGGCCGCTACCGGCCCTAGGGAGTGGCCTTGGTCAGACGCACAAAAAATATTCTCTTTATCATGTGCGATCAGCTGCGCTGGGATTACCTGTCCTGCGCCGGTCACCCGACGCTGAGGACACCAAACATCGACGCGCTAGCCGCCAAAGGCGTGCGCTTCACGCGCGCCTACGTGCAATCGCCGGTGTGCGGTGCCTCGCGCATGAGCTTCTACACGGGCAGATACGTACAGTCGCACGGCGCCGTCTGGAACGGGGTTCCGCTTCGGGTTGGCGAGCTGACCCTCGGCGACTACTTGCGTCCCCTCGGCGTAGTAACGGCGCTGGTCGGCAAAACGCATATGCGCGCCGACATCGAGGGCATGCAGCGCCTCGGCATCGATCCCAACTCCATCATCGGTGTGCGGGTGGCCGAATGCGGCTTCGATCCCTACGAGCGCGACGACGGCCTGCACGGGATCGGTCCCGACGGGCGCTATGATCCGCAGCCGCCGCGCTACAACCGATATCTCAACGAGATCGGCTACGGCGGAGACAATCCCTGGCACGACTGGGCCAATGCCGGCGCCGGAACGGGCGACGAGCTCGCCTCGGGCTGGGCCATGCGCAACGCCACAAAACCGGCGCGCGTGGCCGAGGCGGATGCCGAAACCCCCTATATGACCCAGCGCGCCATCGACTTCATGCGCGAGGCCGCCGACACGCCGTGGTGCCTACACCTCAGCTACATCAAGCCGCACTGGCCGTATATTGCCCCTTCGCCCTACCATGCCATGTACGCCGCCGGCGATATTCTGCCCGCGGTCCGCTCGCCGGGGGAACGCAGCAATCCACACCCAATCTATCGCGAGTTCATGAACCTCAAAGTCAGCCAGACGTTCTCGCGCGATGAGGTGCGCGCCGCCGTCATTCCCGTCTACATGGGCCTCATCAAGCAGATCGACGATCAGCTCGGTGCACTGTTCGGCTTCATGCAGCAGCACGGTCTGTTCGAGAACACGATGATTGTGTTCACCTCCGACCATGGCGACTATCTGGGCGACCATTGGCTGGGCGAGAAGGACCTGTTCCATGAGCCCTCGGTCAAGGTGCCGTTGATCGTCTACGATCCATCGACGCCAGCCGATCGGGCGCGGGGCATGGTCTGCGACGCCCTGGTCGAGGCCATCGACCTGGCGCCGACCTTCCTCGAGGCCATCGCGGGCGACGGGAGACAGCAGTCGCACCGTCTGGAAGGCCGCTCGCTGTTGCCTTGGCTTCGAGGCGAGGTCCCCGCGCCATGGCGGCCGTTCGCCATTAGCGAATACAACTACGCCTTCCTGCCGGTGGCCGAGACGCTTGGCGTTGCCCCCCGCGATGCCTGCCTGTTCATGATCACGGACCGGCGCTGGAAATTGATCCACGCGCCCGGTTTCCGGTCGATGTTGTATGATCTTGAAAGCGACCCCAGCGAGCTGTGCGACCTTGGTGCTGATGCGGCCTGCGAGGGCGAGCGGCAGCGACTGGCCGAGGCGCTGGCGCGCTGGGGCCTGCGCCTGTCGCAGCGCATCACGCGCTCCGAGGAGCAGATCATCGCCACACGCGGCACATCGGAGCGCCGCGGCATCCTGATCGGTGTGTGGGACGAGCGGGAACTGCCGGCCGAACTATGGAGCAGGTACCGGGGCAAAGCCGCCGGCAGCTAGCCTCATCGCTGTCGCGACCGGCCTGACCTTGCCCGCCGCCTCCGACCCGATCGCCTCGCCGTGGTCGGTCGTCACCCTCCTAGAACATGCCCTCAAATTTTTTCTTGAAGCGGGAAAGGCGGCCGCCGCGATCGACCAGGTGGCGATCGCCACCGGTCCAAGCCGGATGCGTCTTGGGATCAATGTCGAGAGTGAGGGTGTCACCTTCTTTGCCGTAGGTGGAGTAGGTCTCAAACTCGGTTCCGTCCGTCATCGTCACTTTAATGCGATGGTAGTCCGGGTGAAAATCGTCCTGCTTTTTCATGAGCCGCCTCAGGGTTGATCAGCCGCCGCGCAGGGCCGCCGCGCCGGCCAGGCCGGCAAAAAGGGTGCCGCCTTGTACTGGAATGGGTGATCCAGGACAAGCCGCCGGGCGGGGAAAGCGGCGTTGCAGAAATAGACCCCGGCGGAATTTGTGACTGCCCCGCACCATTTTTGCTCAATCCCGGCGCGAGCAGCGGTTTTTGCGCTTCTCACACGCGGGCGAATGCCGCAGGTTGCCCGGGGCGTGACCCGCCGCGCAAAAGCAGCGGGCGCTTTGAGGCCTCCTGTAGCATCGGCGCGAAGCTGGCCTGGGAGGAGGGGGCACGAGATGGGGGAGGCTCAGGTGCGATCGAGGATGGGCGGCGGACGGGTGCTGGGCCTTGCCGTCTCTGCCGCGCTAGCCGCCGTCTCTGCCGCGCTAGCCGCACTGGGAGCGCTTGGCGACGCGCGAGCCGAAGGCGATGGCACCTGGCAGAAATGGCCCGGGTCGGCAAACGCCGCGGTTAACGATGACCCGACCGACCGCGAATTCATCAAGGAATGGGAGGCAACCCCTCCCAAGGGCTATCCGACCCTCAGTCCCAACAACCTCATTCCGATCAAGGCCGCCATCATTCGCTATAGCCAGATCACGGCGCGAGGCGGCTGGAGGCCACTCCCCGATCTACAGTTGCAGCAGGGGTCGACGGGCCCCGCGGTCGCCATCCTGCAGGAGCATCTGGTGGCGACGGGCGACCTCAAGGAGCAGGGCGGCGGTCCGGAAAGCTTTGACTACTATTTGACGAAGGCGGTGCGCCGGTACCAGGCCTCGAACGGGCTTGCTCCCACCGGCATCGTCGACAAGCGCACCATTGCCGCCCTGAACGTGCCGGCTGCAGTGCGCCTAAAGCAGCTCAAGACCAATCTTCAACGCTTGGAGCAACTCTCCCGCGCGCTGCCCAAGAAGTATGTGGTGGTCAATATTCCCGCGGCCCAGGTCGAGGCGATCGAAAGGGATCGCGTCGTCACGCGCCATGCCGGCGTGGTGGGCAAACCCGAGCGGGCCACGCCCGAGCTCAAGTCGGCCATCCATGAGCTCAATTTCAATGCGGTGTGGCACTTGCCGCCGACCGTGATCGAGAAGGACCTGATCCCCAAGGGCCAGGACATGGCCAAGACCGGGCAGAGCGTGCTCGTCAAGTACAAGATCGATGCCTACGGCAGCGACGGGCGCAAGCTCGATCCCGCCAAAATCAATTGGAGCGCTGGTGCGGCCGGGCTCACCTACAAGCAGCAGCCGGGCCCGGACAATCCCTTGGGTTTCGTGAAACTCAACTTCAATAACAGTCACGCGGTCTACATGCACGATACCCCGTCGCAGTCACTTTTCGGCCGCAATTTCCGCGCCGCGAGCTCGGGCTGCGTGCGCGTGCATGGCATCGAGCAGCTGGCGGCCTGGGTGCTCGCCGACCAGGGTTGGAAGCAGGAGCACATCAAGCACATCAAAGAGACCGGAGAGCGTCGGGATGTCCGCCTCAAGCAGCCGGTGCCGCTCTATTTCACGTATTTGACGGCGTGGGCGACACCCGACGGCGTCGTGCAATTCCGGCGCGACCTTTACCAGAAAGACGGCGTTGGCGTCGCCGCCGGGGGCTACTGAGCACGGGGCTAGTCGGGCCCTTTGCTGGGCAGGCACGAAAACGCATCCATGCGACAATCCGCAGTGGCGCGGCCAACACCCCCTCGTCTAGAATGACTCCAGGGAAAGGGGTGGACTCCGGCAACCCCAGGGTGCAGGCGCTGACTGCTCTCAAGGTGCGCGCGCGAGGTGGGTTCATGGATTACGCAAAGGCGTTTGTTAAGGCGCTGCAAACGGTTAAGGACGAGGGACGGTATCGGGTTTTTGCCGACATCCGGCGCAATCGCGGGCACTTTCCCTCCGCCCGGCATTTTGCCGCGGCGGGGCCGCGGCAAATCACGGTCTGGTGCTCGAACGATTACCTCGGCATGGCGCAACATCCCGCCGTCATCGCCGCCATGCACGAGGCGCTGGACACGGCCGGCGCCGGCTCAGGTGGTACGCGCAACATTTCCGGGACTTCGCACTACCACGTAGAACTGGAGGCCGAGCTCGCCGACCTTCACCGCAAGGAAGCCGCGCTGCTTTTCACCTCGGCCTACGTGGCCAACGACACGACGCTCGCCACCCTGCAGAAGCTGCTGCCTGGCTGCCTCGTTTTTTCCGACGAGAAGAACCACGCCTCGATGATCGCCGGCATCCGCAACGGCGGTGGCGAAAAGCGCATTTGGCGCAATAACGACCTGGCCGATCTTGAGGCCAAGCTGCGCGCCAGCGAGCGCGGTCGGCCGAAGGTGATCGCCTTTGAATCGGTTTACTCCATGGACGGCCTGATGGCCCCCATCGGCGCCATTTGCGACCTGGCCCAGAAATACGGTGCCCTGACCTATCTTGATGAGGTGCACGCGGTCGGACTTTACGGTACTCGCGGCGGCGGGCTCGCCGAACAGCAGCGCGTGATGCATCGCGTCGATATCATCAACGGTACCCTCGCCAAAGGTTTCGGCATCATGGGCGGCTATATCGCGGCCACGCGCGATATCTGCGATGCGATCCGTTCCTATGCGCCGGGCTTCATTTTTACCACGTCCTTGGCTCCCGCCATTGCCGCCGGCGCGGTCGCCAGCATTCGCCATCTCAAGACCAGCGCCGTTGAACGCGAGCGTCAC
>DASTMQ010000620.1:0-3089 GCA_035714005.1 Hyphomicrobiaceae bacterium
TAAGCCAAAGACGGTATTTTGCGAACGGAAGGGATCCTGCCGAGCGCGTCGCGCTTGGGCGCCGCGCCTGGGGGCGCCGCGCCTGGGGGCACCGCGCCCGGGGGGCACCTCGGCAAGCACCCGCGCGCCGCGGCGCCGGTGCGATCGTGCGAGCGCTCTTCCGCCAGGCTCGTCCGCTTTGGCGCCGCCGCTGGCGCCAGGCTTGCCATCGCCCTCAGATCCCCGCTATCACGCCACTGGGCGAGGGCAAGTCTCGAGGGAAGGCCATGACAGCAGCGACGGTAGCGGCGATGCCGGCCGGGGATGAGGCGGGTCTCGCCGGCAAGGTTGCCATCGTCGCCGGTGGTGGCGCTGCCGGCGACGGCATCGGCAACGGCCGCGCGGCGGCGATCCTGCTCGCCCGCGCCGGCGTCAACGTCTTCATCGTCGATCGCGACCTCGCTCTCGCCGAGCGCAGCGTTGCCATGATTGCCGGCGAAGGCGGCAGCGCCGTCGCGCACGCCGCCGACCTTACGCTGGAGGGGCAATGCCGCGCCGTGGTGGCGGCCTGCGTCGAGCGCTTCGGCCGCCTCGATTTTCTCGACAACAACGTCGGCATCGGCAGCCGCGGTTCGGTGGTGGAGGAGACACCGGAGAGCTGGCGGCGCGTCATGCAGGTCAACGTCGAGGCGATGTTTCTCACCTCCAAGTATGCCATCCCCGCCATGATCGAAACCGCCGGCAAGGGCGCCATCGTCAACATCTCCTCGATCTCGGCACTGCGGCCGCGCGGCCTCACGGCCTATACCGCCTCAAAGGGCGCCGTGATCGCGCTTACCCGCGCCATGGCCATCGATCACGCTAACGAGGGAATCCGCGTCAACTGCGTGGCGCCAGGCCCGGTCTACACACCCATGGTCTACGCGGGCGGCATGAGCGCCGCCGCCCGCGAGCAGCGCCGCAAAGCCTCTGCGCTCGGCCTCGAGGGCACGGGCTGGGATATCGGCCACGCCGTGCGCTTCCTGTTGTCCGATCACGCGCGCTACATCACCGGCCAAACCTTGGTGGTGGATGGAGGCACGTCCTTGCAGGCCCCCGCCCGTGACAGCAAAACGCATTGAAGCTTGAAGTTTGGGAGTGACGCCAATGGCCCGCGTGCCCTATTTGCAAAAGAGCGAGCTTGCCGCCGAGCATCAGGATTTGCTTGCGCGCAACATCACCCTGTTCCAGGCGCTGGTGAATAGCCCCAACGCCGCGCGCGCCTTCAGTGGTCTTGGCCAGTTCATTCGCTTCAAGAGCCGGCTCGACCCGCGCCTGCGCGAACTTGCCATCCTGCAGGTGGGCTATCTGGCGCGCCAGCCCTACGAGTGGTCGCACCACGTCAAAATCGGCCGCGACTTCGGTGTCAGCGACGCCGATATTCGTGGCCTGATCGCCGAGACCGAGGGCAAGCCGAACGATCTTGATCCGCTCGCCAAAGCGGTCTTGCGCGCGGCCCGCGAGATGACCATCGAGCTGGCGATTTCGGAGGCCACCTATGCCGAGTTGCAAAAGAGCCTCGACAACGAACGGCTGGTCGACCTCACCATCACCATTGGCTTTTACAATGCCGTCGTGCGCGTGCTGCACACGCTCAAGATCGACGTCGAGGACGCCTACCAGGGCTACCTTGAGGAATTCCCCTTGCCTGCGGCGGGAGCCAAATCCTGATGCCCGGGCCCGCACCTGACCCCGCCGCTCCGGTCTCCGATCCCCCGGCCAACCCCAGCCAAGCGCCAGCGCCGGCACGCCCCGCCGCCACCGTCGTCATCCTGCGCGATGGCGGCCAGGGCCTCGAGGCCTTCATGGTGGTGCGCCACCGCGCCATCGATTTTGCCGGCGGCGCCCTGGTTTTTCCCGGTGGCAAGGTTGACCCGGGCGATGCCGATCCGGGCTGGGGCGCACTCGCCCCCGTTGCGGCCGCCCCGCCGGCGCGGTCCCTCTACGTCGCCGCCGCCCGCGAAAGCTTCGAGGAAGCGGGGCTGATGCTTGCGCGTCGGCAGGGCGCGCCGGGCCTGCTGTCGGCGGCCGAGACGCACGAGCTCGTCGATCGGCACCGCGCCAATCTGATCGCCGGCAAGATTTCCTTTCTCGACCTCGTGCGTCGCGAACGCCTGCAACTGGCGACCGATCTCATGGTGCCGTTCGCGCACTGGATCACGCCGGAGGGTGTGCCCAAGCGCTTCGACACGCATTTCCTGCTGGTCGCCGCGCCGGTCAATCAGCTGGGCGCCCATGATGGTGGCGAATCCATCGAGGGCTTGTGGATCTCCCCGCAGCAGGCCTTGGCCGAGGCGGAGGCCGGTCAGCGCACCCTGGTGTTTGCCACGCAAATGAACCTGGCAAAGTTGGCGCGCCACGCCAGCGTTGCGGCGGCGATTGCGGCGGCGCGCGCCAGCCCTGTCGTCACGGTGACCCCGCAGGTGGAGCGGCTCTCCGGCGGCCGCCGCCGGCTCAGAATTCCGGCGGAAGCTGGCTATGGCGTGAGCGAAATCGTCGTGACCGCGCCGCCGGCCATGCCGTCGAGCTGAGCCGACGCGCCTCGGCTCAGCTAGTTGCCCTTCTTGGCGCTCTCGGCGACGACGTCGAGAAAGCCGATCGTCTCACGGTTGATGAACTCGACGTCGGGTGCAAAGGCACCGCCCGCGGCGGCGTGTCCGGTTATCGCCGCCGGCCTGATGGTCACCACCTTGGCGTTGCGGATGTGCTTTGCGGCCTCCTGCGGCTCCCATTCCGGATTGAGCAGGTCCTTGCTGCCGAGCAGGATCAGCGTCTTGGCCTTGATGCTCTGCAGCGCCTTGGCGGTGTCGCCGTTGAAGGGCTGAGTGGTGCCGACGTCGTGCCGTTCATAGGCCCAGGTCTGATAGATCCAATCGTTGGCATCGAAGGCCTTGATTAGGTTGGTTTCGGTTTGCTGCAACCAGGGCAGGACCTCGAGCTGGTTGTTGGGGAACTGGTCGCGATTGATCTCCGGCGTGCGCGCCGCCAACAGCAGAATGTCGCGCCACAAGCGAATGCCGCGCTCCGGTGGGCTGGTATAGTTGCCCTCCTGCCAGGCCGGATCCAGCATG
>DASTMQ010000621.1:0-2255 GCA_035714005.1 Hyphomicrobiaceae bacterium
CAGGCATACGCTGATCATATTGACGATCTTCGCCTCCTCCCACACCGGCATGCAGGCCAGGCAGATGTTGGACAGGAAGCCGCCGACGTGAACGTCGATGTTGTCCTCTTCCACCATCTTCTGGGTCTTGCGACGGGCGACGTCGGGTTTCGATTCGTCGTCCGCGATCACAAGTTCGACCGGGCGGCCGTTGATGCCACCCATCTTGTTGATGCGGTCGACCGCCATCTGCAGGCCGACCAGCGCCGTCTTGCCGCCGAGCGCGCCGGCGCCGGAAAGCGGCTGCTCGGAGCCGATCTTGTAGGCCGGCGTGGCGCCAAATGCCGAGCGCCAGGGCGCCGGCACCAGCATCACCGCGCCGATCGCGCCGCCGCCCCAGCCGATGAGGCGGCGCCGCGTGACCTTGCCGCGCCACCAGAAATCCCCGGCCCAGGCCTCGTCCTTCCATTTCTCGGTCATCGCCAAGTCCTCCCACACGTTTTATCCGGTCTATCCGGTCGGCAATCGCACAAGCCCACGGGAGCGCGAGCCCGGGCGCAACAGGTTCGTTCATGAGGACGCCGCCCGGCCGGAGGCGATGCCCCCCGGTTATTGCGCCGGTGCGAGATGCCCTCGCCCCGACCAGCGTCGGCCGGCCGCAGGCATTCGGTATGTCCTCCCTGCCTGCCTTCTTGACGGACGCTCGGCAAGCGACTTTGATTGGCCTGCTAGCAAACGCGGTCTTTGCGTAAGATTCAACTCGTATTTTGCTGGCGCCCGTCGGCGGGCTCGCTTGTTCAGTGGGTGCCCAAATCTTGGGCACCCGCGAGATCCCAATTCCCAACCCAGCCGGCGCGCCGAGATCACCAGCTTCCGGTCTCGGCCCCCAAGGGGCTTGGAATGGGCTACGGAGGCGCCAAGCCGCGTCGCGCGCTCTGGTGGAACAGACCGGCCTCGATCAGCGCTGACGGATGCCGCAGGGTCTCCGCGTTGGCGATCGTGACCAGCGGCGGGCGCACCATGGCACACGGCAGCCTGCCTAAGAGCGTACGCCTCGATGCGATCCCGCTCGCCGGTGTCCGCCTGCGCGGCCGAGTACCGCTCGCAAACCCAGGTACGGCAGGCCCTGAAAAAGCTCTAAAGCTGCTGAGCCAAATGCGATGGCCCTGATTAGCGAACCACCTTTGCAGAGTAGTCCACCGAGGGAACGCCAAGCCTACTCGAGAGGGGGCTTAACCGCCATTATCATTCAGCATGAGCATATTTAGGTCATTCGGATCAACCGTGAAAGTGTATCGATGGCGTATGTCGCAGGAATTTACGCTTCCATTTGCGGCGCGCGTTCTCAGTGGAATCTCTCGTGGCGCCCACCTGTTACGGCGCAGCTCAGCATCGTACCAGATTGTTACCGGCTTTGCTGTTTCAGCCCTTTGAACCCAAGGCCACACGCGAAAAGCGGCGAGGCGTTGTTCGGTGTACGGTCCTGAACCGTACCGGATCTTATAGCGAACAGTGTCTCGAGTTTGATTGCTGATGCACACGACCTCGTATACTTCTGCCTTGGCACTTGTGGAAAATAGCACAATAGCGATCCCGGTCAGTACCACCAGCCCAACGTGCTTTCTCGACATAACGACCTCCGCATAAGATTGAAAACATCCGAAGCCGGAGCGTAGAGCAGTCTGGCGGTTTCGACTATCCCGCGGGTGACAGTCTGGCGATGCGTCGCTTGCGATCTTTTGGGCACTCCGGCGGGGCAGCACGAGCTGGGCGTCGAGCCGGAGCCCGAAACACAGGCGCTGATCGAGGAGATCCGACGCGGCGCGATCGCTCCGGCAAGACCGCTGCCGCACGCGCCGCTCGCAACGGTAGAACCTGCGTCCCCAGACCTCCGGCGCGGGCGCCCGTTGCAAAGGCCGTGCAGCCTTTCCTCGAGCGGGATATGGCCATCGCCTTGGCCGCGAAGGCAGCGACCTGGGCACGCCTGCGCCTCTGGCGGCGGGCGCTGGCCGCCTCCGGACCGGGGGACCAGGAGCGCATACGGTCTTTGGGGCGGCCGACGAGCGCGCAAGCAGGACCTGGATAAGATCAGTGTGGCAAGTCTGCGCTCGCGCTCGCCGCCGGCAACTCCTTGCCTTGCTCTGCTGCCAGCAGCGTCATGCCGTCAGAAGATCTTCATCGCGTTTGTGAGGGTGATCCACACCCCCCAGGCCAGCGGGATGCCGACGAATGCCCAAAACACCAGGGCGCCGAAGCTGAAGCCGCCCTTGCCGATG
>DASTMQ010000622.1:0-2707 GCA_035714005.1 Hyphomicrobiaceae bacterium
TTTGGTTAGTGATTCGTCGCAGGCCATGGCGATCGACAGAAGAGGGATATCAGCAATGACGACGAGTCTCGTCGAGCAGATCGAGGAAATGCGCGTTCGCATGAACCAGCTTGCCCGCAGGGAACAGGACTTGGTCCGGGCCCTGGGGCAGGCGTTGAACCGCGCCGACCAGAAGCTCCTCCAGGACGTGCGCAATGTTGCCATCGAGCATGAGGTGCGGCGTGAGGGGATCTTACGCGAGTTGCAGAATTTGGCCGCGCGCATGGGCGCCTTGCCGATGCCGCGCAGCCCCTATGCCTCGCTCGAGAACGCGCCGATCGACGTGCCGGTCTACGAGCCGAACCAGCCAGCAGCCCCCCGCACCGGCGACTGGCGCCAGGCTGCCGCGAACCTGCGCGAACACCTCCCCAATTAGTGGGGCCGCTGCCACCGGTCGCCGACGGCGACCGGTGCCCTCGAAGGTTGAGCCGGCGCGCGGCTTTGCAATGGGGCCTTGTCTCGCCGCTCCGGCGCGCGTAAACCCCCGACTTTTCCTGCGTTTCTACCGCCCGTTCCGCAAACCGCCACCGCCTTTGCGACGCTGTGGCCGTCGCTGGCTGCGTGAGGCGGAATGGCTCAACTTGCCGCTTGCCGTTGGCCTCCAAGAATAAAGGCGTCGACCCGAGCCGCGCTCCAGCGCCAGATCGCCATGCCTCCGCCCCCGGGCCAAGCCCGCATCCGGGCCGGCCGAGGTCGACGTCGACCTCAGCCATGGACGCGCGCCCGGGTCCTTTCGAAGGCGAATGAGAGCAGGTACGATGCCCGAGGGGTGGCGCGCTCTGGCGTTCGGGCGGCACCTGGCGGGGCCGTCGCTCCCGCTCAACGGGTGGGTCAAACAGAGGGGACGTTTCAATGCGTCGGTTCGCCATCCTGCTCTTGGGTCTCTTCGCCACCGTTGGCCTCGCCCCGCAAGGGCTGGCGCAGGACGCCGGCAAGTATCCCGAACAAATGGTGCGCCTGGTTGTGCCGTTCTCCGCCGGCAGCATGACCGATCTGCTGGCACGCGTGGTCGCCGAAAAACTGCAACAGCGTTGGAACAAGGACGTGGTGGTCGAGAACCGGCCGGGACTTGCCGGCACCGCCAGTGTGGCCAAGGCGAGCCCCGACGGCTATACCCTGATGCTGTCCTCGAACGGTCATACCGTGATCGGGCACCTCAACAAGAATTTGGCCTTCGATCCGGTGCGCGACTTTGTCGGCGTGACGCAGGTGGCCGTCACGCCGCTGATCCTGGTGGTGCCCCCGGACTCCGCGCCGAAAACCGTCAACGAGCTGGTGGCTCTGGCGCGCTCCAAGCCGGGCGATCTCAACTACAGTTCGGCGGGCCTCGGCAGCACGACGGGTATTGCCGGAGCGCTGTTCAGGCAGACGACCAAGACCGAGATCGTGCATTTGCCCTTCAAGGGACTTCCCGAAACGCATACGGCCATCATTCGCGGCGACGTGGCGATGGGGTTTTCCTTCTTTGCGGCGGCGGGCGACCTCATCCAGGGTGGCCGCATGCGGGCGTTGGCCGTCACCGGTGCCGATCGCTTGACGGTTCTGCCGGATGTACCGACCTTCAAGGAGGCGGGCCTCCCCGAGTTCGAGTACGATTCGTGGTTCGGGGTGTTGGCACCCGCGGGTACGCCGAAGGCCATCATCGACAAGGCCAGCCGCGACATCGCCGAGGTCGTGCGTATGCCGGATGTGAAGTCACGCTTTGAACCGCAAGGCGCGGTGCTAACCAGCACGTCACCCGATCGTTTCGACCAGATCCTCAAGGACGACGTGCAGCGTTACGCCACGCTGTTCAAGTCGAGCAACTAAAGGGCGGGAAGCGCGCAAGGATCAGCGCGCGAAACCGGGGGCTTGCAGGCCGACCCCTGGTTCTTCTCACAATGCGCACAACGAACAAGCGCGGCGCCAGGCGGCGTGCCGGCGGCTGTCGCTAATGTCGAACGCTGAAGCAAGCTACGACAAGCCCGCGCTCAGACGGTGCTTGGCTTCCTCGATTTGCCCAAGCAGTTGCGCGACGGTGCCGCAGGCTCGCAGCTCCGCATCATGGGTTTCGAGTTGGTCGAGAATGCTTTGGCGCCAGCGATCCAGGGTGCCGAGCTTTTCGCCGCGTGTCAGCAGCATTTCGTCGACAATGTCAGAGGGACTGCTGAATACTCGAGCCGGATTTCGCTTGGCAAAGGTGCGGTTCAAGGATGTTCGTTTCACACTTCCCTCCCGAAAGCCCGCATCACATTGGCACATTGATTCGCGGCATTAATGTGTGCACCGCCGATCGGCGGTCGCCGAAAAAATTTGATTTTCCGGACGGGCAAACATCGCCTCGGCCGTCTCAGCGCCGCGATCGTGTCACACGAATCGTGCGGGGGTGTGGGATCAATCGAGGGAAGGTGGACCATGACTCGCACCGACATGATTGCAATCCGACGCCGATTGAGGGACGTCAACATCGAGTACAGTGGCTTGGTGAGAAACAAACTCGGCGAAAGCCGCTTCGTGCGTATGGAAGAGCTGAAGGCCGAACGCGAGACCCTGGTCGGCCTTATCGTCCAAAACGAGAAAAGTGGCGTGCTGCCGGTGGGCGCCGCGCTCGCGCCGGCAGCATCACGGCACGCCGCCCACTAACACGAGCGACGAAACCGGCGCCCGGCCCAGCCTGGCCGGGCGTTGT
>DASTMQ010000623.1:0-2889 GCA_035714005.1 Hyphomicrobiaceae bacterium
GAGATACTTGGGGTGGCGCGGGTCGGTCACATCGACGATGGACGTGCCGTTGAATTCGTCGGCGCCCGTCAGCGGATTGCGCGGCTTTGGCACCTCCTTGGTGCCGCCGTGATGGCCAATGTAGGCGATCCAGCGCTCACCCTGCTTGTGGATGCTGGGCTGGTAGGCGCTGCGTGCCTGCAAGTCGCTGGAGCCGACGAGTGCCATGTCTCGTGCCTCGGCGCGCAATTGGGCCAGCAGCGCTTGCGGCACCGCCACCGCGCCGAGAGCCGCCAACAGGCCGGCAACGCCAAGCCTCATCGCCTGCACCATGGCCTTCCCCCTTTTGTTTTTGTCGGCGGCGGTTTTTTTTGAGTTACGGGTCGGCGACCCAAGCAAATGCCGAACCCCGTCGCTCCACGCGGCCGAAGCCCGGAAACGGCATATGGTAGCAAAGCACGTTGAGCTTGTCGGTCGCGGCCATGTCGAGCAGCCGGCGCCGACTGGAGGCGGCCTTGGCCCCATCCATGTCGGCGGCCGGCCACCAGTCGGGATGGGCGAGGGCAATGTGGTTGTTTTGCACGGCATCGGCCGTGACCAGAAGCGTCGTGCTCCCCGAGCTCAACAGCAGCGAAATGTGGCCGGGCGTATGTCCCGCCGTGTCGAGGGCGAGGACCCCCGGCGCAAGCTCGGCGCCGGGTTTGATGCGCTGCGTGCGCTCTTCGATGGCCTTGAAGACGCGTTTTGCCCCCGCCGCGATGCCCTCGACGGGTCCCCGGATGAGGCCGGCCTCGCCGCCGGTCCAGAACTCGAACTCCCGCGCCGACACCAAGTACTGCGCCCGCGGAAAGCGCAGGCTGTCGTCCAATTCGTCGATCAGGCCCCAGATGTGGTCGGGGTGGGCATGCGTCAGCACCACCTTGCCGATCGTCTCGGGCGCGATCCCGGCGGCATCCAAGCTCTCGGCCAGGCGGCCGGCGGTGGCCACCCAGGTGCCGCCACACCCCGCATCGATCAGAATGTGCTCGTCGCCCACCTTCAAGAGGGCGACGTTGATGTGGAAATTGACGCGATCGGAACCGAGGCCGCGGTCTCCCAGGAAGCCTTTGACCTCGCTCGCCAGCACATTGCTCGCCAGCATTGGCAAGGGCACGACCAGGTGCCCGTCGCTCAGCACGATCAGCTCGTGCGCCCCCACCGCCAGGCGATGATGGGCCGGTGCCAAGGGTTGGACCTCTTGTGCGCCGACCTCGCCGGCAACCGCCCCGGCGGCCAGCGCCCCGCAGGCCTCAAGAAACGCACGGCGGCTCGGCTGCGAAACTGCCATGGGCGCTTTTCCCAAATGGCGAAGGGCCTGCGGGTCAAGCCGGCGGGCCAAGCGCGGCGAAGGGCGGCCGAGGCGGACGGGTCAGCCCAAGCCGGGGGCCGTTGTAAGCCCTGTTCGGCCTGCTCGGCAAATTGCCCCGCTTTTGGGGGATCCAGGCCCCGTGCCATTTGCCGGCCGCCGTCGTTTGTGTGCCGGCGCCAAAAGGTTTGCAAACCTTGCAAGGGGTGGCCCATCATGGCGCCCCACGAGGTCCGATTTAGCAGAGCCGGAGGCGACCGTGACGACGGCGACCAATCGACAGATCCTGCTCCTGCACGTCCCCACGGGCAAACTGGCCCCGGAGCATTTTGCGCTGCGGGAGGCGGCAATCCCACCGGCCAATGCCGGCGACGTCGTCCTCAAGGTGCGCTACCTCTCGCTCGACGCCGCCAACCGCGCCTGGATGCAGGGCGCGACCTATCGCGATGCAGTCGTGGCGGGGTCGGTGATGGCGGGCGCCGCCGTCGCCGAGGTGGTGGAAAGCAAAGCGCCGGCCTTCTCCCCCGGCGACCTGGTCTTTGCCGATACCGGCTGGCAGGCCTACGCCGTGTTGCCCGCCAAGCGCCTGCTGCCGTTGCCCAAGATCGAACCGATCACGCATCTGCTCAGCGTCTACGGCATTGCCGGCCTCACCGCCTACTTCGGTCTCCTCAAGGTGGCGATGCCGAAGGCGGGCGAGACGGTGGTCGTCTCGGCGGCGGCGGGCTCGGTCGGATCCCTTGCCGGCCAGATCGCCAAAATCAAAGGCTGCCGCGTGGTCGGCATCGCCGGCGGCCCCGACAAATGCCAGTGGCTTTTGCAGGAGCTGGGCTTCGATGCGGCCGTCGACTACAAGGCCGGCGCGACCTTCAAGGCGCTGAAAGCCGCAGCGCCGGGCGGCATTGACGTCTACTTCGACAATGTCGGCGGCGACATCCTCGAGGCCTGCCTGGCGCAGATGAACATCGGCGGCCGGATTTCCTGCTGTGGCGCCATTTCCGGCTATGACGGGCCGGCGCCGGCGGCCGGCCCGCGCGGCGTCCCAGGCCTGATTGTGGTCAAACGCCTGACGCTCAAGGGCTTCATCGTCACCGACTATTTCGCGGAGCGCGACCAGGCGATTGCCGACTTGCGCGCCTGGGTCGCGGCCAAAAAGCTGAAGGTGCACGAAGACGTCATCGATGGGCTGGAAAACACCCCAAGCGCTTTGATCGGCCTGCTCGCCGGACAAAATCGCGGCAAGCGGCTGGTCAAGGTCGCCTGAGGCCGGCGATCGACCCGGAAAGGCAACGGCACGGCCGTTGATCCTCGCAGGCGACAACGCCAGATCAGGCCAGATCAGGGCCAGATCAGGCGGGCCAGGGCAGCGTCGGCCGGGGCAGGGCAACAACAAGAAGGCCGCGCTCTGGCTGAGAGAGCGCGGCCAACCTAACAGGTCTCGTCCTGACTAATAGCCGGGCGGCCTGCCCGAGCATATGCGTGTCCAGAAAATGCGCCAGCGCCGGCATAAGTTCCCAGCTCATCAGACTTTTTTTGAACCTGGCACGGGCGCGCGATAACGGCGG
>DASTMQ010000624.1:0-3180 GCA_035714005.1 Hyphomicrobiaceae bacterium
AAGCGCGCCTCCGGCGCGGCCAGGCCGATGAGCCACCAGGTGGCAACGGCGGTCAGCACGCACGCCGCCAGCATCGGAGCCGCCCGTCGCAGCAGCGTGCCCGCCGCAAGCAGGCGCAGGGATGAAAGCGGCCGGGGCGAGCGCCGCGCGGCGGCCGGCCGCGCGCCAGCCAGCGCGCGGTGGAGGCGCGGCAACAGGGATGGGGGCGTTCGCTCGCGCCCGACCGCCGACAGCGTGCGCGCGATGCGGCGCCAATCGGCCGCGAGCCTGGCACAGCCCGGGCATGTCTCCAGGTGGGCCGCGAGCACGGAGCGGTCCGGCGCCGGGAGGGCCTCGTCAAGGTACGGGCTCATGAGCTCGCGCGCCCGTTCACAGTGCATTGGGTTCATCCTTGGCCAGCAACTGGATCAGGACTTGGCGCAGGTCGCGCCGTCCGCGCGCGAGGCGCGACATCACCGTGCCGATCGGCGCGCCGGTTACCTTGGCGATGTCGCGATAGCTGAGCCCCTCGATCTCGCGCAGCACCACGACTTCGCGGAAGGCCGGTGGCAGCTCCGCCAAGGCGCGCACGACGTAGTCCTGCTCGGCGGCGCCAATCAAGCGCGCCTCGGCATTGGGGGCATGGTCGGGTGGCTCGGGGGGATCGCGTGCCGCGGCAACCTCATAGGCCTCCTCGATCGATATGACGTTGCCGGCGCGGCGGCGATTGTTGAGCCAGCGGTAGGCCGTGTGGCGCACGATGGCGAGCAACCAGGGTCGCATGTCGTCGCCGTGAAAATTTTCAAAAGCGCGCAAGGCGCGCAAATAGGCGTCCTGCACGACGTCCTCCGCATCCGGGCGCGAGCGCACCAGCCAGAACGCCAGGTTATAGGCGGCCTCCAGATGCTTGAGCGCCAATTGCTCGAAACGGGGAAGGGATGCCATGGCAGCACGCGGCGGTCACGCGATGGGAGCAAGAGGCCTCCCCTGACCTTTATCCCCGGCGCGGGCCGTTTATTCCCGTGCCGTTCAATGGGCGCGCATCGGGCTTCGGGAATAAAGGCGACCGTTGCCGGCTAGAGCACGGCATCGGCCAATTGCACGGGCGGGTCCAAGGCAAGTGGAGGGTATGGTGCTCACGTTCTCACGGCGGCAAATGCTCACCAGCGCAGGGGCCTTCGCCGCGGCCCTTGGACTTAACAAGCCCCTGGCCTTTGTCGGCGGGGCGTGCGCGCAGGCGACGCCCGACCCGCGCGTCGGCTTCCACAAATACCAGGTCGGCTCGATCGAGGTGATCGCCCTTTACGACGGCATTTGGGAGAAACCTCACGACCCCGGCTTCATCAAGAATGCCAGTGTCGAGGAGACGCAGACCGCGCTGCGCAATGCCGGCCTGCCGACCGAGTTTGTTTCGATCCCACTGACCGTGGTCGTGCTCAAACTCGGCAAGGACACCATCATGGTCGATGCCGGCTCCGGCGGCGGGCAGTGGCAGCCCACCGCGGGCAAGCTCGCGGCCAATATGCGCTCAGCCGGCATCGATCCCGGCAAGATCAGCACGATTTTGATTTCGCACTTTCATCCCGATCACATTTTCGGCTTGCTGGAAAAGGGCAGCAATGCGCCGGTCTTTGCCAAGGCCGAGCTGGTGGTGAGCGCCACCGAATATAAGTGGTGGACCGAGCCCGGCAGGGTGGAAAAGCTGCCCGAGGCGCGCAAGGCGCTGGGTCAGCGCATCAATGCGGCCTTTCCCGGCTGGAAGAATTTCACCCTGATCGAACGCGAACGCGAGGTGGCGCCCGGCATTCGCCTCGTTAGTGCCCCGGGCCACACGCCGGGACATTCGGCCTTTCACGTCAGCTCGGGTACGCACCAGCTGTTGATCTCCAACGATATGGCCTACGTGCCGGCCTTGCTCGGGCCACATCCGGAGTGGCAAGGCGCCTACGATCAAGATGGTCCGCTGGCGGTGGAGACACGACGCAAGCTGATTGATCGCGTCATCGCCGAGAAGATGATGATTTGCGGCGCCCACTTCCCCTTCCCGGGCCTCGGCGCCTTCGCCAAGGACGGTAGCGGCTACGTCTTCACGCCGGCCAAACGCGTCTCCGAACCCAAGCGCGGCTTGCGACCCTACGCGGGTTGAGCCGCGAGCAACAGGATAGCGCCAATGCACTGGATCTGCCGCCCGCACCTCGGCCGAGGCCTCGGCCTGGGCTTGCTCCTCGCCGCCCTCCTGTTGACGGGCCTCGCGGCGCCGCTGTTGGCGGTCGACACGCCGGCGACGGACCCGGCGGCCCCCGACCTGGCGGCGGTGCGCGCCAAGATCAAAGCCAAGGATTGGCCGGCCGCGATCGGCGACCTCAACGCCATGATCGACCAGGGGGTTCAGCAAGCCGACGTTTATAGTCTGTTGGGTTTTTCGCTGCGCAAGCGCGGCGAGCATGCGCAGGCCTACAGCTTTTATCGCAAGGCGCTGGAGTTCGAGCCGAACCACAAGGGCGCGCTCGAGTATCTGGGCGAGCTCTACGTCGAAAGAGGCGAAATGGCCAAGGCGCGCGAGCACGTGAGCCTGCTCGCCAGCCTCTGCCCCACGGGTTGCGAGGAGCTCGACGATTTAAAGGCTGCGATCGCCCAAGCCGAAAGCGGGCGCAAGACCAACTGAGGGTCAATACTACGGGCAGCGTCATTGAGATCAGCATGGACTTGCGGCCCAGCCTGACCAGGCTCGACCCGTTCTTCGGCCGCGGCCGCTTTGAGGGGATCCACCCCGACGATGAGGACGACATCTACCTTATCGGAGATGCCAAAAGCATTTCGCATTTGTAAAGCCGTGGCCGGTCTTATTTCGTTATGCTGTTCCCCTGAAGGGGAGCCCCCTGGCGCTGGTCCCCGCGGATAGTAAACCCGCGCGCTAGCAGACGTTTGAGAGAGCTAGCATTACGAGCCTATAGAAATCCCGTTTCTCGCCTGTGACTTTCGGCCCGCGCCTATTTAATGTCGGCTGGAATTGCCTGGGGGCGAAGCGGCGGTCTCCAGCAGCCGATGTTGCGCTCTGGACGCTGGTTCTCAAGGGTTTTCAGTTGAAGACAGAGTGACAAGCCATCAACCCGCTGCGCAGCAAGGCAATGTCTCAGTCCGACAAGGTATTCATCGGTTCGATCCCGAAGATCTACGACGATTACTTGGTGCCGCTGATTT
>DASTMQ010000625.1:0-2794 GCA_035714005.1 Hyphomicrobiaceae bacterium
ACGGCGTCATTTGGACCTCGGACGCATCCACATGTCGGGCAATGCGGCCGAGCTTCTCAACAACGAGGCCGTACGCAAGGCCGATCTGGCGTTTAAAGCCTGCCTGCTGCCTGCCGCCGTGGGCGTCAGTCGCCGGCCAGGTTGTGCGCCTCGGTGAAATAGAGGTCCTTCCAGCTCTCCGGCTTGGTCTTGAGGGCACCGATGTGGTGCATGAACTCGGCGAACTTGAAGGTCTTCTTCGGCACCTTGGTGAAATCGAAGCCCGGCGCGGAGATGATCGCCACCACGTCGTCTTCCGTCAGTTTTTTCTCCTTGGTCATCTCCATGTAGAGCTTGGCGGCACGCCGCTTGTCGGCGTTGGTCCATTGGATCGCCTCATCGAGCGCGGCGACGACGGCGGCGTAGACCGTGGGATTGGCGGCGCGGAACTTTTCCGTGGTCACGAACACCAGATTGCTGACCTCCCCACCCATGATCTGATAGCCGCTGGTCACGCTTCTGAGACCCGCCTTCATCTCCGCCTCGTGAAAGGGCGAGGTGGCAAAGTGGGCCGAAATTTCGCTCATCGGGTTCAGCACGGCGGCAATGGCATCGGGATGCGCCAGCCCGACGGTCAAGTGGTCAAGCCTCGTGTGCTGACCGGGCCCCCACTCCTTTTCCGCCGCGATTTGCAGGAACAGGGCCTGCGTCGAAACCTTCACCGACGGCACGGCGATGCGGTCCTTGTCGGTGAAATCGCGGATCGATTTGATGTTGGGGTTGCGGGTGTTGAGGTAGATTTCCGTATTGGTGATGGCCGAGACGGCCTTGACGCCGACGCCGGTGCGGGTGCGGTCCCACATCAGCGAGAGCGAGGGCACGCCCTGGGCGGAAAAGTGCAGGTTGCCCGAAAGGATCGCATCGACCATCACCGAGGGCCCCGCCAGCTTGGCCCAGCTTACCTTGAGCTCGCCAATCCCGCGCGCCTGCGCCTGTTTTTCGATGAGTTGCATATTCTCCATGGCCATCAAGGGGATGAAGATGGCGCCAAACTGCTGCGCCACGGCGATTTCCTTCACCTCCTGGCCGGCCGCCGGCGTGAACCTGCCGGCGAGCAGGACCACGCCCACGGCAAACGCAAAAGCCACCTGCCGCATCGCTCTCCTCCTATGGGCCGCCGTCGACGACGGCCGAGGCGCCACCCTGCAGGCTCGGCGTCGCGCCGGCCAGGCTGCAATCGGTCGCACGGCAAAGCGCGCCGAGCTCCGGGCCCCTTGGGCAAGACACATCGGCACCGCCTGCGATCATGTGCAGGCCCGGCCGCACAGCTCGAGCGAGTATTTTATTTCACGAGGATCGGGATTGACCGATGCCCTGAGGTTTCGAACACTCGCCTCAGGATAATGCGACCTTGCCATGAGAGCTTTGCGATGACGATACCGCAGCACCGAGAAGTAGCTGCCGCGCTGATCATTGATCAACGCGGGCGATTTCTGCTGCAGCAGCGCGACGACGTTCCTGGCATCCTTTTTCCCGGCAAGATCGGCCTGTTTGGCGGTCATCGCGAAGGCAACGAGAGCTTCCTTGAATGCGTGGTCAGGGAGGTGCATGAAGAAATCAGCTTCTTCATACCGCCTGAGCGTTTTGAACACCTCGCGAGCTACCGAGGGTCCGACCCCTATATTGCCGGCGGCACCCTTTGGCGTGAGCTCTACCTCACCACGGATGTGCCGGTAGAACCCTTGCGGATCACCGAGGGAAGCCTCCTTATTGCCGAGATGGCCGATATAGCGGCGCTCGTGCCGCGGTTCGCACCGTCGGCGCACGCTGCTATCCACGAGTATCTGACCCGCACCGGCAGGGCACAAAACCAATAGCGATCGGCAATCCCCCTTTCGCTATTTGGGAAACGGCTGCAGCTCCGCTTTGGCACCAGCGGGCAGCGCGGTGCGTGCCACGTTCAACATCATGGCGTTGAAGCTGTAATAAGCATTCGCGGCGGTCAGGTCGATAATGCCCTGCTCACCAAACTTTTCTACTGCGCGCTGGTAGGTCGCATCGCTCACGCTCTTGTTGGCGTATAGCTCCATGGAAAAGTCGTAGACGATCTCCTCGTCCGCGCTCATGCCGGTGGGGCGGCGGCCGTCGGCAATCGCTTGCGCGATCTCGGACCTCAGGCCCGCCTTTTCCGCCAGCGGCCGATGCGCCTGCCATTCGTAGTTCTGCGACCATTGGCGCGCCGTGATGATGATGGCAAGTTCGTTCAGTCGTGCGGGTATTGTCGATTTGAAGCGCACATAATCGCCCATCGCCTTTGCCCGCAGCATGACCTCGGGGCTGCGCAGCATCGCGGCGAACGGTCCGCGAACCGCATAACCGCGCCCCTCGGCGAACTCGGACGCCGCTTTCTTCTGCGCCTCGGTCATCCGGTCGGCCGGGATTTCGGGCATGCGGTCTTGAGCCATGACAGAGGTTCCTTCCAACGATAGCACTGCCAGAAGCGCGAGTTGTTTGATCATCGGCGATCCTTCCTCTGATGTCGAGCGATGATCCAATGCATCGCCCTGCGCAGCAGCGGCGATCGACGCGCGAGCCCATTGCGCAAAGTGCGTGCCGACATCCGACCGGTGAAGCCCCTGGCAAGCCCGCAAAACCATCTATGCGCCGCGCCAGCCATAGACGCGCTTGGCCGCTTCCGCCGACACGTAGCCTTCGGCCACGTCGTCCGCCACCCGATCGGGGTCGCGCTCGCGCGCTTGCCCCCAGCCCGCGCCACCGTTCAGCCGAAAGCTCACGACGTCGCCACGCTTGAGCG
>DASTMQ010000626.1:0-3240 GCA_035714005.1 Hyphomicrobiaceae bacterium
GGATAGCAAGTGCCCGCACCACCGCGCCGGCCGTCTCGCCGCCGGCAACAATGAGCTTGCGCACCCCCCTCGACACCAGCCCCTTGCCGATCGCCGCCAAGGCCTCCTCGACCAGGGCACCGGCCCGCTCGGCGCCGAGCTCGCGCTGCACCGACTTCACCTCCTGCGGCGAGCTCGTCGCGTAAATCAGGATGGGCCCCGATGAGCCGTGGTCCTGTGCCCAGGCCAGCGCTTCCTCGACCACCGCCTGGCCGGCCGCGAGCTTTCGAGGATCAATACGAAAACCAGGCCGCGACCGCAGCCAGCGCGCAACCTGCTCGTTGGTCGCTTGCGAACAACTGCCAGCCAGCACCGCCGCGTCGCCTTTGACTTGCGGCAGCCGCGCCGCGCCCGCGGCGTGGGGAAGGCGCCCCGCGCGCCGGTGGTTTTCGGCAATCGCCAGACCAACGCCGGAGCCCGCCGTAACCAGCGGCAGGTCGGGGCAAGCTTCGATGAGACAGTCGAGGTCCGGTTGACCGAGCGCATCAACAATGGCGATGCCGACCTCGTGCTGGCGCAGGGACGCGATCTCCTCGCGCACGCGCGCGGGGCCACGCGCGAGCACGTCATACCTGATCAGGCCAACCTTGGCCTTGGTTTGGGCCTGTAGCACGCGCACGAGGTTGGCGTCGGTCATCGGGGTCAGCGGATGGTCTTTCATGCCCGATTCCGATAGCAGCTGGTCGCCGACGAACAGATAGCCGCGGAAGATGCTGCGACCGGCCTCGGGAAAAGCGGGACAGGCGATGGTAAAATCGGTGCCGAGCGCGTGCATTAGGGCGTCGGTGACGGGGCCGATGTTGCCTTTGGGCGTGGAGTCGAAGGTCGAACAATACTTGAAGTAAACCTGCGAACAGCCCATTGCCTGCAACCAATCGAGCGCGGACAGGGACTGGGCGACGGCCTCGGCCGCATCGATCGTGCGCGACTTCAGTGCGATGACGACGGCGTCCACCTCTTGGCCAAGCGGCGCCGTGGGCACGCCGATCGCCTGGATCGTGCGCATGCCACCCCGCACCAGCATGTTGGCAAGATCGGTCGCTCCGGTGAAATCATCGGCGATGCAGCCAAGCAGCATGATCCTATCCCAGCTAGCACGGTGGCCTCCTCATGCTAGCATCGATGGCGGCGGTCGCGCTGCGCCAAATTCATAACCCGAAAGAGCGGCTCAGCCGGCGCTCGCTTCCGCATCCCCAAGGCCATGTCAAGTTGCTGACGTTAGCGGATGCCGTAGATCAGGCTGAGGCGCCCATCCGAGAGCGGCTGCGCCTGCCGGAGCTCCAGCCCACGGCGAGCTTGTGCGGTGGCGAACAGTGGCCTGCCCGCACCGGCGATCAGCGCATAGACGATGAGCCGCAGCTCATCCACCAACCCGGCATCGATCAGGCTGGCCGTGGTGCGAGCCCCGCCAACGAGATAAATATCTTTGCCGGCTTGCCGCTTGAGGGCCGCGATGTCCGCAACTCCCCGAATAAAACGCGCATTGGGCCACAGCGCCGAACTCAGGGTCTGCGAGAGGACATAGTGCGGGGTCGCCGCGGCAAACCGGGCCCAGTCGATCTCAGCCGGCGTCGGCGCGCTCCCCGTGATCCAGGCGGGCTTGTCCGGCTCATGCTGGATCGCGCTCCAGTAGCGCTCATAGCCGGGATACATGCCTCCCCCGAGCACACAGGCGTCGACCTGCGACATGAGGCCGTAGTCGTCCGACCATGCCTCCACCCAATCCGCGGTGCCCTCCGCTCCCTCCATCTTGCCATCGGCTGAAATCTTCATTCCTGCAATCAGCTTGCGCATGCCGAGCTCACTTTCTTGCATCAGGCCAGTTTGCATCAGGCCGGCAACCGGCGCTCGTAGTCCTTCTGCAGCCGGCGCCAGCCGTCCCAGAAGGGCGCTGGTTCTTCGCCGCTGGCGCGGGCAACCAGCACGTCGAGATGCATGTGCCAGCCGGGGCCGACCTTCAGCAGGGTCGCCCGGTCGGGCAGGCGCCGATGGATCACGGTGAGCAGTACCTTGCTGCCCCTCGCCTCCAGTTCGAAGCTGACGTCGCCACTACCCTGCCAGCTGATGGCGAGCTTTCGCGGCGGATCAAACTCGGTGATCCGGCTCTGCATCCGGTGCTCATGGCCGAAACCCGGCGGCCGTTGTCCCGGCGGGTTGGTTAGTTCGTCGTTGCGCCAGACGAGTTCGAACGCGGCGCCAACCTTCATCTCCATTTGACCCGCGGCCAACCATTGGCGCCGCAGTTCGCTCTCGGTGAGATACGCCCACACCCGCTCGATCGGACCGGGCAACAGGCGTTCGATCTTCAGCGTGGCAGGCTCGATCAGCGCAGCATAGACGTCCGGGGTGTCTGGTTTGCTCATTTGTCTTTTCCCTTTTTGGCAGCCAAGGATTTGCGCGCGTCTTCCTCGCGCAGCAGGCGGTCGAGCACATCGAGACGGTCGGTCCAAAACCGCTCATAAAAGCTGAGCCACTGATGGGCGCTGGCGAGCGGCCCCGGCGCCAGCCGGCACAGGTGCGTGCGGCCACGCACTTCGCGCCGAATCAGCCCGGCGTTTTCCAGGGCCTTGATGTGCTTGGAGGCGGCCGCCAGCGACATGGCGAAGGGCTCCGCAAGCTCGCCTACCGTTCGTTCCCCTCGGCTGAGCTCGCGAAGCATGCGTCGGCGCGTGGCATCGCCGAGCGCGTGAAAGACGGCGTCAAGCCGGGCTGCCTGTAATTCAACCATGTGGTTGAATATGTCGGCGGCCGGCTAAAATGTCAACCTCCTGGTTGAATGAACGCGCTGGCGGCTGCTCCCGCTCAAGACGCGGCAACGGCTAGCAAAGGCCGGCGCAGCTGATTTCGCGCGCCCGGTCTCGGGCGCAGCGCGCAGCGAGCGCGGCCCGGAGCGCGCCCCCGAGCGCGGCCCCGAGCACGATTGTGACGCGTCACCCCCCACAACGAGGCTCCAGGTCCCGTGCTGTCGAGGCCCTTGACGCGGAGCCTCACGTCGGCACAGGCGTTTCGACGCCGGCCGAACTGCCCGCCTTTTTTAAAGAGCAAGCCTGGGGTGCAGGTACCCGCGCGCCTGGCCATGACGGCAACAAATTAATTCGTTGCAGTCCCGGCACAGGCCTGTCGGGGAGAGCCTTGCTTGATCGTCCTTGGCTCATGGCACCCGAGCCGGCTGCCCCGAGTGGAAGCACAGCATCGAAGAGG
>DASTMQ010000627.1:0-3470 GCA_035714005.1 Hyphomicrobiaceae bacterium
GGCCAAACTCGGCATCCAGGGAACACCGCACTTCCTGGTCGGCGATCGCATCATCCCCGGGGCACCGGAGAACCTGGGTGAGCTTTTGGCCCAGAACGTCAAAGAGGTGCGCAAGGACGGCTGCAAGGTCTGCTGAGGCGACACGGCGGGGCGGGCGCCGGCGCGCTCGCGCTTGGCCCTCGCACTTCGCCTTTGGCGCTGGCACTTGGCGCTCAAGTTTAGGCTTGGCACGGGCCCCCGCGGGCCCGTGCCTTTTTTTGCGGTTGGTTGCCAAGCGTCGGCAGGCCCCCGGCACCACGACCTTTGCAAGAACCGCTGCAAGAACCGCGCCTTAACCTTTCGCAGTGCGAAAAAAACTGTTACAGGGGGCGTGGCCCGCCCGCGTCGGTATCCTGGCGGGCCTCCCGCTTGAACGTTGCCGCCAAGGCGCAAGGTCGATGGCCAAGCCGATGCTCGTGCGCAGGGGGTTCAATTTGCAAGAGGCCTGCGGCTTGCCGATCCTGCCCGCGGGGGGCGCAGGAGGGCAATGTGCCCCGCCCAGCCAGGCGACCCGGGGGCCCAACAGCAAAGGCTAAGGAATGCGGGCAGCGACAAACGGAACAACGGTTGCGACACGAGGCATGGCGAAGGAGGCAAAAAGCAGGGGGGGGCCCGATCAGGACTTGATCAGGGAGCTCGCCTCACTGCTCGAGGAAACAGGTCTCAGCGAAATTGAGATCGAGCGCGAGGGGCTCAGGGTGCGCGTGGCGCGCCAACACGTCATCAGCGCCACCACGGTGGCGCCCGCGCTCGCCGCGGTGCCGGCAGCCGCCGCGCTGACGCCCCAGGTCGCCAGCGAGGATCCTGCCAAGCATCCCGGCTGCGTGAAATCGCCGATGGTCGGCACCGCCTATCTGGCGCCCGAACCGGGCGCGCCCCTCTTCATCGACATCGGCACCCGGGTCGCCCAGGGCCAGACGATCCTCATTATCGAGGCCATGAAGACCATGAACCACATTCCGGCCCCGAAGGCTGGCACCGTGACGGCCATCCTGGTCGGCAATGGCCATCCGGTGGAATTCGGCGAGCCGCTTGTTATTATCGAGTAACGACCGGAGACCAGCTCGCAGCGATGTTCGACAAGGTGTTGATCGCCAACCGCGGCGAGATCGCGCTGCGTGTGCTGCGCGCGTGTCGAGAGGTCGGCATCGCCACCGTGGCGGTGCACTCAACCGCCGACGCCGATGCCATGCACGTGCGCCTTGCCGATGAAAGCGTGTGCATCGGCCCGCCTCCCTCGGCGGCGAGTTATCTCAATATTCCAAGCCTGCTCTCGGCCTGCGAGATCACCGGCGCCGACGCCATCCATCCAGGCTACGGCTTTCTGTCGGAAAACGCGCGCTTTGCCGAAATCCTGGAGGAGCACGGCATCACCTTTATCGGTCCGACCTCCGAACATATCCGCATCATGGGCGACAAGATCGAGGCCAAGTCGACCGCGCGACGCTTAGGCATTCCGGTCGTTCCGGGCTCCGACGGCGCCATCCGTAACGAAACCGAGGGCCTGCGCGTCGCCAAGGACATGGGCTTTCCGGTGCTGGTCAAGGCGGCCGCAGGCGGCGGCGGGCGCGGCATGAAGGTGGCGCGCACGCCGGAGGACTTCGAGCTTGCCTTGAGGACGGCGCGCTCAGAGGCCAAGGCGGCCTTCGGCGACGACAGCGTCTATCTGGAAAAGTATCTGGCCAAGCCGCGCCACATCGAGTTTCAGGTGTTTGGCGATGGCAAGGGCAACGCCATCCACTTGGGCGAACGCGATTGTTCCTTGCAGCGCCGCCACCAGAAGATCCTCGAGGAAGCCCCCTCCCCGGCGCTCAATGCCGAGCAGCGCCAACACATGGGGAGCATCGTCGCCAAGGCCATGCAGAAGCTCAAATACCGCGGTGCCGGTACCGTCGAGTTCTTGTACGAGGATGGCGAATTCTACTTCATCGAGATGAACACCCGCCTGCAGGTCGAGCACCCGGTAACCGAAATGATCACCGGGCTCGACCTGGTGATCGAGCAAATTCGGGTCGCCTCCGGCTCCCCGCTATCGCTCTCCCAGAACGAGTTCGCACTCTCGGGCCATGCCATCGAGTGCCGCATCAACGCCGAAAACCCCAAGACCTTCATGCCCTCGCCCGGCACCATCACCTACTGGCACCCGCCGGGCGGTCTGGGCGTGCGCGTCGACAGTGGCGCCTATCAGGGCTATCGCATCCCGCCCTATTACGACAGCCTGATCGGCAAATTGATCGTGCACGGCAAGAACCGCAACGAATGCCTGATGCGGCTCAAGCGCTGCCTGTCCGAGTTCGTGATCGACGGCATCGAGACAACCATTCCGTTGTTTAGTGAATTGGTGCAAAATCCGGATATTGCCAATGGCCTCTACGACATCCACTGGCTCGAGAGTTTCCTGCAAAAACCATAATTGGCAAAGACAACGGCGGTGCCAGGATCCCCTTGATGGCTTCGCGCGACGACATTGTCATTGAGATCACTCCGCAGGTCCTCCTGAAGGCCTACGCCTGCGGCATCTTCCCTATGGCGGAAAGCTGCGACGACCCGGCGCTTTATTGGATTGAGCCGCAGCAGCGGGGCATCCTGCCGCTCGATGCGGTGCACATCCCCAAGCGCTTGGCGCGCACGGTGCGCCAGGGCGGCTATGAGATCAGGATCGATCACGACTTCGAAGGGGTGATCGACGGCTGTGCCATGTCCCGCCCGGGCCGGCGCACCACCTGGATCAACCGCCGCATTCGCGGCCTTTACCGCGATCTGTTCGATGCCGGCTACTGCCACACGGTGGAGGCCTGGGTCGGCGGCCGCCTGGTCGGCGGGCTCTACGGCGTGGCGCTCAATGGCGCCTTCTTCGGCGAGAGCATGTTTTCCAATGCGCGCGATGCCAGCAAGGTGGCGCTGGTGTTCTTGTGCGCGCGGCTGATCGCCGGTGGCTTCAGTTTGCTCGACACCCAGTTCGTCACCGAGCATTTGCGGCAATTCGGCACCGTCGAACTCGACCGCAACGCCTTTCATGCCCTGTTGGAGCGGGCGCTGGCGCACCAGGCCAACTTCATGGCGCTGCCGACCACGGTGGCCGCCGACGACGTGCTCTCGATTATTGCCGCCGGCAGCCGGCGCTAGACTAGAGGCGCTTTAGCGCGGCACGCGCCGACGCCGCGGCAGGTCGGCGTCACTGGGCGGCGGCGGCTCGCTTGCGGCCGGTCCGCCGCCTTGCGGCGGTCGCGGCCCGACCGTGCGCTGGGGTTGGCTGCAATCGGTCAACCACACGTCGAACACCGGATGCTCGACGGCATTGAGGCCCGGACTATCGGCGAACATCCAGCCGGAGAAGATCCGCTTCTCTTTG
Source organism: Hyphomicrobiaceae bacterium (assembly GCA_035714005.1). Classification (GTDB taxonomy): domain Bacteria; phylum Pseudomonadota; class Alphaproteobacteria; order Rhizobiales; family Hyphomicrobiaceae; genus AWTP1-13. Next base: position 3,392 of record DASTMQ010000627.1, read on the forward strand.
CCGTCGAGCAGGGTTTCGTCGACCTCCACGAACGAGGTGGTCCTTGGCGGCTCGGTGGGCGCCCGCGAATAGCACACGC
>DASTMQ010000628.1:0-3382 GCA_035714005.1 Hyphomicrobiaceae bacterium
CTTGAAGTCCATGTCACCCAGATGGTCCTCATCGCCCAAGATGTCCGACAGCACGGCGTAGTCGTTGCCCTCCTTGATGAGCCCCATGGCGATGCCGGCTACCGGACGCTTGAGCGGCACGCCGGCATCCATCAGCGCCAAGGACGAGCCGCAGACCGTCGCCATTGAGGAAGAGCCGTTCGATTCGGTAATTTCCGAGACGATGCGTACGACGTAGGGAAATTCCTCCGCGCTCGGCATCAGTGGATGCACGGCGCGCCAGGCGAGCTTGCCGTGGCCAATCTCGCGCCGGCCCGGCGCTCCCATCCGACCCGTCTCGCCCACCGAATAGGGCGGGAAGTTATAGTGCAACAGGAAGCGCTCTTTGCGCGTGCCTTCGAGGGCATCGACGTACTGCTCGTCCTCGCCGGTGCCAAGCGTTGCCACCACCAGCGCCTGCGTCTCGCCACGCGTAAACAGGGCGGAACCGTGCGTTCGCGGCAGCACGTGCACCTCGGAGCGAATCGGACGCACCGTCTTCAGGTCGCGCCCGTCGATGCGGCGCTGGGTGCGAATGATGTCGCCGCGCACGATTTCCTGCTCGAGCTCCTTGAATACGGAGCCGAGCAACACTTCTTCTTTGCCGTCGGCCTCGGCTCCCAGCAACTCCGCCTTCAGTTTGGTGTTCGCCGCCTCGACGAGCTCATGGCGCTTTTGCTTCTCGGGCGTGGCGAAGGCCGTGCGCAGCTCCGCCTCGACCAGGGCCTTGGCCTTGGCCTTGTACTTGGATTTGTCGGCGGGCTTGAAATCCCACGGCTCCTTGGCCGCCTTCTCCGCCAGGCGAATGATGGCCTTGATGACCGGCTGGAAACCGCTGTGGCCGTACATCACCGCCTCGAGCATCTGCATCTCGGGCAGTTCCTTGGCCTCCGATTCAACCATCATGACGGCGTCGGCCGTGCCGGCCACCACCAGATCGAGATCGCTATTAGCCATCTCGTCGATCATGGGGTTGAGCACGAGCTTGCCATCGATCAAGCCGACGCGGGCGGCGCCGATTGGGCCCAGAAAGGGTACGCCCGACAGGGTCAGGGCCGCCGAGGCGGCCACCAACGCCACGATATCCGGATCGTTCTCCATATCGTGCGACAGCACGGTGGCGACCACCTGCGTCTCGTGCTTGAAGCCTTCCACGAACAGGGGTCGGATCGGCCGGTCGATCAGGCGCGAGGTCAGCGTCTCCTTTTCCGTGGGGCGACCTTCGCGCTTGAAGTAGCCGCCGGGGATTTTGCCGGCGGCAAATGTCTTTTCCTGGTAGTTGACGGTCAAAGGAAAAAAATCAATTCCGGCTCGTTCCGCCTTTTCCGCGACCACGGTCGCCAGTACGGTCGTCTCGCCGTATTGCGCCAACACGGTGGCATCCGCTTGCCGGGCCATCCTGCCGGTTTCGAGCACCAGTTTGCGCCCGGCCCATTCCAATTCTACACGTTGTGTGTCAAACATCTCGTATCTCGTTTCTCATGTGCAAAGTGCCGAGTAGCGGCACTTGCTGCGGCTCAAAGCCGGCCCATAGTTTGCGCATCTTGCGACGTGAGCCGCTCGGCCGCCTGACCATTGGTCCGCTAGCGGCGGATTCCCAAACGCTCGATGATCTTCTGATAACGTCCCTGGTCGCGCGACTTCACGTGGTCGAGCAGCCGGCGGCGCAAGCTCACCATCTTGAGCAAGCCACGCCGCGAATGGTTGTCATTCTTGTGCAGCTTGAAATGCTCGGTCAGGCCGTTGATGCGCTCCGTCAACAGCGCGATCTGGACCTCGGGCGAACCGGTATCGTTTTTCTTAGTTGCGTATTCCTTGACGAGTTGCAGCTTGCGCTGTGCGCTGAGCGACATCGGCTTAACCTTTCTTTGCGTGCTGAAGTGTTGGAAGCGGCCGTGGCCGGGATGTCGTCCAGCCTGGTCGCGTTGCCGCGGCGCTGGCCGCGGATGAACGGCGTTATACACGAACTGGCGGCGATTGCGAGCAAAAACGCCGGACGCAAGCACTTGATTTAGCTGAACTATCCAGCGTCCCCCAGATTGAACACGCGGATCGGATGCAACTCCCCCCGCGCGATCTCTCCGAGCGCGACGAGGTTGCCCATGCACAGCGCGTAGGTCGGCCCTGCCTGGTAGGGGGCGTCGCGGCCACGGATCAGGATCGGCTGGCCGTTCAAGAGCCGAGCCGCGTCGGCCGGGCCCACATTGAGCACGGCAAAATCGTGGAGCGCGGCCTCGATCGGCAGCAACAGGCGCAGCAGCGCGGCTTCGCCCTCCTGCAAGGCGCGCTCAAGGTGCGCCAAGCCGATCGCGGCGTCTTCGGCAAATCCCGCAACCCGGGTGCGCCGCAGCGCGACCAGGTGTCCGAGGCAACCGAGCGCGCGCCCCATGTCGCGGGCGAGCGCGCGCACATAGGTGCCTTTGCCACAGCGAGCCTCGAATACGGCGCTGTCGGCGTCCGGCATCTCGAGCAGTTTGAGGGCGTGGATCGCAACGGGCCGCGGCTCGAGCGCAACGGCGGCGCCCTCGCGCGCCAGATCGTAGGCCCGCTTGCCGGCGATCTTCACCGCCGAGTAGGCCGGCGGCGTCTGCATGATCTCACCGGTGAAGCGCGGCAATAGCGCCGAAATTGCCGCCGGCTCGCCGCGCAGCCCACTCGTGCGCACGATCCCTCCTTGGGCGTCGTCCGTTTCCGTCTCGGCGCCCCAGCGCACGGTGAAGCGGTAGCACTTCTCGCCGTCGACCGCATAGGGCACGGTTTTGGTGGCTTCGCCGAAAGCGATGGGCAGCACGCCGGTTGCCGCGGGGTCGAGGGTGCCCGCGTGCCCGGCCTTGCGCGCCGCAAAGGCCCGGCGCACGGCGCCGACCGCGTAGGTAGAGGTGACCCCGGCAGGCTTGTCCAACACCAGCCAGCCGTTGATTGCCTTACCCTTTCTGCGGCGTGCGCTGCTCATCGTTTATCGAGATCCTGCCGCACCTTGTCGCTTGCCAGCAACCGATCGATGCGCAGCGATTCATCGAAGGTCTCATCAGCGCGAAACCGCACATCGGGCGCGAACTTCAAATTGACGGCGCGCGCGATCTCGCCGCGGATGTAGCGCTTGTTGCTTTCCAGGGCGGCCAGCACCGCTTCGACGTCCTTGCCGCCGAGCGGCATCACAAAAACGGTGGCCAGGCGTAGGTCCGGCGACATGCGCACTTCGGGAATCGTCAGGACGTGGGACGCGAGCACCGCATCGTGAATTTCGCCGCGCGTAAGCAACTCGGCCAGCGCATGGCGGACCAGTTCGCCCACGCGCAGCTGCCGCTGCGAGGGCCCCGTCGTTTTGCCGGAATGGCGCTTGGGCATGCTGCGAACTCGGATG
>DASTMQ010000629.1:0-12262 GCA_035714005.1 Hyphomicrobiaceae bacterium
CGGTCCATTTGCGCTCGTGCAGTTTCGAAAGCTCAATATTCAGCGCCCCAGCAAACAGCAAATATCCCAGCATGCCATTGAGGACTGCGGATTGCAGGTCGATATCTCTCACGCCCTCGAGCAGCTCCTGGAACAGCTGCACGTTCGGGAAAGCGCGTTCCAGCCCTAACAGCGCCAGTGACGCAACCAGCCCCATCAGCAGCAGGCCGACCGTAGTAGGTAGCCGAAACAGCTGATAGTTCAGCCAGGCAAAGACCGCCGTCACGGCGAGGAGAAGGGCGACGACATTGAACAATTCCGGCATTGAGCTTGCCTGTTGCTCTCGAGCACCCGGCTGGTTGGCGGGGTGCTGTCGGCGGAACAAGATGGCGGCGGGCTGAGTTCCACCTCGGTCGAGCTGGTCTCAGGCCATGACGGCTTCGGCATCTTTCGCTGCAGATCTCGCTCAGCATCTTTCTGACCGTGTCTAGTGCAGCTGGGAGCACACACTGCCATTGCGTGGACCTGGCGTTCATGTCGATGGTGGTTCACCGGCTGGTCGACGTCACCGGCGCCGCTCGCGAAAGCATGGGTGTTCTGCGTAGCGGTGACCTCGTTTCTATCGAATAAAACATCGGGCACGCCGCCCCTGGCGCTCGAGTTTTCCGGGCCTGCGCGCGCTCACCGAAGGTGAGACGCCCTCGCGTCGAGACATTGTCGCCGCCTTCGCGGCCGCCGGGCTTTGACACCAACACCCACCGCCTGGTCAGGCACGGAATGCCTATGCCAAGAAGATCGCCTTGCAGGCGTCCCATTCATCTCACGTCTTGCCGCACGAGTATTTTCAGGTGGGAATTTCGGCCCTCCGCGCCCATGCTGCGAGCATGCCGGCCGAAGAAGAGGTGTCTGGACATCGATTGTTTGTGTTCAAAAAAGGCTCGGCAACGGGAGCGCAAACCTTCAGCGCTCGTGGCCGTGCTAGTCACGCCAAAGCAAGCGGCGAGCCAGCCAGAGCCAGCCTTGGGGCGCACGCCCGCTCGGCTGCTCAAGCCCGCAGGTTAGCGCATGAGGCAATGGGAGGGCACCCTGTTACGAACCCCGCATCGCGAGCCTGAATGTCGGGATGGTGGAAGAGTTGACCGCGCTTGACGAGTCGCGGCTGCGGACGGCGATCCGCAAAAGCCTGTGGGCTCGCGCCTACTGCGGGTCGACGGCTTCCTGGGTGATGCAACTAGCGACGCCGCGCATCATACAGCTGCGAAACCGTGCACCCGCTTTCACGCGGACGCGGAGGGCTGGGTCGCCTCTCGCAAGCATTGACCGCCTCACCTTGCAGCAGAGCTGAAAGGGGGTTGCGATAGTGCCGCGGAAGGAGAGCCGAGCCTGGCATTCCCGGCGGCAAGGGATGGCGAACCGATGACGCGCATCGAGCGATGGCCCAAAGCAGCAGGCGGCATGGCGCTCATTGATGCTGGGGTCCCCCGTCACCCTCAGGGCACAGTTTCGGCTTGGGAGGCGCGCCCCAATGCGCACGTGCCGCCTGGACAAACAATCGACGCGTCTAAAAATTTGTGAGAGATGGGGCGTTGTTGGGGAACCAAACCGGTGCCAAGGGAGTAAGGGCGAAGGTCCGGCACGTTTGGCTTGGGAACTGCCGGCATGATCCCGTACCCTCAATGTGCGGTTTTTGTTCGGCTCACACTGGCGGAGGTCGTCCCGCAATGTCGGTCACCTTCATCCTGCTGCAGCTGGCAGGTTTCGTGGCTCTCCTGCTCTGGGGCATGCACATGGTGCACACCGGCATCGTGCGTGCCTTCGGCGGCAATCTCCGGCAGCTGCTCGCCAGGGGTCTCAGCAACCGGTGCAAGGCCTTTTTGGCCGGCATGGGCCTAACGGCGCTCTTGCAAAGCAGCACCGCCACGGCGCTGATGGCGACGAGTTTTGTCGCGGCCGGCTTCATCACGCTGGTTCCCGCACTGGCCGTGACGCTCGGTGCCAACGTGGGTACCACGTTCATTGTGCAGGTATTGACCTTCGAGGTGTCGGGCTTGGCGCCGATCTTCGTGCTCGTGGGCCTCATCGCCTTTAACCAGGGCGGCAAGACGCGGACGCGCGATCTCGGTCGCGTTGCGATCGGCATCGGTTTGATCCTGTTAGCCCTGCATTTGATCATCACCGCCATCGAACCCGTGGAGCACGCGCAGGCGCTGCGCACGCTGTTCGCGCTGCTGGCAAGCGATCCGCTGATCGACGTCGCCCTTGCGGCCTTGCTGACTTGGGCTGCTTACTCGAGCGTTGCCGTCGTCCTGCTGGTCATGACGCTGGCCGCCCAACAGATCGTGCCGCCGGCTGCGGCAATGGCGTTGGTGCTCGGCGCCAATCTTGGCAACGTCATTCCCCAATTCTTCGCCGCGGCTGCGAGTGCCGACGCACGACGCCTGGCGCTGGCTAATCTCTTGGTCCGAGGGGTGGGCGCAATCGTCGCCATCCCGCTGCTGCCCTGGCTCACCCACCTCATGACCAGCTTGGAGACCAGTCCGGCTCGGCAGGTGGCCGACTTTCACAGCCTCTTCAATCTGACGCTCGCCGTCGTTTTCATTCCTCTTCTGGCGCCGCTGGCAAAGCTGTGCAGCAGGGTTTTGCCCCCTGTCCCAACCGTCAAAGACCCTGGCAAGCCTCGCTACCTCGATGCCGCCGTCGTCGGCACGCCCAGCTTGGCCCTGGCCGATGCCGCCCGCGAGGTGCTGCGAATGGTCGATCTCGTGGAGGGCATGCTGCGCACCTTTTTTGAGGCCCTGAAGAACGATGATCGCAAGCTGTTGTCAAAGCTGGCGGCGATGGATGATGCCATCGACAACTTGCACAATGCGGTCAAGCTGCACCTGACGGCCATTAGTCGTGAAGAGGCCTTGAGCGAAGCGGACGCGAAGCGCTGTTCCGACATCCTTGCCTTTACCATCAACCTCGAACACGTCGGCGACATTCTCGACAAGAGCCTCAGAGATATTGCCGCCAGGAAAATCAAAAATCGGCTGACCTTCTCGCCGGAGGGACTGCAGGAAATCGCCGACATGCACCGCCATCTGCTCGGCAACCTGCATTTGGCGACCAGTGTGTTCATGCTGGGAGACTTGCAGGCGGCCCGTGCTTTGCTGGCAGAGAAGGACCGCATGCGCGATTTGGAGCAGACGGCCACCGCCAATCACTTTGAGCGCCTGCGGGAGGGACGAACGCAGAGTATTGAGACCAGCTCGCTCCACATCGACATTGCGCGGGATCTCAAGCGGATCGCCGCGCATATTGCCTCGGTCGCCTATCCGATCCTGGAGCAGAGCGGGGCATTGCGCCCAACGCGACTACTGGACGAGGCCGCCGGGGTCAGCGTCGGTCGCTGATCCGAAGCCTGCAACGCAGACGGCATCGCTGGGAAGCCGGTGCCGCGGCGAGGGACCACATCTAGGCCGGCGGCTGCTGGGCTTGGCGATAGCAGGTCAATCGCTGCTCAAGCGTGCCGGTGTGCAGTTCAAACAAGTGGTTATCGTAATCGTGGAAGTAAATCGACCGACCCTCACCGGCCAGCCGCGGTCGCCCTTCCCGAAGGTTGAGACCGAGCGACCTTATGCGCGCCAGGTAGGCATCGTAGTCAGCATCGTCAATTTTGAAGGCAACGTGGTTATAGCTGGGTGATGGCAGGGACTCGCCTTCCATGGTCGCAATCCATACCTGCCCGATCAGAAAAAACCGTTCCCTCGACAGAGAGAAGGTTCGCGATCCGCTATCGTAGACCCTGCGTGCATCGAGAACGGTGGTGAGGAGGGTCTCCATGCGATCCAAATCACGCACGATAAAGGTGATGTGGCTCAGCCCTTCGATGGCGCCCATCGGCTCCTCCGGTTTTGCGCTTGCCCTCGGTCAGCACCGCCCCGACCGGTTGCAGGCCCAGATGTGTCGCATGCACTGCGGATATGGCGCGAACCTAAGCGAACGCGCGGTCCCGGCGCGTCAAGCAACGGATCGGTGTCAAGGCTCGTCGGAATACCCTCAGGGTCAGCACCGCCTCCTCTCAGGGTTAGTGTTGATTGAGCCGCACCGAGCAAATGCATTAACCGCTCGAGGTCGCATGTAGAGATTGGCGGATTTACGGCGGGTCAACCGCACGGGTGAGCCGCGGATCAGCAACGAGTGGCAGATCCATGGTTAAAGGCTGCAAGTTGCCGACCGGAAATGGCGGCGCCGTCATGGGCGACGCCATGGATCCGAGTTGCGAGTTCCCCGTCTTCGCTAGGTACCCGATCCAGGATGAGCAACGAGCACGAGGGCCAAGGCTGTGCTTTGACGTGGTCGGTCCCGGCCCGTTCGCTCGGTTGGACGCGGCGCTGCTGGCAATGAGGACATAACCGGTGCAAGACGTTGTGCCCAACTGGAAGCGTCGCTCGCGAAACCGCCCGCCGTTCGACTGCATTTCGCTGCTGCTGCAGGGCGGCGGCGCCCTTGGCGCCTACCAGGCGGGCGTCTACCAAGCCCTTGCGGAAGTCAATCTGCACCCGGACTGGGTGGCTGGCATCTCGATTGGCGCCATTAATTCCGCGATTATCGCCGGCAATCCCCCCGAGCAGCGTGTCGCAAAGCTGCGCGCCTTCTGGGAAGGCATCACCACCAATCCGCTATTCGACTGGATCTCCACGGCCGACGAGTTCACGCCCAAAGGGGATCTCGCCCGCGGCGCCTTCAATCAAATGAGCGCCGCCTTTGCCCTGTTCAGCGGGGCGCCGGGTTTCTTCGCGCTGCGCCAACCGGCGCCATGGCTACACCCTGGCGGCTGCCTCGAGGCGACCAGCTTTTATGAGACCAAACTGCTCAAGGCGACTTTGGAACAGCTGGTGGATTTCGAGCGCATCAACTCGGGTGAAATGCGCTTCAGTGTCGGTGCCGTAAACGTGCGCAGTGGCAACTTCGTCTATTTTGACAACACCACGCGCGAGATCCGGCCAGAGCACGTGATGGCAAGCGGCTCGCTGCCGCCGGGCTTTCCCGCCATTGAGATCGAGGGCGAATACTACTGGGACGGTGGTCTCATCTCAAACACGCCACTGCAGTGGGTGGTCGAGCACGGTCCGCGGCAGGACACGCTGGCATTTCAAGTCGATCTTTGGAGCGCGCGCGGTGAATTCCCGGCCGACCTCGCCGAGGTCGCGACGCGACAGAAGGAGATCCAGTACTCCAGCCGGACCCGCGCCAACACCAATCAATTCAAGCTCCAGCAGCGAATGCGCTGTGCCCTGGGCAGGCTTCTGGAAAAGCTGCCCGAGGAGCTAAAGGCGAGCGAGGAAGTAAAGACGCTTCGTCCCCTTGCCGACCGCAAGGTCTACAGCATCGTGCACCTGATCTATCGCTCCAAGCACTACGAAGGCAATTCGAAGGACTACGAATTTTCGCGGCTGACCATGGAGGAACACTGGCGTGCCGGCTATCACGATGCGGTACGCACGCTGCGGCATGATGAGGTGTTCGAGCGGCCGGACAATCTGGAAGGCGTGTCGACCTTCGACATCGCCGTCGACGGCCGCGAATGAACGTGTACTGCGCGCGGCCCGTGCAGCTTCAGCAGCACTTCTCAGCAGGAGCATGCCATGAAAGAGACCGACGTTCGCGCCAAGGCCTTTGCGATGCCGCTGACCAGTCCGGCTTTTCCGCCAGGGCCCTATCGCTTTGTCAACCGCGAGTACCTGATCATCACCTACCGCACGGATCCCGAGCGGCTTCGCGCCGTCGTGCCCGAGCCGCTCGAGGTCACCGAGCCGGTGGTCAAATACGAGTTCATTCGCATGCCGGATTCGACGGGCTTCGGCGATTACACGGAAACCGGCCAGGTCATCCCCGTGTCGTTTCAGGGCAGGAAGGGCGGCTATACCCACTGCATGTTCCTGAATGACGAACCGCCGATCGCCGGCGGGCGCGAGCTTTGGGGTTTTCCGAAGAAGCTTGCCTCTCCCAGCCTGCGCACCGAGATCGACATGTTGGTCGGCACGCTCGACTATGGGCCCGTTCGGGTTGTGACGGGGACGATGGCGTATAAGCACAAAACGGCCGATTCAGCAGCCATTAAAACCGCGCTCTCGGTGCCGAACTTCCTGCTGAAGATCATCCCGCATGTCGACGGCAGCGCGCGCATTTGCGAGCTGGTCGAATATTATCTGGAAGACATCACTATTAAGGGCGCGTGGACCGGCCCCGGCGCGCTGTCGCTGAGCCCGCACGCAATGGCGCCGGTCGCCGAACTGCCGGTTCTCGAGGTTCTCTCCACGGTGCACATTCTCACCGACCTCACCTTGGGCCTTGGCAAGGTCGTCTACGACTATCTGTCACCGAGTGTGCCCAAGTCGATCCGCGGCAAGGTAAGGGCCGAGGCCTCTTGAGGACGCCTTTGCCGCGGTTCACCGGGCTCAAGTCGACACCTGTACCAGGACGGCCCCAACTATCTCGACGCGGCGCAAGCTGTGGAAGCCGCGGCTTTGGCAAGCGTGCTCGAGCGTCTCGCCCCTGTCACGGCTTTGGCTTTGCCGTCGGCAAAAAGCCGCCCGACTGTCGGTTCCACAGCTCCGCGTAAAGGCCGCCGCGACGCAGCAGCTGGGCGTGGTCTCCCTCTTCGACGATGTTGCCTTGATGCAGCACGATCAGCCGGTCCATGGCGGCAATGGTCGAGAGCCGGTGGGCAATCGCGATCACCGTCTTGCCCCGCATCAGGTTGAACAGCTGCTCCTGGATCGCCGCCTCGGCCTCACTGTCGAGCGCGCTGGTTGCCTCGTCGAGGATCAGGATGCGCGCGTTCTTGAGCAGCACGCGGGCGATGGCGATGCGCTGGCGCTGGCCGCCGGACAGCTTGACGCCGCGCTCGCCGACCCGCGCGTCATAGCCCTTGCGACCGTCCTTGTCCTCCAAGGCAAGGATGAATTCGTGTGCGTGGGCGGAGTTTGCCGCCTTGATCGCCGCTTCCATACCGGCGTCGGGTTGGCCGTAGAGGATATTCTCGAGCACCGAGCGGTGGAGCAGCGAGGTATCTTGCGTCACCATGCCAACGGCAGCGCGCAGGCTTTCCTGGGTCACGGCCGCGACGTCCTGGCCGTCGATTAAGATCCTGCCCTTCTCCAGGTCGTAGAAGCGCAACAGCAGGTTGACGAGCGTCGACTTGCCGGCACCGGAGCGGCCGATCAGACCCACCTTTTCGCCCGCCGCGATGCTCAGCGAGAGCCCGTCGATGACGCGGGTCGGGTCGGCACCGGGCAGGCCCTTGATGCTACCGTAATTGAAGCCAATGGCATCGAAGGTAATCTCGCCGCGCGACACGATGAGCTCGCGCGCTTGGGGCGGATCGATGATGTCGTGGGGTTGGGCGATGGTCTGCATGCCCTCCTGTACGACGCCCACGTTCTCGAAGATGCTGGTCACGAGGTTGAGCACCCAGCCTGACATCTGGCTGATGCGCACGACCAGCCCCGTCACCAGCGCGATCGCACCGAGCGTGATGCTCTGCCGGCTCCACAGCCACAGCGCGAGGCCCGTGGTGCCGGCGATGAGCAGCCCGTTCAGGCTGAACAGTAGGGCCGTCATCAGGGTTGTGAGGCGCACGTAGTGCTGGTGCTTTGTCGTCTGCTCCGCAATGGCGGTGCGCGCGTAGGCATCCTCCCGTTCGGCGTGCGCGAACAGCTTCACGGTGAGGATGTTGGTATAGCTGTCGACGATGCGCCCGAGCAGCATGGAGCGGGCTTCCGAGGCATTGGTCGAGCGCTCGCGGATGCGCGGCACCAGTGCGGCAACGATGCCGACATAGGCCGCGAGCCAGATAAGCAGCGGCACGGTCAGGGCCAAGTCCGCGGCCCAAAACAGCGCCAGCGCGCTCAGCCACTGCACCGCCACGAACACGGCGGCGTCGCTGAGCTGCAGGATCGAATCGCGCATCGCCGGCGCCGTCTGCATCAGCTTGTTCGCCACCCGGCCCGCGAAGTCGTTCTGAAAGAAACCGAGGCTCTGGCGCAGCATGTGGCGATGCGATTGCCAGCGTACCCGCGCCTGGAATGGCGGCGACAGTACCTGGCTCTTGGTCAGCTCGTAGGCCACGAAAATGACGGGACGGGCGATCAGCACGACGAACGCCATCCACAGCAGGAGCCCGGCGTGATCGGTGAAGAGCGCTGCCGGATTGGCTATCCCCTTGAGCAGGTCGATAAGGTCGGCAACGAACTTGGCGAGCGCCACCTCGGTCAGGGCCGCGAGCAGGTCCAGCACCAGGACCACCAGGAAGGCCGGCCAGACGGGCCCGACGAAATGCCAGTAGAATGCCCACAGCGGCCGCGGCGGGCGTTCGCTTGCCGTGCGTTGAAATGGATCGATGCGCGATTCAAGCCAGCGGAGCATGTCGCTTTCCAAATCGTTGTCGGCAAGGTGTGCGTCAGGTGGACGTTGCCATCGACCGCATCAAAGCCCTGGCGCATCCACCGCCGCCGCCGCCGGCCTGAAACCGGATGCGGGCGCTGTCTTTCGGTGGGGGCCGCTTGAAATGCTCCGCTGCCTAGCCATCGATTGTGTCTATTCTGCAGCGCAGCGGTCGCCAATGCGTGACAAAAATGCCGGCGGCGTGCGCGCCCGCGCGCCCCTTCAGCGACGCTGGCCGAGCGAGGCTCGGCGGGTTGGCCTGGTCGGACGGCGAGCGGGGCGCGGCGTGGCCGCGGCGGCAGCCTCACCGCCGGCGGGCGGCGACTGCAGGTCTGTGATCAAGGCCCTCGCCGCCTTCAGGTCGGCGGTAGCGAAGCCTTCGGTGAAGCGCCCATAGGTGCGCGCTAAGCGTTCGCGCGCCGCGGCGGCCGCGGCACCATCGCGCTGGCAGCGAACCAGGCTCGTGGCCGCGCGCAGCTCCCACGACAGCGTGCCTTGGCGTTGCGCCCAGGACAGGGCACGCTCGAAGCACTCGGCGGCGCCCTCCTGGCCGGCCAGCAGCAGGAGCTCGCCTTTGACCCGGTTGAGCTCGGCGATGCACCAGAGCTCATCGTGCTTCTCGCAGCGGGCAATCGCGGTATCGACGGCGTTGAGCGCCTGGGTTGTGCGGCCGGCCTCACCCAGGCAAACGGCGAGCTCTCCCAACAGCAAGAGATAGCGTGGCAGGATGATTTCCTCGCCGATTTTGGCGAGCTCTGCCTGCAGCGCCGGCAGTCCGTTGGCGAGGTTGCCGCGTTTCACCTGCACCACGCCCATAAAGCAGCGTGCCCAGACGTGCCAAAGATGCAACGCGTGGCGCTCGGAATGCTCGAGCAGAAGGGCGCCAAAGCGCTCGGCGGCGTCCAGATCGCCGACAAAAAGCGCGATCGGGCAAGCGCCTTGGCCCAAGGCGCTACTGAGCGTGAGGGCGTGCCCCCTGGTCCGCGCCTCCTCGATGTTGGCCTCCACGATCTCAATTGCCTGCTCGGGAAAACCCAGCAGCCATAGCACCCGGGCCTGGAAGTAACGCGCCGTTACGCCCTGATCGAACTGAAAGCGGGTAATGCGTGTCTGATGCAGGGGCGGCACGTAGCGATCAAACATTTGGGCGAGGTGCTTGCGCGCGTTGCGCTGCTCTCCCAAGAAATAGTATGACTTGCCGAGCAGCCGATCCGCCATCACCTGATCGATGGAATCGGTGGAACCCTGAACAATGCCGTTGAACTCCCAGGCCAGCGCCAGCGCCTTTCGGAACGCGCCCGTATTCAGGAGGTCGACCCACACTCCCCACATTGCGCCCAAACGGTAGTTCATGTCGTTGAGTTGCTCGGCGAGCGCGCGGGTGGTGGTCCAAGCGGCGCGAATCTCGGGAGCCCTGCCGGCCCCGAACATGAGCGACCAGCCCAGCGCGGCATTGAGCTGCATGCGATAGCGCGGATTTTCCCTGCCGGGGCGGGTCGCCAGCGCGCGTTCGACGCGACGGCGGCACTCGCCGACCAGCGACAACTGGGCCCAGAGCGGAACGGCGGCAATCGTCAGAGCCACGCCGAGTTCGATGTCTCCACCGGCCGCAAAGGCCCAGTCGAGCGCGCTACGCAAGTTGCCGATCTGGCGCTCGTAGGTGGCGAGCCACTGGTCTTTTGCCATCGTCTCCGATTCGACGACCGCGCGTTCGAACTGAGAACGGACGTCTTCGGCGTGCTGGCGCGCGACCTCGGCATACTCACCGCTCTGCCTGAGCTTTGCGAGGCAATAGAGGCGCGTGGTATCGAGCAATCTGTAGGCGGTGGGATCACTGCGCAGGTCGGCGGCGACCAGCGATTTGGTGACGAGCGTCGCCATGGTATCGGCGCCCAGTTCGCCCGCCACGGCAGCGGCCGAGCCGAGCGAAAAGTCGCCGGCAAAGATGGCGAGGCGGCGCAACGCCGCGCGCTCGGACGCCGGCAGCAACTCGTAGCTCCAATCGAGCGTTGCGGTGAGCGTTTGATGCCTGGGCAGCGCGGTACGCCGGCCGCTGGTGAGGAGCCTGAACCGGTCGTCGAGGCGCTCGGCGAGGCCTCGAACACCGAAGGCGTCGATGCGGCCAGCGGCAAGCTCGATGGCGAGCGGGATACCGTCCAAGCGGCGGCAAATGTCGGCGATGATGGGGGCGTCGGCATCGGTGAGCTCAAAGGCGTCAGAGACCGCGGCTGCTCGGTCGACAAACAGTTGAATGCCCGCGAACTTGAGGGCCGCGGCGGCCGTCAGGATGGCCGACGGTGGCGCGCTCTCGAGCGGAGCCAGGCGATGAACGCGCTCGCCTGCGGCGCGGAGGGGCTCGCGGCTGGTGGCCAGGATATGCACGCCGGGCGCGCCTTTGAAGACGTCCTCGGCCAGATTGGCGGCCGCTTCGATGACATGCTCGCAGTTGTCGAGCACGAGCAGCAACTCCTGGCTCCGCAGGAACACCAACAGCCCCGAACCTGGGTGATCGGACCTGATCGCAAGGCCCAGCATGGAAGCGACCGCGCTTGGCACCAGCGAGGGATCGCTGATCGGGGCAAGGTCGGCAAAAACGGCGCCATCGCCATAGTTGCGCGAGATCCGCTGGGCGAGCGCCGCGGCGACCGTCGTCTTGCCTATGCCGCCGGGGCCGACGATGGTGAGGAACCTTCGATCGGGCATCTGGCGCGCGATTGAGGCGATGACATCCTCGCGCCCGACCATGCCGGCGACGATTGGCAAAGGGTTGCGGGCGGGCTCTGCTGGCGCGGCCGTCGGCTGGGGTGGGCGCGATGGTCCATGACCGACGGGTGCCACGAAGCTGTAGCCGCGGCCGGGGATCGTCGCCACAAAGCGGTTGCCGCCATGACCATCGCGCAGGAGGCGGCGCAGGGCGGCGATGTGCACCCTGAGGTTCCCCTCATCGACGAAGGTATCGGGCCAGACCTTGGCGACCAGCTCCTCCTTGCTGACGACTTCGCCGGCACGTTCCACCAAGCTGCCGAGCAGGGCCAGCGCACGGCTGCCCACCTGGACCGGGGTGTCACCCTCCAGCAAGAGCTGCTGGGCCCGCAGCAGGCGAAAGGCCCCGAATGTGATCTCTTGATCCACCGGCACCGTCGGAAAGCCATGTCGCGCCAATGAGGTGCTATTCCAGCCTAGCAACGATGTGCCGCTTTCGCGAGGTGAAGAGTGGCCCAAGGGCGGCCGAAGCGCGGGGTTTTAATACTCAAGGTTGCTGGAA
Source organism: Hyphomicrobiaceae bacterium (assembly GCA_035714005.1). Lineage (GTDB taxonomy): Bacteria > Pseudomonadota > Alphaproteobacteria > Rhizobiales > Hyphomicrobiaceae > AWTP1-13. Next base: position 11,675 of record DASTMQ010000629.1, read on the forward strand.
GGGGTAGATACAATCCAGAGGCCGTGCGGGGTGTTTAAAGTCGTGAAAACACGGATTCACAACGATTAATTCGCCCTGCGCCTGGGGCCGCCCCATTGTAGCGGGGTAGCCGAGCCAAGCCTGCCCCGCCAAGGCGGCGCACGCCCCTCCGCCCGAAACAGATGATGAGCCCATTGATGTCAGCCGCGATTTCGACCGCTTGGCCACCCGCCCTGGAGCCCGCCACGCAGCAGTTTGTCGATACCTTGGCCGGCGCACCCCCGCTGCAGACGCTACGGCCCGCGGCGGCCCGGGCGGTGCTGATGCAGCTGCAGTCGATGCCGGTGGGCAAGCCGCCCGCAAGCCTTGAGGACACGGTGTTTCCGGTGGGGCCCACGGGCTCTGTCCGCATTCGCATCATTCGACCGCGCAACGAGACGCGCGCCCTGCCGATCGTCATGCACTTCCACGGCGGTGGCTGGGTCCTGGGGGACGCCGACACCCACGACCGTATGTCGCGCGAGATCGCGGTCGGGGTGCCGGCAGCCGTGGTCTTTGTCGACTACGAACGCGCCCCCGAAAGCCAATACCCGGTTGCCATCGAGCAGG
>DASTMQ010000630.1:0-6671 GCA_035714005.1 Hyphomicrobiaceae bacterium
CACCACGGGACCCAGCGTCACGTATTTACGGCGGGCGATATTGTCGCCATCCACCACCAGCACGAACTTGCGCACCTGCTCGGTGCCGACGGCGACCTCGGGCAGAAGCATGGCATCGCTTGGCGGTCCCGCCGGCACCTGGATGCGCCCGAACATGCCCGGGGTGAGCGTGCCGTCGGGGTTGGCGAATTCGGCGCGCGCGCGGATGGTGCCGGAGGTACGGTCGATGGCGTTATCGACAAAGTCCGTGGTGCCCGCGTGCGAGAACTTGGGCTCGTCGATCAGTTTGAGTTTGACCGGTAGCCCACCGGGCGCGGCCCGGGCCGAGCCCTCGCCGGCGAGCCGCCGCGAGCGCAGATACGAGGCCTCGTCCATGGTGAATTCGAAGCGGATGGGGTCGATCGAGGTGATGGTGGCAAGCAGCGTCGTGCTGCCGGTGGTGCCGCCGGTGACAAGATTGCCGGCCGATACCCGGCGGTCGCCGATGCGTCCCGCGATCGGCGCCTTCAACTCCGTGAACTCCAGATCGAGGCTGGCCTGGCGCACCGCCGCCTCCTGGGCCTTGACCGAGGCTTCGGCGACGCGCTTGGCCTGCGTGCGCTGATCGAAGGTTTGCTGGGTGATGGTGCTGCCGCGCACCAGGCCCTGGCCGCGCTCGAGATCGGCCTCCGCAAACGCGAGATTGGCACGGGCCTGCGCCAGGGTCGCCTCGGCCTGCGCCAGGGCGGCCTCGAAGGGTCGTCGATCGATGGTAAAGAGCAGGTCGCCCTTATTGACGAGTTGGCCGTCCTTGAAGTGGATGGCGTCGAGGTAGCCCGAGACCCGGGCACGCACCTCGATGGCGTCGACGGCGACAAAGCGCCCGACGTATTCGTCGTGGTCGGCGACCAGCCGCTTGGTCGGCTTGGCCACCGTTACCTTTGGCGGCGGCGCCGGGGCGTTTTGCGCCTGCGGCTGACTGGGCTCACAGCCGGCCAGCCCCAGGGTTGCCAACAGCATGGCGCTGGCGCTCAAGGCGCTGAGCGACGTTCGATGTCTCATGGGATGTCCGTGACACGAAAGGATAATGCGTCGCACCATATGGGGTCATTGCGTGGCGATGGCAGAAGCCCTCGCGAGGACGTGAAGGCCCGCGAGGGCAGCAACGCCGACTTGATCTCGGTGGGAAGCGGCTGGCGGACCTGCTCCAGACCGGGACGGCGGGAAAGTGTCTACTGCGCCAACGCGAGGTGAAGGAATGGCTCGACGCCAAGGCGCCTTGATCGCGGCATGCTTTTTCCTTGGGTGCAGCGGTGCTCGCGCAATTTGCGCCCCGGGGAAGGCGGGCGGCGCGGCGTAAAAAAAGCGCCAGTGCTTATTTGGCGGGACGTCCCAGCGCCGGGACGGGGCCCAGCATATAGGCACGGTCGTCCAGGTCGGGCTTGGAGAAGGGAAAGCGGGGACTATCGTCGAGGTAATCGTGCGTATGCACCACAACGTCGGTCTCGCCGATCAGCACGACCGCGTAGGCGGGGGGCTCATGGGTGGTGAGGTGGGGGGCTCCCGGAGCCAGATCGAAGCACACCTGATGGTTGGTGCCGCGCAGGGTGGAGAAGGGAATGCCGAGCCAAGCTTCCCGCGATCGGCCGGTGGACGTGGCCGAAAAACAAATGCCGGATGCGGGCGCGGGCGGGTTTGACGGACGGGCCGACCAGGGTCAGAAACTCAGCCATCGCGGATATCGAGCGAGACGCCGCGCAGGATCGCCGTGCCGGCAAAGCTCTTTGCGATTGCTGCAAGTTCTACAGCCGCCATGAAAAGTGCCGCCCCTCGCCCCCAGATCGGTTCGGAGCGCAAGGCGCGCCCGCCAAGGCGCGGCCTTGCGACCCGAGCCGAGACGCTTAGGAGATCGAGTTAACAGTCCGATGACAGAGCGAACCGTCGCCCACGGCAAAACGGCGAAACACGTGCCCGGGCGCGCTGCCCGGCTGGGGGCGCAGGGGTTTAGGCGAAGCGCCTATTTGGCTGCGGTGCTAGTCGGGGTGTTCGGTTGCAGGGGCGTGGCAGGTGGCATTTCGGGCAGGGGCCAACGCCCCGCCACCCGGCCAGGGGTAGCTTACAGCTGCTGGTCGGATGGCAGGGTATAGAGGCTGTAGGTGTGGCCGCGAACGGCATCGGGAATGTCTGTGCGACAAATGCCAATGTCCTTGAGCAACCGATCGTCCAGGGCGAGCAGCTCGCGCTCGGCCCGGCGGCTGCGTTTCCAACGTCTGAATCTAACGAGCATGCCGTGCAGCATCAGCCGTAAGACGGCGCTGCGCGGCGGTATCGATTGAGTTACGGCTCTTGAAGTTCCCACTCTCTACTCCATTTCCTAGTTCAGTTGGGGTGTGCGGCCGTGCTGGCGACGCGAGGCAGGTTCGCTTTGGCACGGCGCATTGGGTCAGTGACCGCATTCATCGTCCTCCTTGAGTTGGTTGCGCTATTTTCCAATCGCCTCATGTGTTCATTTTTCGCCGGCGCGAAAAGAACGCCTCACGCACCGGTGATAAGGTTTGATTCTTTCGCCCGCAGATTTGATTCTTTCGCCAGCAGAATTGTCCGCGCGCGTGTGCGACGTCAGGGTTTGACCCGAGGTCGCCGCCCGAGAACCGAAACAGGGAGCCGCGCGGGCCGTCCTGATCGACGCTCTTTATCGCTGCGTACGGCCCCTTGAGGCCTACGTACGGGTGCGCCGGAGCGAGCGCCTTGGGGCGGTGCCGAACGCTGACGGCTAGGCGCTGCTGCGGTGTGGGCTTGGAAATTGCAGGATCTTGGCGGTGGCCGGTGCCACGAGCGCGCCATGTTGCTGCAAATTCGCCAACACCGAGGCCGGATCGGACGTGTACTTTTCGAGTTCGACGACGTTCAGGGGGATGTTTGCGATCGCAATCCAAAGCCCGCCATCGGCGCGCGGCGGCAGATCCGACCCGTCTGGCGTGAAGGAAAAGCCGCGCAGATCGCGATCGGCGCAGGCAAAAACGGTGACGACAGCAGACGGTTTCATGCGTGCTTCTCGAAACTGGTGGACGAGGGGCCCTCGGGGCCGGGCCGGCGCGCTCGGCGCGCGGGCTCACTGCAACCGGCGCGCACTTGCTGCAAGGGCGCGGCCGCGTCACAGGCTCTTTGGGGAAAGACAAAGGATATATAGCGTTGGCGCCTTGGCCTACGTAGAGGGTGCGTCAAAGCAAAGCTAGAGCGGCACCGGTGCTTTAAGCCGAGTGCCCGGGCCCCGCCAGGCAGCAGGCGCTGCTCGAGCCCAATGCTCACAATCGAATGGGAGGCGTGCGGCGGAGGCAACCGCCTAAACACCCGCGACGCGCACCGCCTGTCGCGGGCGCAAGTTTGCCGGTGGTCTCAGTCTTGGTCTTAGTCTTCATTGCGGGTGATCCTGCCATCCCGGCGCAAGACGGTGCGGGCGGCGTTGAGCAAGCGCGTCAACTGTCGATCCGCTTCCTCGCTGCCGGCAATGGGCACATAGGCATCACTCCAGCTGGAAAAATCGTGTTCGAACAGGGGCGGCCGCACCGCGTAGGCAAAGAGCGATGCCCGATTTTTGAGCAAAGCGGCGCTGATCTGGTGATCGATGTGGGCGCGCAAGGGCAGCAGCTCTTGGCTGAGCTTGGCGCAGCCCTTGCGGGGTAATGAGGTAGGCATAGGTGCCGTTGAAGTAGTAAACCGCCAGAGCGATGCGTTTTCGGTCGGCTCCGCCAAGCCGGCCATGATGGTGCATCCGAGCAAGACCAAGTCGGCGTCGGCCGGAAGCGCCGCAAGGACCTGATCGATCGCGGCGGGGGAATACTGCGGGGCGGGTATGGCATCGTCCTCCAGGACCACGAGGCGATCGCCGTCGCCCTCGAGGAAGCGCTGCCAAATCTTGAGGTGGCTTAAAAAGCAGCCGATGGCCGGGCGCGTGAGCTGGGTGTGGCTGGTGGGTGCATCACTGATGACGCAATCGCGGTGAAGCAGGGCTGCCAGGTCGTCATCCGCGAGCGTGGCGCCGTCCACGGCGCTGAATTTGCGCGCCCCGGAGATGCCGACCCTTGCCAGCTCGCCAACCAGCTTTTTCCAGCGATCGGGCCGACGCGGCAGGGTGACGATCACCGGTTGCAGGTGGGGGGATTGGGAGGGATCGCAGGCGGCAAAGGTGACCTCGGGTTGCGGGAGAATTTGCGGGTCTCTAGCGACTTCGAGTTCGCTGGTCATGCCTATCGCTTTCGCGTCGGTTGGCCGCCTCCGCGCGAGCTTGGGCGCGCCCTGCAAAGGCATCGTGTCGGGCGTCTGACAAGGTGATGACAATCCCAAGCCGCCGCGGCCCGGGCGGCCGTCCCTCTGCTGGCGATCGAGGCCGGCGCAGCCCGCCCGGGCTCAGCGCGCAATGGTTCGCCGGAAGAGCAACGGAGCGGCGCGCGAAAAAGGCTCCCCCTGTCACGTAACCATCGCACGGACAGGCCATGTCATGCTGTCCGAGCTGCCAGCCTCAGCACGCGCCCTTGGCCGCAAAGGAAAGGCTCCGCCATGGAACAGGCAGGTTTGCTTGCGGCCGAGGCCCTGCCGGTGCGGGCGGTGACGCCGGGTCCAGGCCAGGTGACCGCGCCGATGGTCGGTCACTTTCGCCAGACCTTCCTGTGGCCGATCTACCTGCTGCCGATCAAGGCCGACACGCAGGTGCAGGATCATTGCGCCTATCTCTTGCACGGCCTGATCGACAGCCCGTGGCAGGAGGTGGCCGATGAATTCACGGGCGAGGCGGATCAATTTCAGGAGCGCCACTACAACGAGTTCGTGACCTTTCTGCCGCCGGTGCAGCGCTTCTTGTATGGCCAGGGCTTGGGCAAGGCGGTGGGCAAGGGCTACGGGGAGAGCCCGATTCGGGTGCTGCGGCGCTGCGATATTGCGGCCGTTCGCGTGACGCTGACGGCCGGCGCGGCGCCGATCATTTTCAAAATTGCCCACGTTGACCTGTATTTCTTCTATGACATCGACGTGGCGGCCCTGGCGCTGGAAGTCGCCTGCAACGACATCCCCTTGGCGGCGGCGCAGGAAGCGATGTTCCGCATGGGGCGCGCTTATCCCGCCTATTGGGAGGCGGACGGCAATGCCGGCCATTGCCCGGTGCTGGTCGAGTGGTTGGCGGCGGACGGCGAGGTGCTGTGCCGATCCGACTACGAGAACCGCAACAAGTTCCTGACCTTTGTCTGCCAGCACCGCTCGCCGTGCATCGCCGCGCACTGGGAGTTTCTGCTGCGGCCACTGGTGCCGCATTACTCCGACGACAAAGGGCTGCTGCGCTACCGCCTGCTCGAATATTTGGCCTATCTGGCGCTCGACGGCGTCGAGCGCGTCGCCCGCGCCGATTGCGTGCGGCTCGCCCTGACCTTGGGGCCGGGCGACGGCGATACCCTGCCCTTGAGCGCGCAGCAGCTGGCCGAGTTCGAGAGCCGCTACTGCTACGACCGACTGCACGACAGTTGCCACGGCTCAAATTGGTCGGGCACGCGCTACATGACCTGTGGGCACTCGATGGTGGTGATCGGCAATGTCGCCGATCCATCCTTCACGCATCTGGAGCGCGGGACCTTGGGGGCCTTTCGACACCAGCACTTCCTGGTGTTCTTGATCGCGCATTTCCATAAGGCCGCCCTGCTGATGTTCTCCGACCGGCTGGCCGAAGCCGTCAATCGGCTCGACGTGCGTGACGCCGCCGCGGTGCTGAAATTCCGCGCCGATACCCGCCTCGCGCTCGAGACCTTCTTGCGCTTCACGCACCGCTACTGGTTTCACGAAGTGAGCCACCACGAACAGGCGCAGCACCTCTTCAATATGTGTCGCCAGCACCTGGAGGTGGACCAGCTCTACACCGACGTGCGCGAGGAGGTGCAGGACATGAGCCAGTACCTCGAGGCGGAAGCCGCGCGCCGACAGAACGAGACCATGATGCGGCTGACCGTGGTTACGACCTTCGGCCTGATCGGCACGGTCGCCACGGGGTTTTTGGGCATGAACCTGTTTTCGCACTCCGAGGAGAGCGGGGTCCTCAAGCTTGCGATCTTTCTGACCGTGTTCCTGCCGACCCTGCTGTTGACCTTTTACACCGTTGCAAAATCGCGTCGCCTGTCTGAGTTCCTGGATGCGTTGTCGGATGAGAAAATCGGCTGGGGTGTGCGCTTGCGCACCTTGCTGGCGGTCTGGTGGCCACGCCAGTCGCGCCGCTGAGTGCGGGTTTTTTTCAGGGCTGCTCGCCGGCCGCCCGTTCCGGCGCCGGCATAATCCGCGGCGACGTCGCCCCACCGTCCGCAACGATCGCAGGCAAGGTCCAAAAACTCAAGATGCACAGCCAAGCGTGGCGCCGGCGCCGTTGCTTGGAGCCGGCGAAGCGGTTAAGGCCGCAGCATCGTGCGGCCGGCGGAAGGCGCCATGATTCGGCGGGCGAGAAAAAGTGCGGTTGCCGGGGGTCGCGGCATCGCCGGCAGCCACCGGCCGCGGCCTTGGCACAAACCTTCGATATCAAGCAGCTCGATGTGAAGGGCGGGTCGCTCGAGGCCGCCAGCGACAACACGGTGCAGGGGGGCGTCCGGCGCCGCGACGACAATCGCACCGCACACGAACTGAGCCTCGACTACGGCGTGAGCGACGACTGGCGCCTGTCCGGG
>DASTMQ010000631.1:0-2951 GCA_035714005.1 Hyphomicrobiaceae bacterium
GGTAATGGGCCAGGTAATGGGCGAGCCGATGGGCGAGCCGAGGCGCAAGGCGCTGCCCGAGGTGCTGGCATACCAGCCTGGCGGCGGGCGATAGCGCCGGCTGCGCCAACACTGCCCCAGCGGGCCCTATGAGGCTTTAGGTGATGGCCCGCATTGGCAGGGCTCAGACCACACACGCCCTGGTGGCCGCCTGGCCGCCAGCCCCCGGGCGACAACGGACCTTGCCCGGCCTTAGCGCCGCCGCGATGCCGGCGCGCTCAAAGCTTGAGGCGCCCCTCCAGCACGATCACGGCGTTGCCGGAAAGTTCGACCTGGGCCCCCAAGTCCTCGCAATGGACGAGGCCGCCGCGTTGAGACAGCTGGCGTCCGGTGAGCTTGCGCTTGCCCAGCCGTTCGCTCCAGTAGGGCGCCAGGCACAAATGCGCGACCCCCGACACCGGATCCTCCGGCACGCCGTTGGCGGGGGCGAAAAAGCGGGACACGAAATCGACCTCGTCGGCGGCCGGCGCGGTGACGATCACCGCCGGCAGGTCGAGCGCGGAGAGAAGCGCCATGTCGGGCCGCAAGTCTCGCACCTCGTCGGCCGCCGCATAGATGCAAAGATAGTGCTTGGCGGCCAGGACTTGGACCGGCTCTCGACCCAAGGCCGGCGCGAGCCCCGGCGGTGCCGCCACGGGCCGCGGCCTGAGCGCCGGCATCTTGAGCGCCAACATTTTGAGCGCCACCATTTTGAGCGCCATGGGGCCCTTGCCGACCTCGCCGCGGCTGACGATCAGCTCGGCGCCCGCGCTCAGAAAGCGCACGCAGGTGGCCTCGGGTTCAAGGCGCTCAAATACCAGGTGGCCCGCGGCAAGCGTGGCGTGACCGATCAAGTCGACCTCGCGGCTGGGCGTAAACCAGCGAATCTGCAAGCCGCCGCCGGCAGGATCGGGCGCAAAGAAGGCGGTCTCCGAAAGGTTCATTTCGGCGGCGATCGCCTGCATGGTCGGCGTTGGCAACCAGGTCTTAAGCGGGCAGACCGCCGCGGGATTGCCCGTCAGCGGCCGCTCGGCAAAGGCATCGATGATGAAGATCGGCAGGTCGATAGCACCAGCCGTTTGCTCTGGCCCCCGTTTGCTCTGGTCCCCGTTTGCTCTGGCCCCCGTTTTGCTCTGGCCCTCGCTTTGCTCTGCCTTGACCTTTGCTCCGCCTCGACGATCGCCGCCGCGCGCTTTTTTTGGCTTCGCGTACCGCAGCCGCTGGGGCGCGGCGCCCTCGCCGGGCCGAGCTAACGCACGTGCACGCTGAGCGGCATGCCGCCCGCCGGGCGGAGCGTGACACGGCTGATGGGCTCGGGATCCAATCCCGGCTCACAGGCAAAGCGCGCCGCCCGCGCCAGCGTCGCCAGGATGGCGATGCCCTCGATCAGGGCAAAGGCCATGCCGATGCAAATGCGCGGTCCCGCGCCAAACGGCATGTACTGATAGCGCGGAATCTGCGCCTCGAGCTCCGGCGCAAATCGGCCGGGCTCGAAGTGGTCGGGATTGGTCCAGCGCCGCCGGTGCCGCTGAATGGCATAAATCGGGATAATGACCTGGGTACCCGTCTTGATGGGCATGCCGGCAAGCTCGCTATCGACGGAGGCCTGCCGCGACATGATCGGTGCCGGCGGATAAAGGCGCATGCTCTCCTTCAGCACCTGGGTCGTGATCACGAGTTTGTCGATATGCTCGGGGCGGAGCGGGCCGTCGCCGGCGACGCGGCGCACCTCCTCGGCGATGCGCTGGCCCCAATGGGGGGCACGCGCCAAAAGATAAAGCGTCCAGGTCAGCGCCTTGGCCGTGGTCTCGTGACCGGCCATGAAGAAGGTGAGCAGATTGTCGATCAACAGCTGGTCGGGCATTTGCGCGCCGGTCTCAGGGTTCTTGGCATTGGCCAGGCGCTGCAGGAGATCGTCTTTAGCGCTCGGCGTGGCGCGGCGCTCGGCAACCAGCGAGGCCACGGCCGAGCGCAGCTGGCGGCGCGCCATTTGCATTGTGAGCCAGCCCGGGTGCGGCACCCAGGCCGGGATGCCGAAGTTGGCATAGGCCATCTGCCAACCGAGCGGCTTTTGATAATCGACGTTGGCGCGGCCGATCAGCGGCGCCACGTGCGATTGCCCGCCCGGCAGCAGCGTGTGGGAGATCACATCGAAGGTGACGAGCGTCATGTCCCGGTCGATATTGCGGGTGGCGCCATGGTCTTGCCGCCAATCGGCGAGCAAGCGCTCGGCGGCCTCGGCCATGACGGGGACGAAACTTAACAGGTCCTGGTGGCGAAACACCGGCGCCGCCGTCTGGCGCTGCCATTTCCAATCGGCCCCATCGGCGGTCAAGACGCCGTTGCCGAGCAGCGGACCCAGCAGGCGCTGGGTCACGGATGTGCGCTCGAAGACGTCGCGCTGGTCGAGCAATACGGTCTTGATCAGGCCCGGCTCGGTGATCCAGCACACCGACCGTTTCGCCCGGTCCGCCCAAACGATGTCTTCCTCGTAGGTCGCGGCCGGGAGAATGCGGAGCGGGTTCTTGAGCAGTCTGGTAAAAAAGGAAAAGCTGCCGAGCGGGCCCTCAAGCGGTTCCACGCGCGGCACGTAGAGCCCCGCGGAGATGTCGGCGGCGAGATTGGGCGAGGCAAACGATCTACCGAGCGAGCCGACCGCGGTCATGTTCGATCCTCCTTGCCGGGCGCGGCGTCGTTTTAAGATCGCGCGCGCCGTCCGGCGCACACGCAGTCTAGCACAGGCCGAAGCCACCGATCACCAGCCAAACGCTTTTGCCTCGCCGGCGCTTGGCAGCTTGACCAGCGCGAACGGCAGCGCGCCGGGGGCAAGCCCGATCGGCGTTGGCGCTGGCCAGCATGCCACGGCGAGCGGCGACAACCGCAAGGGCCCAAGATCAAGATTGCACGAGATCAAATCAAGGTTGCCCAGATCA
>DASTMQ010000632.1:0-13887 GCA_035714005.1 Hyphomicrobiaceae bacterium
CCTCCGGCGTCCCTCGGCCGATAATGGAAGGCGATTTCGGTGCTGGGATCGGGCAGCGCGTGCGGATCATCGAGACCGGAGGATAGGCGGTCGGAGGGCTCGCCAGCCCCGGTGAAGGATGCCGCGCGGGACAACCTCTCGCGCGGGTCACTCAGCGGCGGGGCAAGGTCGGGCTCCCCGGCAATCCATTGCATCTCGTCGCGAGGCTCTTCACCGCTGGCGTCGATGAGCGCCCGGCGCACCAGCAGATGAAACAGCAACAGCACCGTGTAGACGGTCAGGGCGGCCGCCATGCCGGGCCACAGCGATAGACCAAGTTGCAGGAGGAACCAGGCGCCGAGCGCCATCGAAAGCACCGTCACCGAAAAGATGACGAAGGCGTCGGCAAAGCGCCCGGGCGAGGAGGGCGGGCCAGGGATGCCGAGTTGCTGTGCCATGCAGCCAAACTCCGCTGTTTTTGATTCGTGCTGGCAAAAGCATTCCTGCGCCGGGGCTGCATGCGCAACCGGGTGAACTCGACTATCACCAGCTTTCCAAGCCGCCGGGGCAGGTGCACCCGATCCGGAACGGCGAGCCGGCGGCGGCCACTCCCGCCGCCGCCCGTGTGGTCTAGGCAACCGCCTTCAGGACCTTGGCGATCCCATCGCGAATTTCGGCGATCTCGGCTTCGCTTGCGATCAGCGGCGGGGCAACGATCAGCGTATCAAGGGCGACGCGCACGTAGAGGTTCAGTTCGTGGAACATATGCTCCGTCGCCTCGAAGCCGCGCAGCCCCGGTTTGCCGGCGACCGGCTCGAGGTCGATGCCGCACAAGAGGCCGACCGTGCGGATATCGGCCACGTTGGGCTCGCCGCGCAGGCTCATCATGGCATCGCCGAAAGCTGCCTCGAGGCTGCGCGCTCGCTCAAACAGGCCTTCGTCCTTGTAGATGTCGAGCGTGGCGAGGCCCGCCGCCGCCGCCAGGGGGTGGCCCGAGTAGGTATAGCCGTGAAACAGCTCGACCATGTGCTCGGCCCCGGTCATGAAGGCCTCATAGATCGCCTTGGAGGCCATCACGCCGGCCATCGGCACGGCGGCGTTGGTGACGCCCTTGGCAAAGGTGATCATGTCAGGCACGACGCCGTAGCGCTCCGCGGCGAAGCAATGCCCGAGCCGCCCGAAGCCAGTGATCACCTCATCGAAGATCAGCAGAATGCCGTGCTGGGCCGTGAGCTCGCGCAGCCGCTTCAGGTATCCCTTGGGCGGAGCCAGGATGCCCGTGGAGCCCGCGACGGGTTCGACAATGACCGCGGCAATGGTGGAGGCATCGTGCAAATTGATGAGACGCGTGAGCTCGTCGGCCAGATGGCCGCCCCAGTCCGGCTCGCCCCGGCTGTAGGCCTGCTTGGCACGGTCATAGGTGGCGGGCAGATGGTCGACCCCCGTCAGCATGTTGCCGAACTGCTTGCGGTTGGCGACGATGCCTCCGACCGAGATGCCGCCGAAACCAATGCCGTGGTAGCCGCGCTCGCGGCCGATGAAGCGCGTGCGCGCGCCCTCACCCTTCGCCTTGTGATAGCCCAGCGCGATCTTGAGCGCGGTATCGACCGCTTCCGAGCCCGAGTTGGAAAAAAACGCATAGTCGAGATCGCCCGGCGCCAGCAGCGCCAGCCGGGAGGCGAGCTCGAACACCTTGGGATGGCCGTATTGAAAGGCGGGCGCGTAGTCCAGCCGCGCCGCCATGTCTTGGATGGCCTTGACGATCGGATCGCGGCAATGGCCGGCGTTCACGCAAAACAGGCCCGAGGTGGCATCGATGACCTTGCTGCCGTCGGGCTTGAAATAGTGCACGCCCTTGGCGCCGGCGAACAGGCGGGGACGTTTTTTGAAGGCGCGGTTGGCGGTGAACGGCACCCAATAAGGCTCGAGCTCATTGGGCTTCATGTCGAGCGGGGCCATGGCAGTCTCCGCGGGTTGCAAGATGACGCTTTTGCCCTTCTAGCAGGGACCAGGCCCGGCTCCAAGGCTTGGGCCGCGCGCGCCCTGCGAGGTTGCGCCTGCTGCAGGCTAACGGTTTTTTGCCGCTGCCTCGGGTCCGCCCTAACATTGCCGGGTGTTCGGTCGGATTCCGGCACACACTCACCCGAATCTGATCGGCATTTAGCGGTTGTTAGCCGATTCGGCGTGACAAGCGGGAACACGCCAATGCGCACGGACGTAACAGCGTTTCCGGAGGAAACCAGCATGTTGATGAGCGTCATTGAGGAAGCCCAGTCGGCTCCCGCCTACCCGGAACTGGCTGACAAACGCATCTTAATCACTGGCATTACAAGCGACTGCGGGATCGACATTGCGCGCGCCTTTGCCGATCACAAGACGCGCCTTGTGCTGCAGTTCGCCGAGGCGAACGAAAGCATGCAAGCGATCGCTGAAATTGCCGCGCCAACCGCCGTTGAAACCATGGCCTTCGGCCCGCTTGGCACCGAAACGGAGGCGATCGTACGATTTGCCCGGCGCGCCGTGCAGACCTTCGGCGGCCTCGACGCGGTCATCAACCTGGTGCCGCTTGCCCCCGGTGCATTCGAAGGTGCCCCGAGCCTGCCTGCGATCGACGCCCTGGTCGCCGATCGGCTCAGAGGCGCGTGCATCTTTTCAAGCGTCGCGGCCAACCGCATGTCGGTGACGCTGACGGAAGGCTTGATTCTCAACGTTGCCATCCTGGCGACGCCGGCGCGCGGCCGCCGTCAGGCGCTGGCGGCCGTAATCAAAGCCGCCGTCGCGGCAATGACGCGGCTGCAGGCCGAGGAATGGGCGCACAAAGCCATCCGTTTCAACGCCATCGTGCCGCAGACGCTGCCCATCGGAATAGAGCCCGTGCTGCGCAGCGAACCGGACATGGCGGCCTTGGCCTTGTATCTCGCCTCCGGCCGCGGCAAAGGGCTTTCCGGCCTGTTGTTTGAGGCGGAGGCGGCCCGGGCATTGGCCTAACCGGACTTGGCGGCACAAGGCTTTAATGCCGCACGAGGAGGCCGTGGCGGGCAGGCCCGCGCTCCTATCACTCGCCCCGCCGGGGCTGCCGCTTCTGCAGGTAGACGATGGCACCCGCCGGCCCGTCGCAGCCTGCCTCGCAGACGACGACGTCATGGTCGGGATAGGCGAGTTGCAGGGCATGGGGGGGCCGCGTCCCGCCGGCCTCCTCCGCCTCGGCATCAAAAGCATCGGCCCGACGCACGAGGCCCAGTTGATTGTGGCCACGGGGGGCGTCCGCTGTCGGCCGCCCCTCGCGCCCCGGCATATCGTTGCCACCATCCTCGTCCTCGTCGTCCGTGGAGGGGGCCATGTCGTTGCCAGGCTCGGCCGCCGCGGGCTGCGCCTGGCCGATGGCGGTTTGCAGGCACGGCGCAGCCGTCAGCACCGCAGCCAGCAGCACACAGCACAGGCACCCGTTGGCGCGCATGGGGTTGGATCCGCCGCAGAAAGAGTTTGCCACGTGGCGACTATGCGCGTGCAAGGTAAATCAAACCCTGCTTGCAAGACCCGGGACCGCGGTTTTCGCCATAGCGGACGAAGGGCCGCCTCAGCGCATGGCCGGGTAGCGCCAAAACTTCCCCTTGCCCTGCTCGATCATCTCCAGGATCGGGATGCGCTTGTCCGGCGGGCGCTCGCCGGTCTGCAGGAGCAGACCGATGTCGTTGAGCAAAGCGGACTTTTCCGCGTAGCTGGAGTGGTTGAGTGCCAAATAGTCGAGGCTGGTCTGCGTTACGTCGATGGTGTCGATGCCCTCGATGACGATGGGGCCCTCCAGGGGCACGTCGCCGGCCCGCGGAATGCCGCCGGCGACGCGGCGCGCGGCCTGCATGGCGCGATCGTTGGCGGAGGCGTAAAGGGTTAATCCGCGTCCATACTTTTGCAGATCGGCCGCGATGTTCTCGAACACGTTACGATCGATATCAGGCGCCGCCATGATGATCTGATTGAGTTTGATTTCTGGTCCCAATGTCGGCCCCAGATCGCGCAACACCTGCAGCAGGGGCAGGTTGCCCATGCTGTGGGCGATCACGCTGACCTGCTTGGCACCGGTCTCCTTCAGCACCAGCTCGAGATACTGGCGCAGGTAGGGTTCGGTCTGCACCGAGCTTTCGCGATCGTAGCCATAGCCGCTGAAGTCGCCGAGCGAGGGCCAGCTATAAAGAAAGGCGGCACCATCGAATTTGAGGTCATAGGCCATCTGCGCCGTGCGATAGAGCGCATAATCGAAGGTCGTGTTGTAGCCGTGCACGAACACCACCGCCTGATCCTTGAAAGCGCGGCTGCCATTTACCCGTTCGCGCGCCTTGGCGATAAACTGCTCGCGGCTCAGAACCGACATCTCCTTGATGGTGAAATGGCTTTTGGGATCCTCGGCGCCTTCGTAGAGGGTGATCTGGAAATAGGGGATACGGATCGCGAACGGGCGCTCGATGTTGGGAACTTGATGGGTTTTGGGCACGGTTACCAGGGCATGCCCGAGCTCGAGCCGCCGGGCGCGCTCGGAGGTGTAAAGGACGCGTTTGGGTTGATCCTTGCGCGCTCGATCGGTGCCATAGAACACCGGCACCACGTCCCAGTCTCCTTGGGACGCCGCCGGCGCTCCCGGCGGCGGGCCGCCGAGCGAGCGCGTCGCTTCCTTTTCGGCCTCCAGCGGGGAGGCCGGGGACGCCGGCGCCGGTGCGGAGCCGTCCGTGCCGGGAATTGAACGGGGGGCGGGCTGCGACACCGGCGGGGGTGGCGGCGGGGCCGACGGCGGCGCCGCCGCCGACTTGGGCTCGGACGGCGCCGGCGCGCCGGCCGTTGGCGGCGGTTCCCGGCGGGCGGCGGGCGGCGGTGGCGGGGCGGTGGCAACCTCGCGCCGGGGAGCAAGGTTCTGGCCCGACAAAATGAGCATTGCCGGCAGGACCAGACCGAGCGGCAGGAGGCGCGCCAGAACCTTGGCGAACCGGGGCAGCCCTCTCGTCAAGTACCAGATGAGGGCGTAGAGAAGGAGGCCAGCAGCCAAAATGCCAAGGTTGACGGCTGCCGGCGAAACCTCGCCCATGATGGCCCTCCCCTATCCTCGTCCACCCGGTGGCAGCCAGCTTACGGGAAACGCCAGCTCAATCGCAATCGTGCCGAGCCTCCCCCGACGTCGGTAAGGACCAGCATGTGGCAACGAGATTTGGCAAAGGCATGACAAAGCCTCTGTCGCGCCGCCACCGGCTCGCGGCTTGCGTCTCGCTTGCGGCCGCCATGGTCCTGACGGGCGCCAATGTCGCCTTGGGCAAGGCCATTGTTGCGGAGGTGCCGGTCTACCTCTTCATGCTCTTTCGCTTCTTGGTGTCGACGGGCGCGCTGTTGGCGCTGGTCGGCGGCGAGCCTGGCCCCAAGCTCAGCGAGATGCGGCGCAGCCAGGCTCGCGACCTGACGGTGATGGCGCTGTTGGGCATGATCGGCTTTACGGCGCTGATGTTTGAGGGTTTGAAACGCACATCCGCGGCCGAGGCCGGCATCATCACCGCCACCTTGCCCGCCGTGGTTGCCCTGTTGGGAGTTGCCGTCATGCGTGAGCGATTGAGCATGGCGCAGACCGGTGCCGTCGGGCTTGCCGTTGCCGGTCTCCTGCTGCTGGCGGCGGGTGCCGAGCCCCGTACGGCCAGCCTGATCGGTAACCTCCTGGTTGTCGGCGCCGTTGTCTGTGAGGCGAGCTTCGTCATCCTCGGCAAGCGGTTGGCGCCGCCCTATCAACCGCTGCGACTGGCGCTCGGCGCCAACCTGGTCGGGTTGGCCGGTGCCGCACCGCTCGCGGTGCTGGAATTGCCGTTCGACATCGGGGCGATCTCGGCATCGACGTGGATGCTTGCTAGCTGGTACGCGCTCTCTGCCAGCGTGTTTTGTCTATGGCTTTGGTATCGCGGCCTGCCCCATGTCGAGACATGGCTTGCGGGCCTGACAACGGCCGCCATACCGGTGACGGCGCTGTTGGCGGCGATACTGTTCCTGGCCGAGGCCGTCGATGGCTGGAAGCTCGCCGGGGGCGCCCTTGTGCTCGCCGCCATTGTGCTCGGCGCGTTGGCACGGCCGCCCCAGGCGCGCCATTGACCTTGAGCCAAACCACGCTCTTGCCGGCCGTCGTGATTTTCTCGATTCTGGCGGGGAAGGAGAGCGCAGGTCGATGTCATTTGCCGGTGACCAGAAACGTCTGTCGCTTGACGCCTATGTCGCGGCTGTGCGCGCGGGCGACCGCGCCATGCTCGCGCGTGCCATCACGCTGATCGAGAGTTCGAAAGGCGAACATGTGGCGCTGGCCGAAGAGCTACTGCAACGTCTGCTGCCGCAGACCGGGAAGGCCGTGCGCGTCGGCATCACGGGCGTACCCGGCGCCGGCAAATCGACAGCCATCGATCAGCTCGGCATCAATCTCATCGATGCGGGTCATCGCGTCGCCGTGCTGGCGGTCGATCCGACGTCGACGCGTTCCGGCGGCTCGATCCTGGCCGACAAGACGCGCATGGCGCGCCTGGCGCAAAGCAAATCGGCCTTCATCCGGCCTTCGCCAACCTCCGGCACGCTTGGTGGCGTGGCGCGCAAGACCCGAGAGACGATGGCGCTCGTCGAGGCGGCCGGCTTCGATGTCGTGCTGGTGGAGACGGTTGGCGTCGGTCAGTCGGAGATTGCCGTCGCGGGCATGGTGGATTTCTTTCTCGTGCTTCTGCTCGCCGGCGGCGGCGACGAGTTTCAGGGTATCAAGCGCGGCATCATCGAGATCGCCGACATGATCGCCATCACCAAGGCCGATGGCGACAACCACGCCCGGGCGATGAAAGCGGCTGCGATCTATCAGGGGGCGCTCGCCATCCTGACGCCGACGTCGCCAAATTGGACGCCACCCGTGCTCACCACCTCCGCCCAGGAGAATCGCGGGCTAGACGAGCTGTGGGCCCGCGTCGTTGAACATCGCCGCATCATGCAGGCGAGCGGCGAATTTGAGGCTCGGCGCGGAGCACAGGCGGTCGACTGGATGCGCGCCTTGCTGCAAGAGCGACTGGAAAGGGTGTTGCGGTCCGATGCCGAGCTGCAAAATCGCGTGCTGGGGCTCGAGACCGAGGTGCGTGCGGGCCGGCTGACGCCGGCGCTTGCGGCCGGCCAGCTCGCTGCGCTAATGGGTATGCGGCCCTCCCGGGGCGATCCCTGATGCGGGTCGAGGCTTAAATGCGGACAATGCCATGAGAGTGTTGCTTACTGGCTTTGCGTCGTTTCCAGGCGTGCCGGTCAACGCGACCATGGCCCTCGTCCCGCAACTGGCCGCCGCGGCCAAGCGGCGCTTTCCTGGCGCCAAGCTGATCGCCGACGTGCTGCCCACCGAGTGGCTGGCGGCGCCGCGGCAGATGGAGGTTCTGCTGCTTGAAACCCAGCCCGACCTCATCTTGCATTTTGGCGTCTCGGCGCGCGCGCGCGGCTTCGAGGTCGAGCAGCGGGGGCAAAACCGATGCCTCCTCGCCGCCGACGCGGGCGGCGCTTTGCCGGTCTCGACGGCCGTCCGTGCCGGCGGCCCGGAGATGCTGCGGGCCAGCCTGCCGGTCAATTACATCGTCGCACGCCTGCGCCGGATTGGCATCCCTGCTTTTGCCTCCCGCGACGCGGGGGGCTACCTGTGCAACGCCACGCTTTATCATTCCCTGGCGGCGGCCCGCGACCGACCCGGCCGCCGCGTCGGGTTTATCCACGTTCCGGCAAACCTGGCACGGCCGGCGGCCGGCCTGAGGCGCTCTGCTGCCTGCCCGCTGACCTGGGCGCAGGCGCTCGAGGGTGGGCTGGAGATCCTGGCGACTTGTCTCAATCGCTTTTGCGGCGCCTCGGCAAGGCCCGTGCTAGCGCCACGGCCAGTGCCGCCGTTGGGACCGTGAAGCGCGGCAGCAGCGGCGCTGCATTTGCCCGACCGCGCGGTTTTGGTCGAGCCTCAGCTCAGCGAGGCCAAAACCCCCTCGAGTGCCGGCGATGCTCGTATTTCGCCCACCGTCAGGCCACGGAAGTTGTGCAAGGGCGTTTGCGGCCCCAAGGCTGCTACCTGCGGATAGAGGCGACGTACCAGGCTGGCTGCGACAAAGTCGGCGCCACGTTTGGCGCCGTCGTCGATTTTGAGGGCAAAGCCGAGGCCGAGTGCGGGAAAGCCGCCGCAGTGAACGCCCTCGGCGCCGGACTTGATCAGCACCTTGCCGGGCAGGGCCCGCATCAGCACGCTGTCGAGCCGGCCCGGGCCGGCGACGAGCATCGGCTCGGCCCAGCAGGCCCGCGCCAATTGCCGGCACGCCCGCCGGCGCTCACGGCCGAGACCTTCCCCTGTCACGAAGCGTGCGAACGCGCCGGCGAGGCTCCGCAGGGGAACGGCCCAGTTTGGCACCGAGCAGCCGTCGATGCCACGCAGATCGCTGGCAAGACGCTGACCCGTGACGCCTTCCAAGGCATTGAGAATGCGGATCTGCACGGGGTGGCCGGGCAACCAGTAACCCTCGATCGCTTCGGCCTTATGCGCGGCCGTCGCCAGCATGCCTGCGTGCTTTCCCGAGCAGTTGTGGTTGAGCGCCGTGGGAGCAAGGCCGGCAAGAACAAGTTCTCGGGCGGCGCTCACATCCAGCGGCTCTTGGATGCCACAGCCCAGGGCCGAGACATCGAGCCCCGCCTTGAGCAGCATTTTTGCCACCGTGGCGGCCTGCTCGCGCGTGCCCGCATGCGACCCGCAGGCGAGCGCGAGCTCGGCTGCTCCAAAGCCGTAACGATCGGCAGCCCCGGTCTCGAGCAGCGGCAGGGCCTGCAGCGGCTTGATGGCCGAACGCGGAAACACCGCTCGCTCGACGTCGCCGACGGCGGCCACCAGCTCGCCATTTGCGCGGGCGACGGCGACGGCGCCGGTGTGCATACTTTCGCGTCGAAGGCCGCGCGTGAGCTCTACTAGGACGGGATTGCCCATGCTCCCTCGCCCGCCGCGGCACCGGCCCTTAAATTTTACCCAGCGCCCTCAGCACCGTTTCCGGCGTGATCGGCTGCGACGTCACCCGCGCATTGAAGGGTCGCAGTGCATCGTTGACGGCATTCATGATCGCCGCCGGGGCTGCGCCGGTACCCGATTCGCCTACACCTTTGGCGCCGAGCTCACTCGCCGAGCTCGGCGTCTCAACGTGCGCCACATCTATATCCGGCATTTCGGCGGCCATCGGCACCAGATAGTCAGCCAGCGTGCCATTGGTGAGCTGGCCCTGCCCATCATAGACCAGGTGTTCGTAGAGCGCGCCGCCAATCCCTTGCACGCATCCGCCCCTCACCTGCTCATCGGCCAACAGCGGATTGATCAGCCGGCCACAATCTTCCACCACCCAGTGCTTGAGCAGGCGTACAAAACCCGTGTCGGTGTCGACTTCCACATAGGCGCCGTGCACGCCATTGGCGAAAATGTAGAGGTCCTCGACCAGCCTGAAGCGCCGGGTGTGGGACAGCACCGGCTGGCGGCTGCTCGGCAGCTCGCCCAGCTGAAAGTGGCAAATTCGCCCAATCTCCGCCAGCGGCAAGCGTCGCTCGCCGGCGGCGTCGACGACGATCCCAGCTCTGATCTCCAAGCGCGACGGCTCGGTCTGCAGCAGCTCCCCGGCAATGGCGAGAATTTCGCCTTTGAGCGCGCGCGCCGCTTGATAGACGGCCTCACCCCCGATGGCGGCCGCGCGTGAACCGAAGGTGCCGCCGCCGTAGGGCACGGCGTCCGTGTCCCCGGAAATTACGCGCACGCACTCGATCGGCACGCCCAGGGCGGTGGCGGCCACCTGGCCCACCATGGTGTTGGTGCCCTGGCCCTGCTCGGTAACGCCGACGGCACAGATAATGCCGCCATTCGGCTCGAGCTTGATAACGCAGGCGTCCTGCAAGGAAATGGGTGCCCCGCCGCTGCCGTAATAGCCCAGCGGACCGGGCGAGGTGCCCTTGATGAAGGCGGCGATGCCAATTCCGCGCTCGACGCCCTGTTGGCGCCAGCGGGACTGTTCCGCGCGCAGCTCCCCATAGCGCATGCGCTCGACGATCAGATCGAGGCAGCGCTGATGCGACAAGTCCTTGAGCTTGATGCCGCTGGCGCTGACGGCCGGATAGGCGTCATCCGGGAACACGTTGCGGCGGCGCATCTCGATGGGATCGATGCCGAGCCGGTCGGCGGCCCGATCGAGCAAGTGTTCGCCGATGGCGTTGCCGATCGGATGCCCGACCGCCCGGTATTGCGAGCTTGGCGGCTTGTTCAAATAAACCACGCTGGCCCGCGCCCGGTAGTGTTTGTGGCGGTAGGGACCGCCCGTGATGGTGAGGATCTGGTTGGCTTCAAACACGCTCGTGCGCGGGTACTGCGAGTAGGCGCCGGCAGCCGAAAGCACATCGATATCGAAGCCCAATATCTCGCCCGAGCGCTTGACCGCAATGCGCGCCTTGACGGAATTCTCGCGCGCGTGGATGTCGGAGACAAACGATTCCAACCGGTCGGCGATAAACTTGACGGGACGGCCGAGTTGGATCGCCGCCGCCACCGCCGCCACCTCGTCGCCGTAGCTGTGGATCTTCAGGCCGAACGAGCCGCCGACATCGGGTGCCACGATCTGCACGTTGTGATCGGGAATACCCAACGTTTGTGCGAATACCCGCTGAATCATGTGCGGGCACTGGCTGCTCGTGATGATCGTGAGCTTGCCGGTTGCCTTGTCATAGGCGGCCAGCAGCGCGCGCGGCTCCAAACTGACCCCGGTGTGCCGGCCGAACTCGAAGTTCTCCTCAATAACCAGGTCGGCACCGGCAAATGCGGCCTCCACGTCGCCCGCTTCGATGCTCTTGCGAAAGGCGAGGTTGTCGCCGAGTTCGGCGTGCAGCACGGGGGCATGGCGCTCAAGCGCGGTTCGCTTGTCGGCGATCGCCGGCAGCTCCTGCCATTCGATGCGGATCAGCTCGGCGGCGTCCTCCGCCTGGGCGCGCGTAGCCGCCACCACCATGGCGACGGGCTCGCCCGCCCAGCAGGCGCGGTCGACCGCCATCGGGTACTGCGGCGCCGACTTCATGCCCGCAAAAGAGCTGAGCGTGCCGACCCACGGCCCGGTGCAGAGCTTGGCTAACTCCGGCCCGGTCATTACCAAGGCGATACCCGGCGCACGCTCTGCCGCCGCCGTTTCGATGCTCAGGATTCTGGCGTGGGCGTAGGGACTGCGGAGGAAGGCCGCCTGCAGCATGCGCGGCACGCTGACATCGTCGGTGTAGCGTCCCCGCCCGGCCACGGCGGCCTTGGCCGCAAGCCGCGGCAGCGTCCGCCCCACGTAGCTGTGGCTGCCTGCGAGCGGGGAAGGTCGCGCCGCCTCAGACACGGTTGCTGCCTCCGTTGGCGCGTCTGTCGAGTGTGACAGCGACGGCGTCGACAATGGCGTGGTAGCCGGTGCAGCGGCAAAAATTGCCGGCGAGATGCGTTCGGATCTCCGCGCGCGTTTTGCGCCCACCTGCCCGCATCAGCTCGGCCGCAGCCATCAGCATGCCGGGCGTGCAGAAGCCGCATTGCAGCGCGTTGCGCTCGACGAAGGCTGCCTGCAGATCGGCAATCTCACCTGTCGCATCAAGGCCTTCGATGGTGACGACTTCGCCGCCGTCGGTTTGCACCGCCAGCATCAGACAACCGCGCACCAGCAGGCCATCCACCCTTAGCGAGCAAGCCCCGCAGCTGCCGTGCTCGCAGCCGAGGTGGGTGCCCGTCAGGCCCAATTCGGTGCGCAGGAAATCGACGAGATGTTGGCGCACCGGCACGTTGCGCGACACGTTCTCGCCGTTGACGGTGAGGCTGATCGGCATGGTCTCTTCGCTCATGGGCGTCTCGTTGGCTCGGTTGATCTGGCCTGCGCCTCAGCCAGGGCGCGGCGCGTGAGGACGCTCTGGAGATGCAGGCGCATCTTGGCGCTCGCCTGCGCATTATCGATCGGGGCAAGATCCTCGGCGAGTGCGGCGACCGCGGCCTCGGCCGTCGCTGGGCCGAGGCGCTGACCCCGGATGGCCGCCAAGGTGCGCAGCGCCAAGGTCGGCCGATCCTCGCTCGCGAAGTAGACAAGGCGACCATCGGCAACGACGCCGTCCTCGAGCAGCAGCTGAAAGGCCAGCCCGGCGATGGCGAAATCGCCGTGGCGGCGCGCCAGTTCGAGAAACACGGGGGTGCGGCCTTGCCGCACCGGGATCAGCGCTTCGATCAGCAGTTCATCGGGACGGCGGGCCGTTGCCTGAATGCCCTTGAAAAAATCTGCCGCGGTGATCTCGCGGCGGCCGTCGCTGCTGGCAACGACGAAGCGCGCGTCGAGCGCCAGGGCGCAGGCGGGCAGCTCGGCGGCCGGATCGGCGAGCGCGATGCTGCCGCCGAAGGTGCCGCGATTGCGCACGGCGAGGTGGGCCACGTGCGCCATGGCCTGCGCGATCAACGGCAGGTGTTGGCACACGATCGGCGAAGCGGCGACCTCGACGTGGCGCGCAAGCGCCCCGATGCGCACCTGCCCAGCCTCAAAGCTTATGCCCTTGAGCTCTTCGAGCCGGTTGATATCGATGAGCAATTTAGGCTGAGCCAGCCGCATGTTGAGGGCCGGCAGCAGGCTTTGTCCGCCGGCCAAAATCTGCGCCTCCGCGCCGTTTTGCCGGAGCAGCTCCAAGACCTGCGCCAGCCCGTCGGCGCGCACATAGCTGAACTTTGCCGGCTTCACGCGGCTCCCCACCTGCGATGTCGCGTTGCCGGGGCAGGCTGCCACTGCCCCGTGAGCGGCGCAAGCCGCGTCCCGGCGCAGGGCCCGCGCGAGCAAGCCGGGCCAAGGGCTGCCCGAGCGATGAGATAGCGCTCGCCTTTAAGCCCCGAGCGTCTGCCTTTGCAAGCCGCCGCCGGGCGGGGTAGGCAAGGGGGCACCTGGCGTGGCACCGACGGGGTCATGATGGCAAGGGTTACGCTCTATACCACCCGCTTTTGCCCTTACTGCACCATGGCCAAACGGCTGTTGGGGCAAAAGGCAGTGGCCTTTGAAGAGATCGACGTCGGCGGCGACCCTGCGCTGCGCCAGGAGATGACGCGCAAAGCCAATGGTCGGCGCAGTGTGCCGCAGATTTGGATCGGTGAGACCCACGTTGGCGGCTGTAGCGAGCTTTATCAGCTCGACGCGAGGGGCGAACTCGATCGGCTGCTCGCCGGCTGACCCGACGCAGGCGCCGGGCGGCAACGTAGCCAAACGTCATCGCAGGTGCGATGGTGATACCGGCGCCCGGGTAGGTGCCACCCATGACGCTCGCGGCATCGTTGCCGACGGCATAGAGGCCTTCGAGGGCTGCGCCGGCGCCATCGATCACTTGCGCAAGGCGTTGGTGGCAATGCCGGCAAAAGTGCCAAGTTCGCCGGGAACGACGCGAACCGCGTAAAATGGCGGCTGCTCGAGCGGCGCGACGCATGGATTTGGAAAGTGGTCGGCGGCGCCGTTGAAACGCTGGTCGGCGTCGGAGCCGCGTTGGCACTGCAAATCTTCGCCGTGGCGTGCCGAGGCATTAAAGGCGCGCAGGGTCCGATCGAGCCCCTCGGGGTCGATGCCGCAGGCAAGCGCCAGTGCGGGTGGGCTGTCGGCGCGTTTGATGTAGCCCGAGCTCAGGAACGCGCGCATCGGCAAGCGATCGACCGCCCTGCGAGGCGCCGGGTTCGTCGGGGTGATAGTCGGCCCAGGTCGGCACCAGCGAAAAGACGGCAAATTCTTCGCGCGCGAAGCAGTCGAGCATGGCCGGTGCATTGTCGAGGTAGGCTTCGGCCCTCGCCCGGTCCAGGCGATTGCCAACGTGGTGTGCCAGATAGTCGAGCGCTGCTTGACGCGGATCGGTGAG
>DASTMQ010000633.1:0-3407 GCA_035714005.1 Hyphomicrobiaceae bacterium
CCTCGAAGGCGGGCCTCGTGCATCTGACCAAGGGTATGGCGCTCGAACTGGCGCGCCATCGCATCAGGGTCAATGCGCTTTGCCCCGGCTATATCGAAACCGACCTCAACCGCGCGTTCTTTGCGAGCGATACCGGCCGCGGCCTGATCAAGCGCATTCCGCAGCGCCGCTTGGGACAGGCAAGCGAGCTCGAGGGGCCGCTCTTGCTCATGTGCTCCGACGCCGGCTCCTATATGACGGGCGCCGTTTTGGCAGTCGATGGGGGCCATTTGGTCTCGAGCCTTTAGTCCGTGGCGACCCTTGGCGGGCAAGCCCCTGGACCAGGAAATGCCCCGCCTGAGCAGGTCTCGTTCGGCTGCGTCCATTGCATAGGATCGGCGATCCCGACCGATCGCGGCCAGCCTCCCCTCGCGCTCGGGCGGCGGCGCCGGCTCGGGTCCGCTGGCGACCGTTAGTGGAAGAGGCGGCCGGCGTCGATCACCGTCGTCTGACCCGTCATGGTCTCGGTGCGACACATGGCAACCACCATGTCGGCGCAGTCGTCCTTGTCGGCGGCCTTTTTGAGAAGCGCGCCCGAAGCTGCACGTTCGACCTGCTCGGGGCGCAGGTTGGCGGTCGCGCGCGTGCCCTCGAGCAGTCCCGGCGCCACGCAGTTGACGAGCGTCTCCGGCGCCAAGGCCACCGCCATGCAACGCGTGAGATGAATGAGGCCCGCCTTCGACACCGCATAGGCGATGGACGAGCCGGTGGGGGCAAGGCCGGCGACGGAGGCTATATTGACGATGCGGCCGCGCCCCTGGGCCTTCATCACGGGCGCTACGGCTTTGATCAGGCGCATCGGTCCGGTCAGGTTGACGGCCAAGATCGTGTCCCAGACCTGCTGGCTCAGTCCATCCAGATCGCTGAAGGGGATCGATTTGTTGTAGGCGGCGTCGTTGACAAGGATGTCGACGCGGCCAAAGCGATTGCCGACCGCCTCGATCAGCCGCCCGACGGCCACCGGATCGGTAATGTCGCAGGCAAAGGCCGCCGCCTGCACTTGGTAGCGCGCCGATAAAGTGCGCGCGACGGTCTCGGCCTCAGCCGAGCTCTTCGCATACATGACGGCGATATCCGCCCCCTCTTTGGCCAGGGCGTGGCAAATACGTTGCCCAAGCCCGCCATTGCCGCCCGTCACCAGGGCGACGGCGCCTTTGAGGTCCATTGCATGCCTCCTGCCTCGTTCCCGAGCAAAATGGGGGTATGGCCCCCGCGTACGCCCCCTGAGCGCGCCGCCGCAGTTTGCTGCGCAAGGCCCGGCGCGGCAAGCCCAGCCGTCTTGGTCGCGCTCGGGCCGCAGCTTGCGGGGGCGCGTCACAACCGGCGTTGAGGACAAAAATCGCTGGCAGATCAAGCTGCCACCTGGCCCGCCACCTTCGTTTGCCTTAAGCGCTCTGCCGGCGTTGGCCGCCGCCATGCGGCCTTGGAAAGGCCGGCATGACACAAGCCGGTCATGTTATTTCTATACTTCGGCCTGTTCGTGCGCTTCTGGCCTTGGCGCCGCGCGGGCAAAGGCCGGAAAGACAATGGGGACGCTCCGGGATGTGGCGCCGTCACTTTCTCGCTCACGGCTTGGCGATCGTTACCGCGGCGGTGCTCGCCTCCGCCACCACGGCGAGTGCTCAGGCCCCCAGAGCCAGGGGTAATGCCTGCGCGCAAGCCAACGTCGCCTGTCAGTGCTCCTATCGCTGCTGCGGCGAGGAGCGCTGTGATGGCCAGGTCTGCAATCAATGCGTGATCGATTGCGTGCAGCGGCGGCAGCCTAGCGATGAACGCTTCAATGCGTTGCGAGCCCGTTGCGATAGCATCATAACCCGCGGGTTCAAACGCTTGTAGCCATAGCTGCCGGTTTGGCGGCTGGCTTGGGGGGAGGCATTGTCATGACCGCGGCAGCACCAGTCGACGCAGCGCCGGGGTTGCTCGATCGCTTTGCCGGCTCGAGCCGGGCGCTCAGCGCCATGCGTGCGCCGATGGTGATGGCAATCATCACGATCCTTGCGCTCTGGCTGCCCGAGCAGACCCGCGAGGTCTATCGCGTACTGCTGCAGCGAAGCCAGGAAACGCGCGCCGTTGGCCTGCAATGGCAGTGGATCATGGCGGCCGCATCCCTGTTGTTGTTGGCGCTGGTGCTCTGGCAGGCGACGCGCGAACTGACCCACCTTGTCTCCAAGGATGAAGATCTCGATCGCGAGCCGATTGCAAAGGCGTTGCTGGACTGGGTTCCGCGCTTGCTGGCGACTACTCCCTTCATCGGTGCCGGCCTGGGCCTCTGGTACAGCTTTCTCCCGGACAAACGGGTGCTGACGGATCCCGACAAGATCCCCGAGTTGCTGAAACCCATCGTTGCCGAGGCCGGTCGGTTGCAGTCGGCGCTCGCCATGCAAACCGTGGCGGCCTTCGCCGCCGCCGTGGTTTTGTTTCTCGCCATCACCGTGTTTGAACGCTGGCTGCTGCGGGTAGGGCCCGGCCGCAAGCTGACGCAAACCCGCGGTCGCCGCCTGTTTCTGATCAGCCACTGGTTCCTATTTCCCTTGGTCGGATTGGCCTCGATGGTGGCCATTGCGCTTTACCCAATTCTGTTGCCGCAATACTTCGGCGTGATTCCGATTTTTGCGCTGTGGGTCGCGATCAGCGTGGTGCTGACGTCGGCCGGTACGCGCTTTTACGACCGGTTCGGTATTCCGCTGGTGACGCTGGTCATTGTCGCGGGCCTATGCTTTCAGTTTGCCGGCTGGAACGACAATCACCGCTTTCGTCACAGCCAGCAGACGGTGCAGCGGGCGTCGTTGGACGAGGCCTTCGCGGATTGGATCTCCTCGCGCAAAGATGCCGCGGCCTATGCCGGCCGGGAATATCCCGTCTACATCATCGCGGCCGAGGGCGGCGGCATCTACGCCGCCCAACACGCCGCCCGTGTCCTGGCTCGCATTCAGGATCTGTGCCCAAATTTCGCACAGCATGTTTTTGCCGCCAGCACCGTGTCCGGAGGCAGCCTTGGCACGGCGGTCTTCACGGCTCTGGCGCAAAAGCGGGCGCAAAACGCCGAGGCGCAGCCGTGCCAGGAAAGCTATCAACCGAGTGAGCGCGGGTTGGAGGCCGATGCCGAAAGCCTCCTGACGCACGACTTTCTCTCGCCGCTCGCATGGGCAACATTCTTCCCCGATTTCGTGCAGCGCTTTCTGCCATTTCCGATCTACGCCTTCGATCGCGCCGTCACCCTGGAGAAGAATTTCGAATACGTTTGGGATGCCCGGTTCGGCGGCGACAATCCCTTTCGCAATTCCTTGTTTAGCTTGTGCGGCCCGGGTTCGCGCACCTGTGCCAAGGAAAATGTCGCCGCACCGGCGCTGCTGTTGAACACCACCAAC
>DASTMQ010000634.1:0-2904 GCA_035714005.1 Hyphomicrobiaceae bacterium
GAGCGGCGCGACCTGGTGGTCTCCATGCTCAATCAAGCCAAGGGCCTGAAGTGCCCGAAGCCGCAGGGGGCCTTCTACGTTTATCCCTCCTGCGAGGGGCTGATCGGCAAGACCTCGGCTAAGGGCACCAAGCTCAGCACCGACCAGGATGTCGTGCTGGCCCTGCTAGAGGAGGAGGACGTCGCCTGCGTGCACGGCTCGGCCTTTGCCATGAGCCCGTTCTTTCGCATTTCCTATGCCACCTCCATCGACGTGCTGGAGGAAGCCTGCAAGCGCATTCAGCGCTTTTGCGGCAACGTCCACTAGGGGCGGCGAGGCCGCTTCGGCGCCGCGGCCTTGGGGCTGAGTGGGGCGGGGCGGGGTGAATGGGTGCGGGCGGCCGAGCGCTCAACCCCGCGCGGCCTCAGGCCGGCGATGACCGCAGGCAAGATCGGGGGCCGTTACTCCGGCCACGGCACCCCACCGGCATAGGTGCGATAACTGACGCCGGCGAGCCACCCGGCATCGACGGGGAGCAGGACGCCGGTGATGGTGGCGGCGGCGTCCGAGCACAGGAAGGCGATGGCGTTGGCAATGTCTTTGGGTTCCGGCAACTGCTTCAGCGCATGCACCGCCATGATCTTGTTCAAGTCGCGCTGGCCCGCCGCGACCTTGGCGCGCAGCGGCGGCGTCATCACGTAGGTCGGCCCGACGCTGTTGACACGAATGCCGTGCCGGCCGAGCTCGACCGCCAACAGCTGCGTCAGTCGCTCGATCGCCGCCTTGCCCATGTTGTAGGCCGGGATCGGCAGCGGCATGCGGCTGTTGATGGAGCCGAGGGTGACGATGGCACCGCGCTGCCGCCGGATCATCTGGCGGGCAAAGGACCGGCAGGCGTGCACCGTGCCGTGGTAGTTGACCTGCCACATGCGGTCGTGCGCCGCCATGTCCATGTCCATAATGCCTTCGCTATTGGGAATGAGCCCGGCCGAGGTGACGAGCACGTCGGCCGCGCCTAGCTCGGCCTCCACCTTGGCCGCCAAGCTGTCAAGCGCACCGGCATCGGTGACGTCGCAGGCATAAAACTTGGCGCCGCCGCCAAGCGAGGCTGCCACCGCTGCGCCAGCCTCCTGGTTTTGGTCGAGAATGGCGACGGCATGGCCGTCGGCGGCAAAACGCCGGGCCGTTGCCTCGCCGATACCGCTGGCGCCGCCGGTGATTACGGCCACCTGTGTTGTCGTCATCTGGGCTCCTCCAATAGGGCTGCGTCGCTAGCCTAAAGGTGCCCGCGCGTGGCTTGGCTGGGAAGGGGCGCCAATTTGCCCATGCCGGCGCGGTCGCGATCTGGCCCACACCGCGGCCTAGGGCGGCGTCAGGGCGCCGACCACGGCCGCCGTCATCAAGGTGGCGAGCGTGCCCGAGACCAGCGTGCGGGCGCCGAGGCTTACGATCTCGGCGCGGCGCGTTGGGACCATCGCCACCATGCCCCCGATCAAGATGCCAAGGCTGCCCAGATTGGCAAAGCCGCACAGGGCGTAGGTCAGGATCAGGCGCGAGCGCGGCGAGAGCGCTTCGCCGGCGCTGCCGGCGAGCTGAAGATAGGCGATGAGTTCGTTGAGCACGGTCTTTACCCCGAGCAAGCTGCCCGCGGTGGTGCTCTCCGACCACGGAATGCCGATCAGCCAGGCCAGGGGAGCACACAGCCATCCCAGCATCTGCTCGAGCGTAGCGCTGAAACCAAACGGGCGGCCGACGACGGCGAGGAGCTGATTGGCGAGCGCCACCAAGGCGACGGCGACGATCAGCATCGCCGTGACGTTGACGACGAGCTCGACGCCCTCGCGCGTGCCTTGCGCGATCGCGTCCATGCTCGACTGCGGCGGGTCATCGATCAGGATGTCGGCGCTGGGCGCGGTTTCGCCGACGTCGACGCCTTGCGGCACCATCAGCTCCGCCAGCATGAGGGCGGCCGGCACGCTGATGACGGAGGCAACGATTAGATGTCCGGGTGCACCCGGCAGCACCGGCTGCAAGATCGTGGCATAGAGGGCAAGCACGGTGCCGGCGACGCCGGCCATGCCGACGGTCATGGTGGCAAACAGGCCGCCGCGGCTCATCTGCGCGAGATAGGGCCGAACCAGCAAGGGCGCCTCGACCATGCCCACGAAGATGTTGGCGGCCGCCGAGATGGCGACGGGCGCACCGACGCCAAGGACCAACTGCAGGCCGCGGCCGATCCAGCGCACTACCCACTGCAGTACGCCCCAGTGATAGAGGAGGCGCGACAGCGCACTGATGACGAGGATCAGCGGCAGGGCCTGGAAGGCCAGGATGAAACTGTGCTGGGGTGCGACGACGGCGAAGGGTGGCGGGCCGCCGGCGACATAGCCAAACACCAGCCGCACGCCGGCGTTGGTGGCTGCTTGCAGGGCCGCGACCAGACCGGCGGCCCAGTCGAACAGGGCGCGCGAGGCCGGCACGTTCAGCATGATCGCCGCGATGGCGAGCTGCAGAAGTATGCCGGCCAACACGATCCGCAGCAGCCGGCGGGGTGGCAGGGCCCAGCGTTTTTCCGATAGCGCCCAGGCGAGCAGCGGCAGCGCCAAGATGCCGATCACGCTTTGGGCCTGCAGCAACATGGCGGTCATCCTTGCGGGCAAAAGGGCCGACGGGGGAGGCTTTACCGGCAGCCTGCACTATTGGCGCGAGCTCGGCCAGCGGCCTGACGGGGCGGGGCAAGGTGTGGGCTCGCGCCGCGGGCTGGCGCAGGCGCCGCATTGGGATGGCGGGCAAAACAGAAGACCCGCGCGCCGATCCGCCGCCGCCCGTGGCGCCGCGGCAGTTCAGCGTTTTTTGGCGGGCGCCTTGCCCGCGCGCGGCGGCAGGCTCTTCAGATAGGCCGCGATGGCCTCGCGATCCTGCGCC
>DASTMQ010000635.1:0-2281 GCA_035714005.1 Hyphomicrobiaceae bacterium
CACGTGCGCTATTTCGAGAGCCGCCATCGCGGCTACGTCGTGGTCGATCTCGATCGCGAGCGCATGCACGTGCGCTTTCGCGCCATCTCGGATCGGCGCGATCCCAAGGCGACGGTTAAAACCCTCAAGCAATTCGTGGTGCGGACCGGGGCCGCCGGGGCCATCGAAAGCAACGGCTAGCCAGCGTTCCTCAGCCCTGCGCACGGCACCGGGTGTGGCGATTTGGGCACGGCTCGCCTGAGGCCGCGCCACGGCGGCAAGCCGCCGACAAATTCTGCCGACTTCCTCTGCTAGCGTGCGGCCGGTTGCGCCTTTGGCGCCTCGCAACGGGGGCAAGCGCGTGGACGAAAAGCGGTTGCGCAAAGCCATCGAGCAATTGCTCGAGAGCCAACCCGACAATGGCCGCCTGCGCGATCACCTGGAAGGGCTGCGTCGCGATCCGCTGTTTGCGGGCCTCACCTGGTTTTGGGGACCGCGGCTTTATGCGCGCAGCCGGGCAACCTTTCGCCCCTTTATCCTTAATCATTTTTCCGAGTGGCTCGCCGACGGCAAACGCTGGCGCCGGGTCAAGTGGGCCGACCACGCCGCGGACCTCGATGCCTGGCTGCAGGCGGTCCGCGCCGCCCGGGACGGCGCCCTCGTCCGCCGTCTGCAGCGCTGGAAGTACGCGGCCCGCAAGGGTTGGGGCATCGATCGCGCGCGTTGGAATGCGGCACTCATTGAAGCCTACCGGGCGGCGCCGACGCCGGCCGCGCGCGCCATCGTCCTTGATGAGTTCGACGATTGGTTCGAGTTCGACGAGGCGAGCGCGATCTCCCTTTACGGCACCGATCAGAAATCGGCGGCCTTCATCCTCAAGCATCTGCCGGTTTCCTTTTGGAAGCGCGAGAAGCGCGCCATGTGGGAGAAGCTCGGGGCGCTGGCGCGCGGGGCGGGCGATGAAGCCTTTTATTTCGCGCTCTACCGCAAGCTGATGCCGGTCGAGCGCTGGGAGCTCGAGGTGTTGACGCTCGCCGATGCGGTGATCGAGCAGGTCGAGCTCAACCGCGTACTGGCGAACCGTCACCTCGAAGGCTACGGCATCGAGCGCGGCGCCACCGTGCTCAAGCTTCTGCAGCGGCGCGGGCGGGACGTCATGCCCTATGTACGCGCCAAGCTCGAGGACACCATTGGCGGCTGGGGCCGGGACGATCGCAGCAAACAGTTCGTCGAGCTCGCCGAACAACGGGGGTGGTGGGATCTATGGAGTGCGACGCTGCGGGCCGGCCGCAATCAAAAGCTCTTTAATGCCTGCGTCGACAAGCTAATGGCAGACGAGAGCGTGAGCGAGACGGCCCGGCGCGAGCGGCTCTTGGCACTGGCTGGCACCTCGCGCGAATGGAATTGGCCCGGTTTGGGCCTTGCCATTATTCACCATCTCGATGATGCGATCGCCTGTCGCGTCTATGCGCGCTATCCCGACCTAGTGCGCGGTCCGATGCGGGCCAACGTCACGCCGACCTGGTGGCGGGGCTATCCAGGTCTCATCAAAGCCGCGCAAGCGGGCTCGGACGAAGATCTTCTCGATACGCTGGCCAGCCGCTATGCCACGCGCATTTCCTGGAACCGCGTCTGGCAGCGCCAGCAGGGGCGCGACGCCGACGACGCCACGACCTCGGAGCTTGCCGCCTACTACCAGGCCATCCGGGACCGCGACGGGGAAGAGTTCTCCCGCCGCGCCTCCAACGTGCTGACCCGCATTCCCGCCTACGCCACCTTCAACCAGGCCCTGCTGCTCAGGGACAATGACTTGGCGCGGCTCTTGTTCGTGCGCTCGCTCGAGCAATACCTGTCGGTGCCCGAGGCCGTGCAGGACCTGGTGGAGGGCTCCAATATCCACGTCATGATGTTGGCTTACCGTGTGCTTGCCCTCACCGATGCGCGGGCGCGTGCGCTGGCCGCCGCCAACGTCGACATCCTGCTCGGCACGCTGTTGCGACCGCTGCACCGCAAAACCCGCATGGCGGCCTTCGAGGCTCTGGCCAACGCCGCCCATCACGACGAGGCCGTCGCTCGGCGCATTCACGCCCGGGCGCGCGAAGCTTTAAAGCTGCCCGACAAAAAGTATCCCAAACCCGAGCTGATCGGCTTGATCGCGCGCACGCTGGCGGCCTACCCGGCGCTTGCCAGCGCCGCGGAACGCCCGCGCGTTTATCGGCACCCGAGGGCGGCGGCATGATTGTTCTCGTCGACTATGCCTCCCCGTCCGTGCTCGATTCGACGCGCGAGGCCACCACCGTTG
>DASTMQ010000636.1:0-3737 GCA_035714005.1 Hyphomicrobiaceae bacterium
AAGGGCGAAGGCGGCAAGTCTCTGACCACGATCCTGGACTTCCTCGCCACCGCAACACCTGAGACAAAGGAACCGAAACAATGACTTTCTCTAACGACCCTAACATCACGTCGCGAGTGACGGAGATGCCGACGAAGCGAGCCCCGATCCTGATCGGAGGGAAGTGGGACTATGACCGAGGGCTCATCATCAAGGAGAGCTACAACGTCAAGATTTTCATGTATGTTGATGATCCTGGACGCTACTTTGACCCAGCCGGGAACGAAGTCTCCGACGCTGTGGCCAACTCTGCGGGCTTCGATGTGACGAAGGATCGCGCTAAGCGCCGCCTCACTGAGGCGAAGCGGAAGGCAGAGGCGGACCTTGAGGCGAAGATCAAGGAGGAGTTTGCCCGCATCGATCGGGAGCACGACTACCCACCGCAGGCATCGGAGCAAAAAGCCCTCAGGCAGACGCAGGAACACCCGGACCTAACTGATAGGCGCATCCGTCAGAACCCCAACATGCGGGGCCGGTGATGAGCAAGCGCAAGCTGGTGAACCGCACCACCAAGGGCTGGGTCTGGATTGAGGACAACGAGCCGCCGTGTAAGGAGGCTCCACCTGGGGTGATCCACTGCAATGAGCACCAGCCAGCGGACCTCGCCCGCGATCCGGCCCACATCGCCCTAGCGTGCGCCACGCGGACGAGACGGACACGAGATCGCGGGACACAGTGCGCCGAATGTGTCGGCCCGCCGTGGTGTCACTTTCACAGTTTCAGAGACCCAAGACCATGACCACACGTATGCCCACCTACAACAGCGTTATGAAGGACCTCAAAGAGTTCATGCCAAAAGGGCTGCGACGCCCGATAGCGATACGCCCCAAGCGCCCGAAGCCCTTCACGGGCAAAGGCAGTGGTGCCTCCAGGCCCATCAAGTACTGACCTCTGATCCCCGTCTCGTCTTTCCTCACTTTCTCCCGAGACGGTGGACGGGCTCTCGCCATTGCCGGACCTCTGGCGGGAGCCCACCTTTCCCCAGGCCCGTTCTCCAGCCCGGGTCCTGGGTCTCCGGGGCTCCTGTTTCTCGCGCGGTTGCCTGGAGCCCCGGACCCCTTCTGCTATCCCAGCCGCTATCCCGGAATCTGGTAAGGTTGAACGACGCGCAAACGCGAGTATGCTCCGCGTCGCCAAGTCCCAGAAATGCGTCGGATGTGGACACGGGTCCCGCCAGGATAGCAAACAACTTTCGCTCATTGCGAACGAGGCGCTCTCCCAGCTGAGCTACGGCCCCAAGAGGCAACGGGGCGTGCCCGTTGTGTGGGTATCGGCCATTTAGGGCTGCCTACCTGCGCTGTCAATAAGGCCGGCCTTGCCGACGCCACGGGCACGTTGACGGAGGCTTGCCAAGGCGCTTATCAAAGTTTCCAGCTATCAAGCTTCCAGCCGCCCGCGGGCGGCTTTCCGTCGAGCGGCCGGCCGGGTGGACTTATGGCAGCAAATCCCTTTCTTTGGCTCATTAGTACGCTGATTTGGACCTATATCTACATTCTCTTCGCAGCCGTCATCATGTCCTGGCTTATCGCCTTCAACGTGGTCAACACGCGCAACCAGTTCGTGGGAATGGTGGCGGACTTTCTCTACCGCATCACTGAGCCGGCCTTGCGTCCGATTCGCCGGCGCATGCCGACTCTCGGCGGTATCGACCTCTCACCGGCTATTCTGATCATCGGATTGATGTTTTTCGAGCAACTTGTCTATTGGATCTACTTCAAAGCGTTCCGCTGAGGAATGGCGACGGCGCGGCCGTGGACAATAGTGCCAGGCGGCGTAGCGCTGACGGTTCGGCTCACGCCACGCGGCGGCCGCGACGCCATTGACGGCATTGAGGTGCTTGCGGACGGACGTTGCGTCCTCAAAGCCCGGGTCCGCGCCCCGGCAAGCGAGGGTGAGGCGAACACCGGGCTGGTTCGGCTGATCGCACGTGCGCTCGGCGTTGCGCCGAGCAGCGTCACGCTCACCGCCGGAGCGACCGCTCGGATCAAGCGCCTGACCATTGCGGGCGAGCGGGCGGCGATCGTGGCAGCGCTGGAGAAGCTGGTCCCGATCAGCTAAATTTTTGAGATATGGCGGGGGCCGTGCATGACCGCGAAGATCATTGACGGTAAGGCGATCGCGGCCGAGTGGCGCGGCCGAGTGGCCGATGCCTCGCATCGCCTGGCGCGCGATCGCAGTCTGGTGCCGGGCCTCGCCGTCGTGCTGGTGGGTAATAATCCGGCGAGCGAGGTCTATGTCGGCAGCAAGACCAAGATGGCGGTGGGAAGCGGCATGCGCTCGTTCGACCACCGCCTGCCCGAGACCGTGAGCGAGGCCGATCTGCTTGCGCTGGTCGGCCGGCTCAACAGCGACCCGGTCGTGCATGGCATCCTGGTGCAGTTGCCGCTGCCCGCCCACATCGACGCGCAAAAGATCGTGGCCGCGATCGATCCACGGAAGGACGTTGACGGCTTCAGCCCGACCAATGCCGGCATGCTGACCACTGGCCTTCCAGCGTTGGTTCCGTGCACGCCGCTTGGCTGCGTCATTCTTGCCAAGACGGTGCAGCCAGTGCTGGAGGGCCTCGAGGCCGTGGTGATCGGCCGCTCCAACATCGTCGGCAAGCCGCTGGTTCAACTGCTGCTGGCCGAGAATGCGACCGTCACGATCGCGCATTCCAAGACGCGGGATCTGCCGGACGTCTGCCGCCGCGCCGATCTCCTGTTCGCGGCAGTCGGACGGCCCGAGATGGTGCGCGGCCACTGGATCAAGCCCGGCGCGACCGTGATCGACGTCGGCATCAATCGGTTGCCGGGCGAAGGCGGCAAGTCACGCATCGTCGGCGACGTTGCGTTTGAGGAGGCGCGCAGCGTGGCGGGCGCGCTCACGCCGGTTCCGGGCGGCGTCGGGCCGATGACGATTGCGTGTCTGCTGGCCAATACGGTGCGCGCCGCCTGCGCGCTGGCGGGCCTGCCGCCGCCGACCTTCGAGCGGCCCAAATCGGACGATTGAGCGCGGA
Organism: Hyphomicrobiaceae bacterium; assembly: GCA_035714005.1. Taxonomy (GTDB): domain Bacteria; phylum Pseudomonadota; class Alphaproteobacteria; order Rhizobiales; family Hyphomicrobiaceae; genus AWTP1-13. The sequence continues at coordinate 3,038 of DASTMQ010000636.1, forward strand.
TGAGTGAGCGAAGACCGCTCTTCGTCAGCAGGCGCCGTAACCAGCAGCGTCGATGCGACGCTTATGTCGCGGGCATCCACGTCTTGCTTTGTAAGTGCTGCCAAAGGCGTGGATGGCCGGGACATAAGCGCGTTCACGCGCGTCTTCGACGCGCTATGCCCGGCCATGACGCCGACAGTGCGTCGATCATTGCGACAGGTGGATTGCGCTGGAGGAGGGCGCTCAGCCCTGCCAGGCGTAGGCGACCTTGTCCAGGACTTTGCCGCCAAACCGCTCGGAGGAGCGTGCGACAGCGCGGCCGCCCAGGTTGCGATAGAAACCGACGGCGTTCTCGTTGTCGGACAACGCCCAGACCACCAGGCTGCTCATTCCGCTCTGGGCCAGATCGCGCCGCGCCGCCTGAAACAGCTTGCGGCCAAAGCCGAGACCTTGAAATTCGGGTCGCAGGTAAAGCTCGTAAATCTCGCCGTCGTAATACAGGCTGCGCGCGCGGTTGCGACCGTAGTTGGCGTAGCCCGCCACTGTGTCGCCGAATACCAGAATGGCAATGCGGCTGCCGCGCCGGATCGCGCCTTCCCACCAGGTTGGACCGCGGCGATTGATGAGCTTGTCGAGCTCCGGTCCAGGGATCACACCCTGGTACGCAGTGCGCCATGCCTCGTCATGGGTGGCCGCGATCGCCGTCGCATCGGACGGTTTG
>DASTMQ010000637.1:0-28113 GCA_035714005.1 Hyphomicrobiaceae bacterium
GCCGCCAAATATCTGTGCGAGACGCGCAATTTCGACGGCACGGCGGTGCTGATCTTCCAGCCGGCCGAAGAGGGCGGCGCCGGCGGCAAGGCCATGGTCGAGGATGGCCTGATGGAGCGCTGGCAGATCCAGGAGGTCTACGGCATGCACAACATGCCCGGCCTCGGGATCGGACACTTCGCGCTGCGGCCCGGCCCGCTGCTGGCCGCAAGCGACGGCATCCACATCGAGATCACCGGCAAAGGCGGCCATGCGGCCCGACCCCACCATTGCATCGACCCGGTATTGGTCGGCTCCCACATCGTCACGGCGCTCAATTCGATCGTCTCGCGCAACCTCGATCCGCTCGACGCGGGCGTGATTTCGATCTGCATGTTCCACGCCGGCGAAGCCGCCAACGTGATCCCGCAATCGGCCCTGCTGCAGGGCACCGCCCGATCATTGACCCCAAAGGTGCGCGATCTCCTCGAGCGCCGCATCCTTGAGGTGGCGCAAACGACGGCCCAGCTCTACGGGGCGGTCGCCACCGCCACCTACGAGCGCAAATATCCGGTGACGCACAACCATGCGCACCAGACGCAGTTTGCCGCCGGCGTCGCCGCGCAAGTGGCGGGCGCCGACAAGGTCAATGACGATATCGCTCCGGTGATGGGCGGGGAGGACTTCTCTTTCATGCTCGAGGCCCGCCCGGGCGCCTTTATTTTCATCGGCAACGGCGAGAGCGCCGGCCTGCATCATCCCGAATATGATTTCAACGACGACGTGATCCCGGCCGGCATCTCCTATTGGGCACGCCTGGCCGAGACGGCGATGCCCGCGTGAACGCCAATCGAGCAAGCCAGACGGCGACCGCGCCGGCGCCGGCAGCCATCGTCGATGCCCTCGACCGCAGCGCCAAGAAACTGACGACGCCCTGCGGCGACGGCAGCATGGTCTGGCGCGTCTGGGGCAGCGGCGAACCACTTTTGCTGTTCCACGGCGGCTCGGGCTCCTGGACGCATTGGCTGCGCAACATTCCAACCCTGTCGCGCCACTATCAGCTCTGGGTTCCCGACCTCCCTGGACTGGGTCAATCGGCGATGCCGCCCTCGCCGCTCATGCCCGCTACCATCGCCGACGTCATCGTCGCCGGGCTCGGTCAGCTCTTGCCGGGCGCGCGTAACTTGCGGTTCGTTGGCTTCTCCTTCGGCGGCCACGTCGCCGGCCTGACGGCGGCGCGAATGCGCGAGCGCATCGGCACGCTAACCCTCGTCGGCGTGGCCGCGCTCGGCCTCGCCGCCGAGCCTCGCGAACCCTTCGCCAAGCAACGCGCCGGCATGAGCGCCGACGAGATCGCCGCGGTGTATCGGCAAAACCTGCGGGTGTTGATGTTTGCCAACCCCGACAACATCGATCCCCTCGCCATTCATCTGCAGGCCGAAAACATCAAGCGCGCGCGTTTTCGCAGCCGGCCCTTTGCGGTAACCGATGGGCTCGCCAGGGCGCTTGCCGATGTTACGGCGAGTTTGCAAACCATTTGGGGTACCCAGGACATCATCGCCCGCGGCTCGCTCGATACCCGGCTCGAAATCCTCCGCCGGCACCATCGCGAGCTCGAGGTCCGCCTGATCGAGAATGCCGGCCATTGGGTGGCCTACGAAGCGGCCGACCGCTTCAACGCGGCCCTGTTGGAGCTGTTGGCCCCCGCACGCGCCGCTTCCGCGCGATGCGAAGGATGAGGGGTGCGCCAAGGCCACTTGGGGGCTTGGGCCGCCTGCTTGCCTCGCGCACCGCTGAGCGCAGGCCACTCCTCTTGGCTCGCGCTCTGACGCGCTGGGCCTCCCTCTGGCCCGCCCTGGGTGCTCCCTTCGGCCCTCCTCTGGTCCTGGCGCCGCAATTGCGGCAATCATAGGCAGCGGCGGCAGGGGCGCGGCAACTTGCATTGGAGGCAGCATGTCACGGTTCATCACGGTCGGTGCCTGCCAGATGGGACCGGTCCAAAGGAGCGATGGCCGTGCCCGGGTCGTCGAGCGGCTCGTCAACCTGTTGCGGCAGGCTGCCGAGCACCGCTGCGATCTTGCCGTGTTTCCGGAGCTGACGCTGACCACGTTTTTTCCGCGCTGGTGGATGACCGAGGCGGAGGAAATCAATTCCTTCTTTGAACGCGAGATGCCATCGAACGAGACGGCACCCCTGTTCGCGACGGCCCAGCGCCTCGGCATCGGTTTTTATCTTGGCTTTGCCGAAATCGAACGACGCCGCGAGCGCCTCGCTCGCTTCAACACCTCAATCCTGGTCGACAAGTCGGGACGGATCGTCGGCAAGTACCGCAAGATTCATTTGCCCGGGCACGCCGAGCACGAGCCCTGGCGGCCCTTCCAGCACCTGGAAAAGCGCTACTTTGAGGTCGGCGACCTCGGCTGGGGGGTTTGGAAGACCATGGGCGCCAACATCGGCATGTGCATCTGCAATGACCGGCGTTGGCCGGAAACCTACCGGGTGATGGGCCTAAAGGGTGTGGAGGTGGTCGTGGTCGGCTACAATACACCCCGGCACAATCCGCCGGCACCCGAGCACGACCGGCTGAGCGAGTTCCACAATCAGCTCTCCCTGCAGGCCGGCGCCTACGCCAACGCCACCTGGGTGGTGGGCGCAGCCAAGTGCGGGGTCGAGGAGGGCTGCGAAATGATCGGCAACTCCTCGGTCGTTGCCCCGAGCGGGGTCGTCGTGGCGCAGGCGCTGAGCCAGCACGACGAGCTCGTGGTCGCGCGCTGCGACCTTGATCTTGCCGATAGTTACAAGGCGACGACCTTCAATTTCGCAAAGCACCGGCAACCGCAGCACTACGGCTTGATCGTCGAGCGCACGGGTGCCGCCCAGCCCGAATAGTCGAACATCGCGCGGAGCAAATATGGCCTACGATCTCATTCTCAAGGGCGGGCACGTCATCGATGCGTCGCAGAACATCGATGCGGTGATGGATGTGGCTTTCGCCGGCGGCAAGGTCGCCGCGGTTGGCGTAAACCTCGCGGCCGGCGCGGGCACGTCCGTGCGTAACGTCGCCGGCAAGTACGTGACGCCCGGCCTCATCGACCTGCACACCCACGTCTACTGGGGTGGCACCTCGCTCGGCATCGATGCGGAAGAGTTCTGCCGCCGTTCCGGGGTGACGACCGCCATCGACACCGGCAGCGCCGGTCCCGGCAATTTCGCGGGCTTCCGCAAGCACGTGATCGAGCCGTCGCAGGTGCGCATTCTCGCCTATCTGCACGTCTCGTTTGCCGGCATCTTCGGTTTCTCCAAGACCATCATGGTCGGGGAGAGTGAAAACATTCGCCTGATGGCACCGCGGGAGGCCGCCGACGTCGCCGACGCCAACCGCGACGTCATCGTCGGCATCAAGGTACGCGTGGGTCGGCACTCTTCGGGGGACCAGGGCGCCGCGCCGCTGGAGATGGCGCTGCAAGTCGCCAATGAGGTTGGCATGCCGCTGATGGCGCATATCGATCATCCGCCGCCATCCTACGAAGAGGTGGTGGAAAAGCTGCGGCCGGGCGACGTGCTGACGCACGCCTTTCGCCCCTTTCCGAATGCGCCTTGCAATGCCCAAGGCACCGTCAAGCCGGTGGTGCTGGAGGCGCGCAAGCGCGGCGTGCTGTTCGATATCGGACATGGCATGGGGTCGTTCTCGTTCAAGACCGCACGCGCCATGCTGGGAAACGGCTTTTACCCGGACACCATCTCGTCGGACGTGCACGCCCTGTGCATCGATGGACCGGCCTTTGACCAGGTCACCACCATGTCGAAGTTTCTCTGTCTCGGCGTACCGTTGCGCGAGGTCATCAAGCAATCGACGCTGAATGCCGCCTTCGCGCTGAAGCGACCCGAGCTCGGCTCATTGAAGGCCGGCAGCGTCGGCGATGCCACCATCCTCTCGGTCAAGGAGGGCAAGTTCGACTACGTCGACGTGCTGGGTGAGCACCTCACCGGCGATCGCAAGATTGGTTCGGACGGCGTCGTGATCGCGGGCCAGTGGTGGTATCCGAGCGCCTGAGGCGAAGTGCCGGCCGCGTCCCTTCGACCAAGCCGCTCAAAAGCCCAGCAAGGCGCGCAGGGTGCCGAGCCAACCCCGCTGGGCGGCAGCTGGTTGGCCGACGCAGATCCGCGAGGCCGGCGGCTTCGCCAGCAGCTTTGCCAGGCTCGCCTCGATGCGGCGCTGCTCGGAAAGGGTTCCCTGCGCGCGGGCGGTCCGAGCGGCCGCACGCAGGGCGGCCTCGCCCTCGCCGCCCCGACCGACGGCGAAAAGGAGTTCGCCCTTGACGCGTTCGATTGCCGCCAGCGCCTGCTTCTCTCCCGTGCGTTGGGCGATGTCGATTGCCTCCTCGACGAGGGCTAGCGCACGCGCCTGATCGCCGAGCCTGGCGTAGGCGCCCGCCAATGTTGCCAGCTGCGCTGGCCTGAACAGGCGCGAGCCCAAGTCCTCCGCCTCGGCGATCGATGCCCGCATGACGTCGATGCCGGTGCTGACATCGCCGCGCCGCGTCATGATCGCGCCTTGGGCAAAGCGTGCCCACACCTCAAAATTCTTCAAGCCATGGCGGGCACAGAACTCTACCGCCTCTTGGGCCCGGCGGTAGCTCCCCTGCAAATCGCCGGGGTTGGGGGTCAATACCTCCGTTACGATGGCGAGCGCGATCGAGAGGGGGTGCTGAATGGCGCGCGCGCGCTCGACCGCCGCCAGCATCGCCGCGCGCGCCTGCTCGAGCTCGCCCAATGCAAAGTGCACCCCGGCACTGAGCGCCAGCGTCACGACGTGCTGGCTCGCCATCACGCCCCAGGAGCCGGCCGCTTCCGGTTGGCGTGCAAACATCGCCAGCGCCGTATCGAAGTGCTGCTTGGCTTCTGCGAAGGCCCCCATCGCCGAATAGCTTTGCCCCAGCAGACAATGGGCCCTGCTCGCGCCGCCCTGGCCATGCTTTTCGGCGAGCACCAGGTGGGCGCGCGCCACCTCCAAGGAGCGCGCGATCTCGGCCCTGCCGTAGTGCACATTGAAGAGCCCCAGCAACACATCGAGTTGCTCGGCGACGGTGCCGACGCTGGCGACGAGCTCGTCAGCGCGCGTGAAGACCTCCAGGCTTTCGGGGGCTGCGTAGCCGCGGGTTGCCATCAACGCCGGCCCGAGCGCCATTTGCAAGTCCAGTTCCTTGCGCGCCCGGCTGGGCGATTGCGGCAGGGCGCGCGAAATCTTCACGCCCTCCGAGAAATGCTGGATTGCCTCGGCAAAGGCGGAGCGGTCGGCGGCGCGAATACCAGCCTCCAGCCAGTACTGAACGGCGGGCTCGAACATTTCCGCCTTGCTAAAGTGGGCCGCCGCAATCTCCGGTTCGATCGCCACGATATCGGGAAAGCGCTCCGTCAGCGTCTTGGCAATGCGGCCGTGCAGGGCGCGCCGCTCGCCGCGCAACAGCGTGCTATAGGCCGCATCCTGAATCAGGACGTGGCGGAAGGAAAAGGCCGTCCAGGGCGGTGGCCCGATCGGCAATATAAGCTCGGCCTCGATCAGCTGTTCGAGGGCGGCGCGTAGGTCGGAAGCGCTCCAATCGGTCATCACGCCCGCCAAGTGATCGAAGGCGAATTCGCGCCCGAAGGCGGCGGCGGCCTTGGCGATCTCGCGCGCCGGCCCGAGCCGATCCAGCCGCGACAACAGCGAGGCGTGCAGGCTGGCGGGAATGGCCGGGCCGGCCGCCGCCTCGCCAACCCCGGCGGCGGGTGGACGGCCAACGACGCCCGCCTCCAGAGCGGCCTTGCTCAGCTCCTCGATGAACAGCGGCACGCCGTCGGCGCGGGCAACGATGCCCTTGACCGTACTGTTGCCAGCATCGGCGATGCCGCAAATGCGCTGCGCCAGCGCCGCGGCACTACCCCGATCGATCGGCCCCAAATTAAGGGTGTGCACATTTTCGCGCTCCAGCCAAGGCGGGTCCGAGCCGGGACGCGAGGTGATGACCATCAGCGCCGGCAATCCGTCGAGACGGGTAATGATGGCCTCGAGGAGTTCCAGACTGGTCGGATCGATCCAGTGGATGTCCTCGAGCACGACGATCAACGAGCGTCGGCGCGCCAGTTGTTCGAATGCCTCGATCAAGATCTTGAACAGCAATTCCCGCTTCTGGCGAGCCCCAAGCGCCTCCAGCGTCTGCCGCTCGGGCACGGGCAAAGCCAACAGGTCGGCCAGCACCGCGGTGAGCGCGCCGGCGGTCTCGCCGGCGCCGATCAACAACGCCTGCAGCTTTTCGAGCTTGGCGCTGGCAGGGTCGGTGACATCGATCTGGGCCGTACGTTGCAGCTGCGTTAGCAGCGGATAAAGCATGCTGTCCTTGTGATAGGGCGAGCAGTAAAGGCGTCTGACGATCGGAAACTGCGTTCTGAGGCGTTGCAGCAGTTCGAGCGCCAAGCGCGACTTGCCGATGCCGGGCTCGCCGCGCACAAAGGCGACGGCGCCGGCACCGGCTTTGGCCTTTTCCCAAAGGCCCAGCAAGCGTGCGAGCTCCGCATCGCGGCCGACCAACGGCAGGGTCGAGCGCAGGGCGGCAAAGCGGTTGGCCACCTCGCTCGGGCCGAGCACCTGGAATGCCTCCAGCGGCGCCGCATAGCCTTTGACCGCCGACAGCTCCAGCCGGCGATAGTCGAAGAGCCCGCGCGTGAGCCGTTGCGTGCTAGCCGCTATGAGGACCGTGTCCGGTTCGGCCACCGCCTGGAGACGGGCGGCAAGATTGGGCGTCTCGCCGACAATGGAGGGGTTATCGGCGGCGCCCGAGCGCATCAGATCGCCGACCACCACGATACCGGTGGCCACGCCAACGCGTACGCGCAAAACCTCCTCGACGCCGCTACCGTCGTTGATGCGCCGACTGAGCTCAAAGGCGGCGTTCACCGCCCGCTCGGCGTCATCCTCACTGGCGGCCGGGTAACCGAAGTAGGCGAGGACCCCATCACCTTGATAGCGCGCCACCATGCCGCCAAAGGCCTCGACGATTTCGGTCGCCCGACGCTGGTAGCTGGTGAGAACCTCGCGCAGATCCTCCGGATCGAGCCGTCCTGCCAGGCGCGAGGACTCCACCAGATCGCAAAACAAAATCGTGAGCAGCCGGCGCTCGCCATGGGCGGCGAGCGATGCGACGGGGCCGCCCGCAGCGCTCATGGGCGCCTCGCCGCAGCTGGGGTGGCGCGCGCACGGGCACCCCCCTCGGGGCCACGGCCCAGGGCACCCTGCCGCCGACGGCGACCGGAATGCCGCGCGAGGTAAGGCGTCCAATTGGGCAGCTTCTCGATCGTGCGCACCGCAAAATGCCTATCGCGACAGCAGAAGCTTGGGCTCTTGTCACGCAAGTGACAGACCTTAGCAGCGGTTGGGCGCTACATGAAAGCGCGTTGGTCGGCGGCACAGGGCAATCCGTGCCGATTTGTCCGGTGCGGGGCTGCGGCCATACGGATTGCCCACGGCGGGTCACAGGCGCGGGGTCCTGTGGCCCGCATCCGCCCAAGATCTAGCCCTGCTCAAGGGCGGCGACCCGCAGCAAACTGGCTTCATCGCAAAAAAGCCGCGTGCGGGTGCGCCGGATGGCGCCCGCCTGCTCCAGCGTATTCAAGGCCGCGTTGACCTTTTGCCGGCTGGCACCGATCAGCAAGGCGAGTTCGCCCTGGGTGATGCCGAGCTCGATGAAGGCCTGGATCGCGCCCTCATCGCCGCGCTGACGCTTGAGTGCCGACAGCAGGAAGCGGGCAAGCCGCATCTCGATCGAGTGCAGCGCGATGCCCTCGGCCAGCTCGCTGGTCTCACGCAACCGGGCACATAAGAACTTGATGGCGGCGCGCGCCACGCGCGGGTTGCCTTCCAGCAAGGCGTTGAGCTTGGCGCGTTCCAGCGACATCACTTCCACCTGTGTCAGCGCCGTTGCATCGGCGGTGCGCGCGCCCCCGTCCAGGGGGCCGATCTCGCCGAAGGTATCGCCGGCCTCGGCGTGCTTGAAGGAGAGCATGCGGCCATCCAGGGAGAACACCGACAGGCGAACGCGGCCCTTGAGCACCAGGTAGATGTCGTCGGGAGGATCGCCCCGGGCGAAAATCAGTTGTTCGGGCGTGAACGTGGCGGGAACCATCTGCCGGGCAACCAGCTGGCGGTCCCGCTCGGCCAAGGACTTGAAAAGGATCGTGCGGCCAAGCATGGCCGCCACGGGACGATGGGTGCTCATGAGAGATCGAACGTCGCGAAAGGTCCTAAAATAAAAAGCAATTGGCGCCCATCTCGGTCAGGCCCGCATGGCGCACGCAGCATCCGCGCCCAAGAGGTCTAACAAAACACGAGCGATCACAATGGTTGCGCGGCGCAGATCCGCAAGCAAGATGTTTTCATCCGCACGCTTAGCATTTGCCTCAAGCAGCGTGCGCGGACCCGCCCCGTACAGCACCACCGGCAAGCCGGCCGCACCATAGTGGCGCGCGTCCGTATAGAGCGGACTGGCGCTAAGGCTGATAGGCTCGGCAAATACCGCGCTTGCGTGCTTTTGCACGGTTTCGGCCAGGCGTGCCTGCGCCCGGCTCGGCCGTAGCGCCGTGGCGAGCAATAGCCGCCTGATTTCAAGGGCGATGCCAGGCTCGCCCTCGACCGCTTGCCGCATGACCTGGATAAGCCGAGCCTCGACTTCTTCGGCGGCTTCCTCCGGAATGATGCGGCGGTCAAGCCTGAGCGTGACCTTGTCGGGAACGACGTTGGTGTTGATCCCGCCCGCGATCATGCCGACGTTGAGACTGGGTGTGGCGATGCCGGCAAAGCCGGAACGGATTGAGGCATAGCCGCGACGCTCGGCATAAAGCGCGTTGAGCACCTCGACCGCCGCCGCCAAGGCATCGCAGCCGCTTTCGGGCATGGCGGCGTGTGCGGCCCTGCCGCGCAGGCTGGCCTCCAGCTGCAGGCAGCCGTTGTGCGCCGTGACGACGGCATACGAAAAGCCCGCCGCGATCGCCAGATCGGGCTTGCTTAGTCCCTGGCGCAAGAGATAGCCGGGCCCAAGCAGTCCGCCGTATTCTTCATCATAGGTGAAATGCAGCTCGACGGTCCCCTGCAAGGGGGCAGCCAGCGCCTCTAGCGCGCGCAGCGCGAAGGCATAGGTGGCAAAGTCGGACTTGGACACCGCGACGCCCCGGCCGAACATGCGCCCGTCTTCGATCAGGCCGGCGTAGGGCGGCTTGGTCCAGCCGTCGCCGGGTGGCACCACATCGCCGTGGGCAGAAAGCGCAATCACCGGGCCAGCGCCGAAGCGGCGGCGCACGATCAAATTGGTGAGCGAGGTCAGCCCCGCAGCCGTCACCTCGGCGACGGGCACGGCATGCTGTTCGGCACGGTAGCCCATGGCTTCGAGCAGCTGGGCCGTGTGCCGAGCATGCGGGGCATTATCGCCAGGCGGCGTGTCGGTTGGCAGCCGCACCAGCTCGCGCAGGAAGGCGATCTGGGCGGCAAAATTTTTATCGACGAGGTCGGCGATGCGCGCCTGCCAGTCCGTCATGCCGCGCCCAGCTCCGCCAACTTTTGATCGAGCCGGCGCGTCGCCTCCAACAGCGCCCGCACGCCAAGCTCGGCATCCTCGGCCGTGATCGATTCCGCCGGATTGTGACTGATGCCGTCCTTGCAGCGCAAAAAAATCATGCCCGCCGGGCAATGCCGGGCCATGATCCCGGCATCGTGCCCGGCGCCCGATGCCAGGCTCAGCGGCGCCTGGCCGCACGCCGCAATTGCCTGCAAGGCCGCGGTGATCACGCTTTCGGCGAGCGGCGTCGCGGCATTGGTCTGGTAGGTCGCAGCCTCCAGCGCAACGCCGCGCCGGGCGGCGATTTCGCCGAGCCTGGTGAGCAGCGTCCGATGGGCCCGATCGCGAACGACATCGGAGGGACTGCGCAGGTCGATGCTGAAGCTGACCTTGCCCGGAATCACGTTTTGCGCGCCGGGCAAGGCCGCGATCTGGCCAACAGTCGCCAGCAAGGCCCTGTCGCTGCTGGCCAGGCACTCGATGGCCAGGATCATTTCGCTGGCGGCCGCCAAGGCATCGCGGCGCTGCGACATCGGCACCGTGCCGGCGTGGCCGGCGAAGCCCGACACGCTCACCGACAGGCGATGCGAGCCGTTGATGGCGGTGACGGCGCCCAAGGCAAGCCCGCTCTGCTCCAGTACCGGCCCCTGCTCAATATGCAGTTCGAGGTAGGCGGCAATTTCGCTCGCCGCACGCACACAACTCAAATAGTCGTCGGCATTACCGCCCGCCGCCGCGACCGCCGCACGCACGGAGATGCCGTCCTTGTCCCGACTGTCGATGAGCTCGGGGCCGACCGCGCCGATCAGCGCCGATGAGGTCAGGATGTGCGCGGGAAAGCGCGAGCCCTCCTCCTCGCCGAAGGCGGCTACCTCGATGGCGTGTTGCAGCCGTTCACCGCGCCGGGACAGCTCCGCCACCACCGCGATCGCGGCCAGCACACCGAGGGCACCGTCATAGCGCCCGGCGTCGAGGACGGTGTCGAGATGTGAACCCAACATGATGGCCGGCGCCCGCGGCCGCCGCCCTTCGTAGCGGCCGAACACGCTGAAAAGCGCATCGCGCCGCACGCTCATGCCGGCCTCCCGCATCCAGGCCGCAACCTGCCGGCTGGCTGCCAGGTGCGCCGGGCTGAGGTAGCGCCGCGTCAGCTCACCCGCTATCTCGGTAAACGCGGCAAGTTCGTCAAGGCGCCGCATCAGGGGCGCGCCGCAGGCCTCCGCAGTGGCTCCTAACCCCTGGTACATAGGCACGATGGTAGAGCCGCCTGCAGCAACTGCCAAGCCGCAGAGTTCCCCTTCGCCTCGAGCCGCTGCGGCTGCTACAACCAAGCCGCAGGCAATGAGGATTGGCGAGCTTAGGACGATGACCCAGCCCAACCCAGCCAAGTCATTTCCCGTGTCCTGGGACCAGTTTCATCGTGATGCGCGCGCGCTCGCCTGGCGCCTCGCCGACAAGGGGCCGTTCGAGGCCATCGTCTCGATCACCAGGGGTGGGTTGGTACCTGCGGCGATCGTGGCGCGCGAGCTCGGCTTGCGCGTGGTCGAGACAGTGTGCGTGGCGTCCTACCATGACTATTCGGTGCAAGGTGAGATCGCGATTCTCAAGACCATCGCCCCTGCGGTGCGCGCCATCGGCAACGGCACGGGCAAGGGCGTGCTGCTGATCGACGACCTGACCGATACCGGCAAGACCGCCAAACTCGTGCGCCCGCTGCTGCCGGAGGCGCATTTCGCAACGGTCTATGCCAAGCCCCAGGGCGCCCCGATCTGCGATACCTTCATCACCGAGGTGTCGCAGGATACCTGGATCTTCTTTCCCTGGGATCTCGACCTTAAGTATGCGGAGCCGATCAGGGATGGGCGCCGGGCCGAGACTGCCAACCCGCGGCGAGAGCGGCAAGGTTCCTAAAGACCGTCAAGGGCGTCGGCCTGGTGCCGAGGAGGCGTGCCCGGGGAGGTGCGCCGGGGCCGAACGGTTGTAGCACCATCTTTCGCGACGCGAGTGGGCAACGCCCTGCCGGCGCTACCGCCGCCATGCCCCCACGGGGCGCCTTTGCGTGCCTTCAGAAATGGCCGCCAACCCCCAAAGTGCCCCAAAGGCCCCAAGCATCGCCCCGCACACCGGGGCGGCTGCGGCGCCGCCTGTATGTGAGAATTTTTGCCGCAGACCAACGCCGCGGGCCGTTTGCCGGCGCCGCGACGGCGGCAAGGCCAACCGACGACCACCGCGGCGCCGGTGGCATCGGCAACCCTAGAACCCGTGCGGGCCGCGGCCGATGGGCAGGGCAGCGTTCATGTTTTGGTGACGAATTCCGCAGTAGGTTCAACAGGCAAGGGCCCGCGGTTGATATTTTATCGGCGCTTCTGCTCGCCCCCTGGTCAGACGTAGCGGCGAGACGACGACCCCACCCGCGCGTGCCCCAATTTGCCGGCCAGCATTGGAAACGCAAGATGACGGCGACCTTAGACGCATTTACCACCGCCATTATTCCGACGTTGCGCTACAGCGACGTTCCGCGCGCGATCGACTGGCTGTGCGAGGCCTTCGGCTTTGCCAAGCATTTGGTGATCGACGATGAAGACGGGGGCATCGTCTATGCCGAGCTCACGATCGGCGCCTCCATGATCATGGTGGGACCGGCGGAGGGGTCGGCCTTCGACGGGCTGATGAAACAGCCCGATCAAATCGGCGGCCTCGAGACCCAGATTTGCTACCTTTATGTCGCCGACGCCGAGGTGCACCGGGCGCGCGCCGTTGCCGCCGGCGCCGAGATCGTGCTGGACATCGACGCGGAGGGCTACACCGGGCGCGGCTATTCCTGTCGCGATCCGGAAGGCCACATCTGGAACTTCGGCACCTACAATCCCTGGGCCACGCTGAAACCCGGCGGGCCCGGTAACGGCAATCGCCGCACCTTGCTGCTGAGCAGCCTGCTGCTGCTCGCCCCGGTCGCCCTCGGCCTCATGTTCGGTGCCCCCGACCAGGGTTTTGCCGAAAAGGACGGCGCCGCCTTCAGCTGGACGGTGCAAAAGGACGCCGCCGCCAGCGACGGCGACAAGGAGGCGCGTGGCGAGTTGGCCAAAATGCGCGCCGCCAAGGAGGCGAGCGAGCGCGCCTTGCGCGCGGTCGAGGAGCAGTTGGTCCTCGAGCGCAATCAGCATTTGCTCGCCGGTCGCTCTTTGCAGGAGGCGAACGAGCAGCTGGCCAAGGAGCGCACGGTGGTGGCCTCCATCAGCTCAGCTGAGCGGCCCGCAATCGACGAGCTCGAGCGGGAGCGTGCGCAACGGCTGGCCGCCGAGCGCGCGGTGCGCGAAATCCGCGAGCAGCTGCAGCAGGCGCGCAATGCCAGCCAATCGAGCGAACGCGCGCTCACCGAGGCGCGGGCCGAGTTGGCCAAGGCGAATGCCGAGCGCGAGGCCGTCGAGCCGCACACGCCCGAGCGGGTCGGCAAAGCGCTGCGCGCGCAGTTGGCCAAGCGCGAGGCAAGCAAGCCCAGCCTGCAGGCGAGGATGGCGCGCTACCGAGCCGCCCGACTGGCGGCACGCGCCAGGGTGCGTCGCCTGCGTGAGGCGCGCGAACCCTACATCAAACCGCCCCTGCCCTATTTCTAGTGCCGGCCGCCCTTGGCGCGGTCCCCGGGCGCGCCCCGTGGCGCCCCGGCGCATGCCAGGGCGGCGACGGGCCGGGCTGGTCCAGCCGCACCCAGATCTGGTAGCGTTGCCGGCAATGGCGTAGCTCTACCCCCGGCCCTCGCTCACATGGACAAAAAACGGCGCCCAGCCCCTGCCGATCTCGGTAGCGTGACGGCGCAACGTGCAGAATGGACCAAGGCGCGGCGGATCGTCGTCAAGATCGGCTCCAGCCTGCTCGTCGATCGCGCCCGTGGCGAGCTGAAATCGGCGTGGCTCGAGTCGCTCGCCGATGACGTTGCCGAGCTGGTCGCAGGCGGCAAGGACGTCATTGTCGTGTCCTCGGGCGCCGTCGCGCTGGGACGCCACGTGCTTGCGTTTTCCGGCACCCCGCTCGCGCTAGAGCAATCGCAGGCCGCCGCGGCGGTCGGGCAGATCTTCCTCTCCAGCGCCTACCAGGCCGTGTTCAAGGCGCGCGGGCTCACCGCGGCACAGATCCTATTGACCTTGGGAGACACCGAGCAGCGACGGCGCTATCTCAATGCTCGGCAGACCATCGACACACTGCTGGGCCAGCACGCCATTCCAGTCGTGAACGAAAACGATACGGTGGCGACCGCCGAAATCCGCTACGGCGACAACGACCGCTTGTCGGCGCGCGTGGCAACCATGATGAGCGCCGATTGCCTGGTCCTGCTGTCCGACATCGATGGGCTCTATACGGCACCGCCCGGCTGCGGCATCGAGGGTCGCCTGCTACCCGAGGTTAGGCAGATCACGCCCGAGATCGAGGCGATGGCGGGCAGCGCTGCCAGCGAGCTGTCGCGCGGGGGCATGGTAACCAAAATCCAGGCGGCTAAGATCGCGCTGGCCGCGGGCACCAATATGGTGATCACCTCGGGTACGATCGCGCATCCCTTGCGCGCGCTCAGCGGCGGCGCACCTTGCACCTGGTTTTTGGCCTCCTCCGATCCGGTGGCGGCGCGCAAGCGTTGGATCGCCGGTCAGCTCGAGGCCAAGGGCATCGTCCACATCGACGCCGGCGCGGTGAAGGCCCTGCTGGCCGGCAAAAGCCTGCTCCCGGCCGGGGTGACGCGGGTGGACGGCACGTTTGAGCGCGGCGACGCCGTTGCCATCCGCGACGCCGGCGGCCGCGAGATCGGCCGCGGGCTCAGCGCCTACGCTTGGACCGACGCCGTGCGCATCATCGGCAAGAAGAGCGGCGAGATCGCCGCCATTCTTGGCTACGAGGGGCGCGCCGCCCTAATCCATCGCGATGACATGGTTCTCAGTCGCGCCTGAAAATGCTAAGCGGAGAGCACCAACAGTCGAAGCAACGTCCTTGTCAACGCAACGCAAACCCGAAACGCTCAACGATGTCGGCGCGGTAATGCGCGCCATCGGCCTTGCCGCGCGGGAGGCGGCAGGCGCCTTGGCGCAGGCCGGCAGCGAAGCCAAGGACGCGGCGCTGGTCGCGGCCGGGCGCGAGATCAGAGCGCAAACCGCCGCCATCCTGCTCGCCAACGAGCGCGACCTCAAGGAGGCGCGCAGCACTGGCGTCAGCGCGGCGTTCCTCGATCGCCTGCTGCTCGATCCGCAGCGCATCGAGGCCATTGCCAAGGGCTTGGAAGCGGTCGCTGGGCTCGCCGATCCCATTGGCGGCGTGCTTGCCTGCTGGACGCGCCCGAATGGCCTGCGCATCGAGCGCGTGCGCGTGCCCCTGGGTGTGGTCGGCATCATCTATGAAAGCCGGCCAAACGTGACCGCGGATGCCGGCGGGCTTTGCCTCAAGTCCGCCAACGCCGCGATCCTGCGCGGTGGCTCGGACAGCCACCACTCCAGCCGCGCCATCCAGGTCTGCCTGGCGCGTGGCTTGCGCGAAGCCGGACTGCCCGAGAGCGCAGTTCAGCTCGTGCCCACCACCGACCGCGAGGCCGTCGGACTGATGCTCAAGGGCCTCGATGGCGCCATCGACGTGATCGTGCCGCGGGGAGGCAAGAGCCTGGTCGCGCGTGTGCAGGAGGAAGCGCGCGTGCCGGTGTTTGCGCATTTGGAAGGCATCTGCCACACCTATGTCGACCGCAGCGCCGAGCTCGAGATGGCCAAGGCGATCGTGCTCAATGCCAAGCTGCGGCGGACCGGCGTCTGTGGTGCAACCGAGACCCTGCTCGTCGACAAGGCGGCGCCCGCCGGCCAGCTTGCGGCTGTTATCGGTGCCCTCGCCGATGCCGGATGCGAGGTCAGAGGCGATGCGGCCGCGCAAGCCGCCGACCGACGCGTGCTGGCCGCTAGCGAACAAGACTGGTCAGCCGAATACCTGGATGCGATTATTGCCGTGCGCGTGGTCGACGGTGTCGAGGGCGCCATTGCCCATATCCGCCGCTATGGCTCGCAGCACACCGATTGCATCATCGCCAGCGACGGCGCCGCTGCCGAGCGCTTTCTCAGCGGCCTCGACAGCGCCATTGTGCTGCACAACGCCTCCACACAATTCGCCGACGGTGGCGAATTCGGCATGGGTGCGGAAATCGGCATCGCCACCGGGCGGCTGCATGCCCGCGGGCCGGTTGGCGTCGAGCAGCTGACTACGTTCAAGTACGTGGTGCGCGGTAGCGGTCAAATCCGCCCCTAACGGGCTGGCACAAGGCGCGCGCGCCCCCTCACACACCCGCGCGCGCCCTTAAAGCTCAGGCGCGTTTGATGAGGCCGACCACGAACAGTACGATAATGGCGCCGATGGCTGCGTGCACGATCGGCCCGAGGATGCCCCCAAGCGGCCAGAAATTGGGAAATAGCCAGCCGGCAACGAAGGCGCCGACAATGCCGACGACGATGTTGCCGAGCAGGCCGAAGCCTCCCCCTGTCATCACCATGCCGGCAAGCCAACCGGCGATGGCGCCAATGATCAAAAAGATGATGAGTGCCTGCGGATCCATGCTTTTGCTCCCGGATGTGGGAGGATCGGGCAAAAGCCCGCCCTTCCCGTGTTGCCAAATCCCGCGAACTTGAACCCGTACGATCGTCAGCGTGCCTCAGGCTAAACTGCTTTGCGCTCCGGCGCCATCGCGAGCTGCGCCCGAGGCGGCGGGACCAGAAACGGCAGGCGCAGCACCAGAGGCAGCCAAGTTGTGACGATCCTGATACACATAGATCGAGGCGGGTTCTGTGATCTAAAGCAAAGGGTTCCGAAATGGCTGGCGTTCTCGAGGGCATTCGCGTGTTGGATTTCGGCCGCTACATCGCTGGGCCCTACTGCGCGGCGCTCCTGGCCGAACACGGCGCCGAGGTGATCCGGATCGAGAAGCGCGAGGGCAGCGAGGACCGATTCCAAGCCCCAGTTGCCACCACCGGCGAAGGCGCCTTGTTCCTGCAGATGAACCGCAACAAGCTCGGCATGACGCTTGATCCCATGCGGCCCGAAGGCCAACAGGTCGTCCGTCGCTTGGTCGAGCGGGCCGATGTGGTGATCGCCAATCTGCCGCCCCAGACCCTTGCGGCCATGCAGCTCGACTACGCCAGCCTAACCGCAGTCAAGCCTGACATTATTCTGACCACCGTCTCCGCCTATGGGCGCGGTGGGCCCTACAGCGACCGCGTCGGCTTCGACGGCATCGGCCAGGTCATGTCCGGCGCGGTCTACATGACCGGCGAGGAAGAACAGCCCTATCGCGCGCAGGTTCCTTGGGTCGATTTCGGCACGGCCTTGCATTGTGCCTTTGGAACCATGGCGGCGCTGATGGCGCGCCGGGCCACCGGCAAGGGACAGTGGGTGGAGGGCGCCTTGCTGGCAACGGCGGTCACGCTCGGCAACGCCCTGTTGATCGAGCAGGCCGTGATCGCCCCCAATCGCGTGCCGACCGGAAATCGAGGGCAGACCTCGGGACCGGTCGACATCTTCCGCACCAAGGACGGCTGGATTCTGGTGCAGGTGATCGGCAACCCGCTGTTTGCGCGCTGGGCCCGCCTGATGGGCGAAGAGCATTGGCTGCGCGACGAGCGCTTTAAGGACGACATCTCGCGCGGCAACAACGGTGCCGTCATCAGTGAACGCATGCGCCGCTGGGCGGCGGCCTACAGCAATGCCGAGGCCCTGGATTTGCTGGCCAAGGCGAAGATTCCGGCTGGGCCCGTGCTCAAGCCACAAGCGACCCTTGAGGATCCCCACATCAACGCCGTCGGTTTCTTGCAGCCGACCGAATTTCCCGGCGCCCCGCGGCCGGCGCCGATTGCCAAAGTGCCGGTGTGGCTGTCGGAAACGCCGGGCTCGATTCGCCACCGCGCACCGCTGCTGGGCGAGCACACGGACCAGATCCTGGCCGAGCTCGGCTACGACAAGTCGGCGATTGCCGCGCTCCGGGATAAGGGCGTGATTTGATGAGCCGGCGCCGATGCGGCGCGGCTTTGCCTCCGCAACAGGGCCACAGCGAGCATGACGGAACCGATCGGCAGCGAAAGTTTTCCCTACTTCGGCGACGAGCACACAATGCTGCGCACCAGCATCCGCCGCTTCATCGCTGAGCGCGTGCTGCCCGCGGGCGACCATTGGGAAGAGCAGGGCTACGTGCCGCGGCAAATCCTAACCGAGATGGGCTCGCTCGGGCTGCTCGGCATGCGCTACGCCCCAGAATACGGCGGCTCCGGCCTCGATTCTCTGGCCAACGCCGTGTTGGCCGAGGAGCTCGGGCGCTCCACCTATGGCGGCTTTGCGGTGACGGTCTTGGTGCACACGGATATGGCCTCGCCGCACCTCTACCACGCCGGCAGCAAAGCCCAGCTCGAGCGCTGGATGCGCGGCATCACCGCCGGCCGCATCATCACCGCGATCGCCATGACGGAGCCCGACGCGGGCTCGGACCTTGCCTCCATGCGCACCAGCGCCCGCAAGGTGTCGGGAGGCTATTGCCTTAACGGCGCGAAAACCTTCATTACCAATGGCGTGCATGCCGATCTCGTGTTCGTCGCTGCCAAGACCGGCGAGCCGGGGCGCGGCCGCCATCTCACCATGTTCGCGCTGGAGAAAGGCACGCCCGGCTTCCGCGTGGCGCGCACGCTCAAAAAGCAGGGCTGGCTGTCGAGTGATACCGCCGAGCTGGTGTTTGAAGACTGCTTCCTGCCGCAAGAAAATGTGCTGGGCGAGGAAGGCCGAGGCTTCTACCAACTCGTCAAGAACTTGCAAAACGAACGCCTCGTGCTTGCCGCCCAGGCGCTGGGGGAGGCCATGAAGGCGTTAGAGCTCACGCTCGATTGGGTCAAGCAGCGCAAGGCCTTCGGCGGCCCCCTATGGGATAAGCAGACGATTCGGCAACGCTTGTCGATGCGCTGCGCCCAGGTCGAGGCGGCGCGCGCCCTCTTGTTCAATACCGCCTGGCGCGACACGCGCAACGAAAACGTGGTCAGGGAGGTATCGATGCTCAAGGCCCTGGCCGGCACCCTCGTCAACGAGGTGATGTACGACTGCCTGCAATTCCACGGCGGCATGGGCTACATGCGCGAGACCGCCATCGAGCGCATGACGCGGGACGCGCGCGTGCAAGCGATTGGCGGCGGCGCCACCGAGGTGATGCTGGAGGAGGTCGCCAAGCGAATTTGAGCCGCGCGCGCCCGAAAACTACAACCAGGTTGCCAGCTGAAATTGCCGCCGGCCGCCACGTCGCTCAGTCGAGGTGGCCGCCATCGTAGCGCGACGCGATGCGTCCCAAGGCGGCCCGAAATTGATCGCTCGCCAGCAAGGCGGCGATCTCGCGCTGCGCCGGTGCGCCGGCAAGGTCGCTGAGCCCCAGCAGCTGGGCGAGTGTGCGGCCGCTCAAATCGCCTCTGGCGGTGGCGGCGAAGCCGCGCGCGAGCACGGTCTCAAGCAGCGCCGGCGTCAGGCAGGGTAGTTCGGCCAGGAAGCCATTGAGGAGGACTTGGGCCAGCTCGTGATCGGGGTGATCCGGCCGCAAGGGCGCGCGGCCGTGGTCCCAAAGGTGCTGGACGCCATCCCAAGGCGCCGGTTCGGCGGGAAAGCGCGCCAGCAACGCCACGGCCTCCTCGGCCACGTAGAACCTGTTCAGCCTGTCAAAAAAGGCAAAGCGATAGCCCTGCGCCGCCAGAGCCGGCTCCCACTCAGCCCAGGCCGCCGCCAAGCTGCCCGGCTCAACCGCCTCGATCAGCAGGAGGCGCGGCCGATGCCGCGCAAAATCCATGCCCGCCAGCACCTCGGCCTCGGCGCCCTCGACGTCGATTTTCAGAAAATCTATGGCCGCAAGGCCGGCCGCGTCGATCAGGGCGTGCAACGGTCGCACGGGTTTGCGCATGGTCCGGTAGCCGGCACCGAACTGGGCCGCGCCCACGGCATGCTCCCGCACCGTCGAAGAGAAGCCGTGCAGTTTGTCGACCAGGTAAAAATCGACCTCGCCCTCCGCCCTGCCCGCCAGGCAGGACACGGCCTGGTCGCGCGGGCGAACGTGGGCATAAAGTTCAGCGAGCGCCGCCTGCGGCTCCACCACCAGACCGCGCCAGCCCATGAGGTAGAAATGGAAGGAAACGTTGTCGGCCACCGGATGGCCCGCCCCCACATCGACATAGGCCCCCCTCTCCTGCCCGGCGAAGATCAGGTCGAGGTGGAAATCTTCCATATTCTGCGCATAGGAAAGGTGCATCATTTCGCCCATTGTGTTGCGCCGGCAGCCTGCTTCTAGTGGCGCGCATTCGGTTCGTCGAGAGCATCGCCCGAGTATTTCGTCCGATCCATGACGCCAGCCATCCTCAAGGCCGCCGGCGCGCTGTTGCGCCGCTACGACGTGATCTTCTGCGACGTCTGGGGGGTGGTGCACAACGGCCAGCAGGCCTACCAGGCGGCCGGTGCGGCCCTGGCACGGTTCCGCCGCGGCGGCGGCAGGGTAATTCTCGTCTCCAATGCACCGGTGCCGGCCGACGGCGTCGAGCAGGTGCTGGCCAGGACGGGTGTGCGCCGGGATGCCTGGGACGCCATCGTGTCGTCGGGGGATATCGCGCTGCGCCACATCGCCGAGCAGGGTTATCGGCGCATGCATTGGGTAGGCCCCAGCGAGCGCGACTACAAGCTTTATGTGCGCTTAAACGAGCCGCAGGTGGCCCTCGAGGACGCCGATGCCATCGTTTGTACGGGGCTCAAGGACGATCGCCGCGAAAGCGTCGAGGACTATCGCGACCTGATCGCGCGCGGCCTGGCACGGGGCCTCCCGTTCGTATGCGCCAACCCTGATCTCGTGGTCGACGTCGGTGCCGTGCGGCTGCCCTGCGCCGGCAGCATCGCGCTCGAGTACGAACGTTTGGGCGGAGACGTGTTCTGGGCCGGCAAGCCGCATCCTGCCGCCTACCGGACGGCCTTGGCGCGCGCGGGCGAGGTCGGCGGCACCCTACCGGCCCTTGCACGGATCCTTGCGATCGGTGATGCCGTGCGCACCGACATGGCAGCGGCGCGCGGTCTCGGCGTTGACGGGCTGCTGATCGCCGGCGGCATACATAGAGACGACCTCTTGGTCGACGGCGCCATCGATCCCGCCCGGCTCGCCAAAGTGTTGGCCGCCGCGGACGCTGCCACCACGGTTGCCGCCATACCCGAACTCGTCTGGTAAGCGACGCGGCAACGCCGGCAGGCTTTGGTTACTTGGGAGCGACGGGGGGAGCTGCCGGGGGCGTTGTGGGAGACGGCGAGGCCCCGTCGACCCGATCGCTGAAGCCTGAGAACAGCAGATCGGGCGAGCTCGTATTGTGGCGCGAGGGCGACACGCGCCCGGCCCACAGCTCGCTGGCGCGCGCCCCCTTGAAGGTCATGATGCCGTCCTCTCGCCAGCCGCCGGCACCCGTCTCGCGCACCGCGACGCGCGCCACGTCGTTATTGAACTCGGTCACATACATGGAGCGCAGGGCCGCGAACGGCGCCCCGGCAATCGGCGCGTCGAAGGTCACCTCGAGCGTGTGGCGCTTGTCATCGAGTTCGGCAAGCCGCACGGTGGCCGTGCCGCCCCGCGCGTAGCGGAGCGTGAACGTGCGCCGGCGCGGATCGAACACCACGTCCGTGATGTTGACGATTGGCCGCCCGTCGAGCTCGATCGGCCCGATCAGGACCGAGGAGCCGAAGGCGGTGGGCGCCCGCTCCGCCGGTGCCTTCGGGCGCAGCCGCCAATAGCCATCCTGAGGATAAAAGACCAAGACCTCTTCGCCTCCCATCGGCCGGATCATCCACACCTGCAGGAGATGGATTTCCGTCTCGAGCCGATCGCCGATGCGCACGCTTGCGGCAGACGGGCGCCAGAAGTCGTGGAAGGTCAAACCGACCACCCACATTTCGATGTCCTCATAAAGCGTCTTGCGCTTGGGCGGCTGCAACGGACCCGCCCGCGGGTCTCCAGGCGCGGTGCAGGCCGTCCAATCGGCTTCGTAGCTGTCCCGCTGCAGGCCACCGAGATAGGTAGGGTGCACGGCGCTGATGCGGAAACTGCGCACCGCGCTCGAGGTCAAATGCAAAGTGACGTTATCCTTTTCGGCGCACAGCACGGGCTCGCTCGCATTGTGCACCTGCACGGCGAGCGGCTCGGCGCGCGCGAGGCCGAGCGAAAGACCAAACTGAAAAAGCACGAACGCGGTCGCCGCCGCCCAAGCCTGGCGCGGCGTCGCCGCTGCCCGCCCGCGGCGGCGTTGCGCCCGCCCTGCCGCTGGCGCCAATTGCTGCCGATCCGGGCCTTGGCGATCAAGCTTGCAGCACACAATAGACATCCCCGGAATTGGCATCGTGGGTCAGCGCGGCAATGTGCTGGGCCATCTCGGCACGGCTGAGCCAACGATTGAACGTCAAAGCTTGGCTTTCCCCTAGCGCGATATCGAAACCGTAGCGGCCAAGCGATGCTAGCCGAGCCAGGCAGCGGTAGGCGACCTCCC
This sequence comes from Hyphomicrobiaceae bacterium, assembly GCA_035714005.1. Lineage (GTDB taxonomy): Bacteria > Pseudomonadota > Alphaproteobacteria > Rhizobiales > Hyphomicrobiaceae > AWTP1-13. The sequence goes on from DASTMQ010000637.1 coordinate 22,097, forward strand.
GCTGGATCGTGGTGAATTCAAAGGAAAGCGCCGGCAGCGGCTGGGACAAGCCTGCCAACACCAGGTCCTCAAATCCCTCCACGTCGATCTTGGCAAACGCCGGTGTGCCGTTGCCGGCGATCAAGGCGTCGAGGCTGGTGGCGGGCACCTCGACGGTATCATCCCAGTGCTGACCTTCCCAACCGCCGGCGCCGGCCGCCGCCGCCACGAACTCATCGGAGGCGGTGGAGACGGTCGGATTGGCCGAGTTGATCCTGAGCGTCAACGTACCCGGCCGCTCGGCGCAGGCGGCTTCCACCACCACCACGTCCTTATCGTCGGCGTAGATGGCACGGATTGCCCGCGCACACAGCGGCTGCGGCTCGAGTGCGACCACGCGTGCACCGAGGCGGCGAAAGCTGCCGACGCGGTCACCAACATGGCTGCCGATATCAAAGGCGAGCTCGCCCACGCCGAGGAAGCGCCGGTAGAGCCGATCCATGGCGGCATCGCGGGCCGCATGGCCATAGTAGATTGCAAGCGAGCGCTGCAGCGCGGCGAACGCCGGATCATTGCTGAGAACGGCGATGCGGTTCTGAAGGTCCATAGCCAAGCCCTCAGGCCGCCGTTGCGCGGGCGGCGACGATTTCCGCTGGCGGCCTGAAATCCTCGGGAATCCCGCAGATGCCGAGGCGCTTCAGCGCCGCGCCGAACGCCGGATCCGCCGTCACGACGGCGAACGGAATGGCCAACAGATAGCCGGCGGTGAGCGGCAGGCTCCACCACAGTACTGCGGGGGCGATCAGCCCCAGCGCGCCGCACACGATCAGCCCAAACAGGGTCTGCGGCCACAGGTGACGCGCACCTTCGCTCCAGGTCAGGCGCTGGGCATCGCGCACCTGCCCGCCCCAAACCACGGACCTGCCGAACAGCAAACCCAACATGAAAATGGAGGTGCGGATGGTGGAGACCGCGCCCTGCAGGAACGAGAATGTGAGCTCAAGCACCGCGCTGGCCGCGAAGCGCAGCCAGCCGCCATAGCGCGCCACACCCCCACGACCGAACATGGCATCGAGGAGCCCGGCGATCTTCGGCATCAAGTACATGACAAAATAGGTCACGTAGAGGGCCTTGGCGGCCCCCGTCGGGAACTCGGGAACCGATTGGGCCTGCCAGGCGGCCACCGGCAGAAGCGCGATCATGAGGGTCCAGGCCGGGATGCCGACGAACATCAAAATTGCCCACAGCAGCTGAAACCGGCTCATCGGATAAAGGCCGGGTAGGTCGAGCAGCTTCAAATATTGCATGTTGCCCTGGCACCAGCGCACGTCGCGGCGGGCGAACTCCAGCATTGTCGGCGGGTTCTCTTCCCAGCTGCCAACCTCTTCGGGCAGCACCCGCACCTCGTAGCCGGCGCGCCGCATCAGGGTCGCCTCCACCTGATCGTGCGACAGGACGTGGCCGCCGAGCGGCGGCTTGCCGGGCAAAATGGGCAGATCGCACTCGGCATGAAACGGCAGCACGCGCACCAGCGCATTATGGCCCCAAAACGGTCCGCAGTCGCCCACCCACCAGGCCTGGCCCATCGTGTAGGCCCGCATCCCATGGCGCATGCCGAACTGAAAAATGCGCGCAAACGCGCTCGCCGAGGGCATGCCGACCACGAGGCTTTGCAGAATGCCAATCTTTGGATGCGCCTGCATCATGCGCACCAGGCGCACGATCTCCGCGCCCGACATCAGGCTGTCGGCATCCAACGGCAGCATGAGATCGAACTGGTCGCCCCAGCGGGCGCAGAAGTCGCGCACGTTGCCGGCCTTGTAGCCGACGTTGTTGTGCCGCCGCCGGTAGGTGATGCGATCGGGCGCGCGGGATGCAGCCTTCCAGGCGGCCACCGCCGCCTCCTCGGCCGCGGCGACGGCGCCATCGTTGCTGTCGCTCAGGACAAAATAGCTGAACGCGGCCCCCTCGCCCGTTTGCTCGACGCTGTCCTGGACGATTTTGAAACGTTGGATGGCGCGCTGGGCGTCCTCGTTGCGCAGGGTCATGAAGATGGCGGTCTTGATCCGGATCGGCGTTGCGTGCTCGCCGGCCGCGGCGTAGGGCGCCACGGCCATCCCGGCATCCTCGCCGCCAACGTTAAGCAGCCACAGACCGATCAGCGCGTTCCAAAAACCGAGCACGGCCCATGGCGTGCCGAGCGCAAAACACACGAACAGGACGCCGTCGACCCAGGTCCAGCCGCCGGCGCCGAGGATGCGGCCGGCCCACCCCAGCATGAGCGCGTAGCTGATGAGGTTGAGGCCCAATACGATGCGCCGACGCCGCGTCAGCTCATCGATGGACTGTAGGCCAGTGGGTGTCGTAAGGCTCAGCGCTGGCGGTGGGAGTGCCCCCGGTGCGGGGGCATCGAGGCTGTCGCTCATGCAGTGTTCATCCGGTTGGCTTATGGCAGCGTCGCAATCCTGGCAATTCGGAGCGGTAACATGATGGCGCGCCGATCAACCGGCAAGACCCGCATGGCACGGGCGCTCTGGTACGTAAAGAAGGGCGCGGTGGAACTGCGCTCAGCGCCGCTGCCGGCGCCCGGGCCCGGCTATGCCCGCGTCCGCAGCCTTTTTAGCGGCATTAGCCGCGGCACGGAACGGCTGGTTTTGTTGGGCGCCGTCGGCCCAAGCGAATGGGAGCGCATGCGGGCACCGATGCAGGAGGGCGCCTTTCCGTTCCCGGTCAAATATGGCTATGCCGCGACCGGCATCGTCGAAGCCGGGCCGGCCAATCTTGTTGGCCAAGCGGTGTTCGCGCTGCATCCGCACCAGGACTACTTCAATGCCCCGCTCGATGCCCTCATCCCCATCCCCGAAGGCCTGCCGGCGCGGCGCGCCACCTTGGCCGCGAACATGGAAACCGCCCTCAACGCCATCTGGGACAGTGGCGCCGGCCCGGGCGATCGCATTGTGATTGTCGGCGCCGGCGTCGTTGGACTGCTGCTGGCCGCGCTCGCAGCCCGCCTGCCAGGTGCGATCGTCACGGCCGTGGATATCGAGGAGCAGCGCCGGCCGTTGGCCGCAGGCCTGGGTATCGGCTTTGCCAGGCCCGAGCACGCCCCCACCGACGCCGACGTCGTGTTCCATACCAGCGCCACCGGCGCCGGCCTCGATGCCGCCGTCCGCTGCGCCGGCCTGGAGGCACCCATCGTCGAGCTTAGCTGGTATGGCGACCGGCCCGCCACCGTTGAGCTCGGCGGCGCCTTCCACAGTCGCCGCCTGCGCATCCTGTCCTCCCAGGTCGGGCAGATTTCGCCGAGCCACCGCCCGCGCTGGAGCTTTCGGCGGCGCTTGGAGGCCGCGCTCGGGCTCCTGGCCGTGCCCGCCCTCGACGCGCTGGTGGGCGAAGAGATCGCCTTCGAAGCGGCGGCGAGCCGCCTGCCGAAGGCGCTCGCCGCGGACGCTCCAACGCTCGCCCCCGTCATCTGCTATCCCCAGATCTGAAGACAGGAGACACGCCCATGTACGCCGTCGAGGTGCGCGATCGCATCATGATCGCTCACAGTCTGCCCGACCCTTTTTTTGGCCCGGCACAGGGCCTGCACGGGGCCACGTTCGTGGTCGATGTTGCTTTTTATCGGGAAAAGTTGACGCGCCAGAACGTGGTGGTCGATATCGGTGCGGCGCTCGAGGTCTTGAAGCAGACGCTGATGCCGCTCGCCTATCAGAACCTCGACGCCCTGCCGCAATTCAAGGGCAAGCTGACCACCACGGAGTTTTTGTGCCAGTACGTTTTTGCGGCCATGGTTGCGGCGGCCACGAGCGGGGCCCTGGGCGAGGACGGCAAGGGGCTCAGCAAGATCAAGGTGACCTTGCACGAAACCGACCTGGCGCGGGCCTCGTTCGAAGGGACGCTGTGAGCATGTGGGCCCTGCCGTCGCCAGGCCGCGCCGGCCGCGCCGCTTGGCAGCGATGGGCCGTGGAGCGGCTGCGGCCATGATCGAAGCCGCCTTCGCCATTCCCGGTGACTTGGGGCTGCCGACCGGGGGCTATGTCTACGCCCGCCGCGTGCTGGAGCGGTTTCCCCTGGCAAACGTGCGGCTGCGACCGCTCGCCCTGCCGGGATCATTTCCCGACGCAAGCCTCGAGGATATCGGCGAAACCACGCGCCGGCTTGGCGCCCTGCCAGCCGATACGGTCATCCTGTTCGACGGCTTGGCCTACGGGGCGATGCCGGCCGCCGCCATCGCCGGCCTCAAGCCGCCCATCGTTGCGCTCATTCACCATCCCGTCGGTCTCGAGGCCGGTCTCAGCGCCGCACGCCAGCGGCAACTCATTGCACTCGAAACGGCGGCGTTGGCACTGGCTCGGCGCGTGCTGGTCACCAGCGCCACCACCTTGCGAACGCTGGTGTCCGACTTCGCCGTCCCCGCGGACAAGATCACCGTCGCCGAGCCCGGCACCGAGCGCGCCCAGCGCGCCCGCGGCACGAGGTCGCCCCCCCAGCTGCTGGCCGTCGGCTCGATCGTGCCGCGCAAGGCCTATGACCTCCTGGTGCGGGCGCTGGCACCGCTGGCACCCTTGGACTGGCAGCTCACGATCGTGGGGGCGACGGATCGCAGCCCGGCTGCGGTCGCGGCTCTCGGCCAAGCCCTGACCGAAACCGGGCTCGGCGCGCGCATCGCCATCGCCGGCCCGCTCGCTCAAGCCGAGCTGGCGCGTCACTACGATCGCGCCGATCTGTTCGTGCTGCCCTCCTTATACGAGGGCTATGGCATGGCGCTGGCGGAGGCAATGGCCCACGGCCTGCCGATCGTGTGTACCACCGGCGGAGCGGCGGCCGAGACGGTGCCCCACACTGCCGCTCTCAAGGTTGCGCCGGGCGACGTCGCCGCGCTGACGGCGGCGTTGCGCTGCGTGCTGGAGGACACCTCGCTGCGCCTGAGCTTGGCCCAGGCATCCTGGGCTGCGGGCCAGGCATTGCCCGACTGGCGGGATACGGCGCGCATCATCGCCGCTGTCATCAAGGAGACCTCACGATGAGCGGCTTCAGCGCCGATTGGCTCGATTTGCGCGAACCGGTGGACCACCGCTCGCGCAACAAGGCCTTGGCGCAGGCCTTAGCCCGACACTTCGATGGCTGGCGGCCCCTCACGGTGGTGGACCTGGGGTGCGGCACCGGCTCCAACCTGCGCGCCACCGCGCCCCTGCTCGGACCGGAGCAACACTGGACGCTGGTCGACCGCGACCAGGCGTTGCTCGATGCGGCCGTGCCGCGGCTCACCACCTGGGCGGACGGTTGGGATGGCAGCGGCGGCGCGCTCGTCCTCTTCAAGGGACAAAAGCGCATCGACGTGACGTTGCGCCGCGCCGATCTCGTGGAGAGCTTGGATGCCGCCTTGGGACCGGCGGCGCATCTGGTGACGGCGGCCGCTCTGTTCGACCTGGTATCCGCGCCGTTCATTGCGCGGTTCACGGCCGCGCTGGCGGCGCGCAAATGTGCCTTTTATACGGTGCTTACCTACGACGGCGATCAGCGCTGGATGCCCGCGCACGCGACCGATGCCGCCATGACCGAGGCGTTCCATAGGCATCAGGGCCGTGACAAGGGCTTTGGCCCCGCGGCCGGGCCTGCCGCGCCGGACCTGCTGAGCGAGAGCTTTGCTGCCGCGCACTACACGGTGCGCGAGGCCGATAGCGCCTGGCGGCTCGCGGAAGCCGACGCAGCGCTCATTGCCGATCTGGCCCAGGGATTTGCCGCCGCGGTGGAGGAAACCGACGCCGTCGACGCGGCGAGCATTAAAGCTTGGCGCGCCGTGGCGCGTACCGGAGCCGTGGTGGGCCACACCGATACCTTGGCGCTACCGTCCTTGCGCTAGGGGAGGGGCGGCCAAGGACGCGTCCCGAAGCGCCAGATCGCGCTCGACAATGCAAAAAAGGCCGTCGCGAACCCGCGACGGCCTTATCGAAAGCGTGTGAAGAAGGGTCTCGATGCTGCTGTCTCACCCCTTGGCAGACCTGGCAACGACCTACTCTCCCGCGTCTTAAGAC